>NZ_CP195159.1:962313-1283085 GCF_051200815.1 Timonella sp. A28 | reverse complement strand
GGCCCGCCAAACTGAGGGCTTCCGTAGTGTGGAGGATGACCACCAGGCTGATTGAATTGTGGCGCTGGCTGTCCAAATTGAGGAATCTGCTGCCCGTACTGCGGTGCCTGTTGCCCATATTGAGGTGCAGGCTGACCATATTGAGGTGGCTGTCCGTTAGGCTGTGCTCCAGAAGGTGGTGCAAAACCCCCAGAACCTGATACCTGACCAGGAGGGGTTGGTTGTGCAGATCCCTCTGATTGTTCGTCTGGTGTACGTCCAGGCTCGCTATTGCCATACTGGGGGGTAGTCATAATGAAGTCTCCAAAGTGAAGGCTTAAGTGCGCCGCAATAGGCGTGGTCACCCAAAACTTTACTGAATAAACCCCTCGCCACGCTACGAAATAGGTCACCATGGAACAGTTAAATACCGAGGGTACTGAAAATTGCTACTAAAGAATGGCAAAATAGCCTCATGAATCAACGTGTTCTGGTAGTTGATGACGACACCGCACTAGCTGAAATGATCGGAATCGTTCTCGAAAGCGAGGGGTACGAGGTAGCGTTTTGCGCGCATGGCGACGAAGCCTATCGCAAGTTTCAAGAAACACAACCAGATTTGGTGCTCTTGGACTTGATGCTTCCGGGCAAAGACGGAACGGTTGTGTGCCGAGAAATACGGCAAGAATCGGGTGTTCCTATCATCATGCTCACCGCTAAAAGTGACACGGTCGATGTTGTTGCGGGGCTTGAAGCCGGAGCAGACGACTATGTGCCTAAACCGTTCAAACCTAAAGAGCTTGTTGCACGCATCCGTGCACGTCTGCGTCGTTTAGACGAGCCGGCTCCGGAAGTCTTGCCTATCGGAGACCTACACGTTGACGTTACTGGGCATAAAGTAACCCGTGATGGTGTCGCTATTCCGCTGACACCACTAGAGTTCGATTTGCTTGTGGCTTTGGCTCGTGCACCATGGCAGGTGCTGACGCGCGATGTCTTGCTCGAAAAAGTGTGGGGATACCGCCATGCTGCAGATACCCGTTTGGTGAACGTGCACGTACAGCGGCTTCGATCGAAAATCGAACACGATCCTGAAAACCCAGAGATTGTTTTGACAGTGCGCGGAGTCGGATACAAGGCAGGCGCTCGGAAAGTATGACATCTTTCGCGTCGTTCACACGCCTCAGTAGCGTACGTGAACGACTCAAACGACTGCCCCGCACAGTTCTGAAGCCGTTTCGCACCTCAGTACAGTTCCGTGTCATGTTCACTGCCATTGCGATTGGGCTTATTGCTTTGGTTGCTTTGTCTGCGTTTTTGTCTACTTCTATTCGTAACGGATTATTTGAGCAGCGCGTTGACGAGATTTTGGTAGAAAGCGCGCGGTCAATTTCGGAAACGCAAACAAAACTCAGTTCATCAAGTGCAACAACTACATCTCAAGTGCAACAAACAATGAACGACGTGCTTTTAGCGTTACAAACAAGTGGCACATCGGGCAGAGATGTTTTTTTGTGGAAGTCGTTAAATAACACAAGTGATATGAGGGTCCTTGACTTATCGACAGCCCCTGAACTGGGCTCCCTTATCACTCCCGAAATGCGGCAAATTACTGCAAACGAAACTAAGCGACAACATTGGCAGAGTGTTGAAATACCCACCGCGGATGGCAGTGCACCAGGAATTGTTGCTGGCACAATCATTGAAGCTCCTGCCGTGGGCCCCTTTGAAGTATATTTTTTGTACAGTCTTGCCCCACAACAAGAAACACTTCACTTCTTACAAGGCATAGTGGGGCTTGCTGGGGTAGGGCTTATCGCAGTTCTTGCCGCGATAACTTTCGCTGTTACACGACAAGTTATTCAACCGGTTCAACAAGCATCGAAAGTTGCTGAGCGAATCGCTGATGGACATCTTGATGAAAGACTCGAGGCTCGAGGCGAAGACGAAGTTGCGCGGCTGGCAGGGTCATTCAATGAGATGGCGTCGTCTCTGCAAATCCAAATCGATCAGTTAGCGGAGCTCTCTGCGGTGCAACGTCGGTTTGTTTCCGATGTATCCCACGAACTGCGTACCCCATTAACCACTGTGCGAATGGCCGCAGAGATGATTTATGAAGGCCGTGACGAGTACTCTCCAACGATCAAACGCTCTTCTGAACTGTTGCAGACGCAACTTGACCGGTTTGAAGACCTTCTAGCAGATCTTTTGGAGATTTCTCGTTTTGATGCGGGGGCAGCGGTCCTTGACGCAGAAGCGCGTGACCTTACCGAAGTGATGTCACGCGTTATAGATAACGCTATTCCGTTGGCAGAAAAAAAGAATGTGTGGCTGTCGGCGGACTTTGGTGATGAATCGTCACGCGCAGATTTTGACCCTGTGCGGGTAGAGAGAATCTTACGTAACCTGCTAGTCAATGCTATTGAACATGCGGAAGGTAATCCGGTAGAGGTAGTAATTCGAGGTAATAAAACTGCTGTTGCCGTCGTTGTGCGTGACCACGGAATTGGGATGGACCGGGAGCAAGTGACTCGTGTCTTTGACCGGTTTTGGCGTGCTGATCCGGCTCGTGCCCGCACTACGGGTGGCACCGGATTGGGCTTGGCAATTGCTCGTGAAGATGCGCATCTGCATGGAGGTTGGCTTGAGGTGTGGTCACGCCCTAGCGTCGGGTCTGTTTTCCGTCTTACGTTGCCTCGTCGTGCTGGTATTACGTTGAATGAGTCGCCACTTGATCTTGAACCGCAGCAGCAGGATGAAGAAGCTGTGGTGCAAGGTGCATCTACACAAGACATGCATGGGCCTGCTGCAGTTCCGCAGTTTGTTACGCCACATCAGCATGAGGGGGACGAGTTGCCGCAGGGCGCGAGTC
Source organism: Timonella sp. A28 (assembly GCF_051200815.1). GTDB lineage: Bacteria > Actinomycetota > Actinomycetes > Actinomycetales > Cellulomonadaceae > Timonella. Next base: position 1,280,234 of record NZ_CP195159.1, on the reverse strand, counting down.
CTGCTGTTCCGGAGCCTACGCCGGAGGGGAAACATGAGTAATGCTTTTCGTAAAAGATCTCTAGGCCGAACATATGGTGCGGTTGTTTTAGTACTGGTGATGTGTGTATTGACTGCGTGTGCACAGATACCGACAGAGTCGGCTGTGTCCTCACGTGATGTTTCTGTTCAAGATCCTGCCCCGATTTTTTTGCAAGCGGATGGTCCTCAACGTGATGCGACCCCGCAAGAAATTGTTGATGGTTTTGTATCTGCGCAAGCTGCGGGGATCGCTGATAGTTGGGCTGTCGCAAAAGAATTTTTGACGAGTACAGCAGCGGCGAAATGGGATCCGGCATCCTCAACGTCAATATATACAGGTGAGCTTGTTTTACAAACACTCGATAATCTTCAAGAAGATTCGGCAGAGAACCTTGACCTTGCAGAAGCCCTCAGTGTTTCTGTTCAAGGCACAGCAAAATCTGTTGGTATCGTCGCTACGAATGGTTCATATTCGGAATCCGTGCCAGACGCTAAATATGATCTGACATTTGATTTGGTGAAAAACAGTGACGGACAATGGCGGATTTCTAGCTTGCAAGATGGCGTTCTTATTTCAAAGCCTAACTTTCAGACGCAGTATCGCGCCGCAAGCGTATATTTTTTGAGTCCGCAAGGTGACTATCTTGTTCCTGAAGTGCGCTGGGTTGCTTTGGCAAAGTTAGAAACCTACGTGGTTAACGCCTTGCTGGGCGGTCCTTCTCCGTGGCTTCAAGACGCTGTGGTTACTGCTATTCCTGAAGGTACACGTCTCATGTACGACTCTGTTCCATCAGAAAGTGGAACAGCTGTGGTGAACCTTTCGAGTGAAGTCCAGAAAGCAACTCCCCGTGATCGTGAATTGTTAGCAACCCAGATTCAAGAAACACTAACTAAACTGCCGGGCATTCGAGATGTTCGTTTTCAAGTTAACTCCGTTGATATTCAAGTCGTCCCAGACGCCAACGTAGTGCGGGATCCGATTTTGGCAAATGATCCAGTCGTGTTGTCGAATGATGAGCTGTTTCAAGTGAAAGGTCGCACACTTGTAGCGTTGGATGCACGCGGTTCGTTGGCGCCCTATTCGGTATCTGCATTAGCTACAGAAGATCGTAGTGCGCAGGGTGTGTTCTTAGACGGCGCTGACACAATTAGACGAATCCCGGACGCAGATGGTGAAGCGGCTGTTTTGTTTAAAGGCCGCACGCTCATTCCGCCGTCGCTTGACCGATTTGGATGGGCATGGACCGGTGAGAAAGTTCAACCGGATGATCGCGACGGAAAATTGTCTGCTGTCAGCAGTGATGCTACCGCTGTGCCTGTAAAGGTGCCTTGGCTGACTGGACGATTGGTGCGGGCAGCTCGAGTATCACATGACGGTGCGCGCGTTGTGGTTTTGTCGTCGTCAAATGGTGTTACTCGTATTGATGTTGCTGGTGTGCTTCGAGACGAGAATGGGGTTCCTCAGAGTTTGTCTGATCCGATTTCTGTTGGAGCGCAAGTGCAAGATGCAGAGTTGGTGCAGTGGCTTGATGAGTCAACACTTGGCGTGATTGGAAAAACCAGTGGTTCTGACATAGAAATTTTTGCCTCTGTTCCGTTGTCTGGTAGCAGTGAAGCTGTGGCGACAGCAGAAGATGTCAATGCGTTGGCCATTGGTCGTGGTCTGCGGTCTGTTTTTATTGGAACTGCTGATAATACGGTGTTGGGTCGCGGCTCAATTGGCTCTGCCTGGGTGGAAATCGCAGATGATGCACGGTTACCGACTTTCCCCGGCTAGGTAAGGAAAACACGTCGTACACATACGCATGGGCACCTAGCTATGCACATAACTAGGTGCCAGATGGCATGTAAAGATTGTCGTCTGCGCATTATCTTCGTGTGGTATTAACTAAAACGTTTTTAGGGTCTGTACGGCATATTATTCGGGATGTAGCCCACCTCATTGCGCCAGTAAGCTGCGCAGGATGTGGACTTTACGATGTGGCTGTTTGTACAACATGTCGTACAGGTAGTACACCTTCATTGTTTGTGACTGAAGCGGGTACAGACACTTTTCCTATCTTTGCGGGAAACACGTTTATAGAACCAGCACGTAGCATTGTCGCGCGCTGGAAAGACCACGGCCGACGCGATGTCAGTGAACTCATTTTTGGGCACGCACAACAACTAGGCGAAGAATGCGCGCGCTTTATTCTTCTCGATCATTCATACCAGCGTGTGCGTGAGGTATGGATTGTTTTTATGCCGTCAAGCCGATCCGCAACAGTGCACCGTGGCTTTATCCCGGCAGAGGTTGTGGCTCGTGGTGTTGCTACTGGGCTGAACACTGCAGGATTGTCTGCACACATATTTTCTGGTGTACGAGTTCGTGGCAATAAAAATGACCAAGTTGGATTAAGCGTTATGCAGCGGAGACGAAACGTATCAGGCAAATTTTATGTACCTCACAGATTGACTCAGAGATTCAGTAAAGATACGTTAGTGCTTTTTGTCGACGACGTAGTGACAACGGCGTCAACACTGTTTGAGGTTCGCCGCCAATTTCACCTCGGATCTGGGACTTTGGCCGCTGGCTTGGCCCTATTTGCGACACCCAAAAGTTAGCCCTGAGGGAAATCGGATGAAAATGATGCGTGGCAAAGTGACCTTTGCCACGCTGCAAGATAACCTAGAGTTCAGATCCCAGAACGGCAGGGGAGGTGATACATCTCGCGCGTTCCTTGAACGCCTAAACCCAAGAAGACCTGGCGCGAGAGCGCCACGAATGCCGGGAGGCTCACATGGAGATCGTAGTTGTTGGTCGGCACACCGAAGTAGCAGACCGTTTTCGCCGTCACGCAGAAGACAAGCTCAGCAAAATTGAGCAGTATTCCCCAACTGTGCGACGGGTGGACGTGGAAGTAACCCACGAAAACAACCCTAGGCAAGCAGCAGTCCGTGAACGTGTAGAAATAACTGTTCGAGACAAAGGCCCCGTAGTTCGGGCTGAGGCTGCCGCGGATGACAGGTTTGGAGCGCTTGATCTCGCGCTCGACAAATTGCAAGAGCGCCTCCGCCGTGCGCATGAACGCCGTAACAATAAACGTCGTGGCCAACGTAAATTCGTTGAGCCAGTGGACGTTCGCCCTTTTGTAGAAGCTACACCCGTTGAGGTCGTTGATGAAGACGCACCCGTACATTTAGAAAAACCAGGCGAAACCACGGAAATTCAGCTAGGAGATTCTCCAGTAATCATCCGGCAGAAACTCCACACCGCAGATTCAATGTCATTAGATGATGCCATCTATGAGATGGAAATGGTTGGACACGACTTTTTCCTCTTCATCGACAAAGAATCGAACCGTCCGTCCGTCGCGTATCGTCGTCGTGGTTGGACATACGGTGTGATCGCTTTGGACGCCACCTGTGAATGTGAACCGGACGCGGCACCACAGGAATAATAAGTTAGGTGTGTGGGGGCAACATCCACGGATGTTGCCCCCACACTCATGAGTTCGACGATATCTGCTTGCGTGGGTTGACCTACCTTAGACCCGTACGAGAAGCAGTCGATATAGTGAAAATGTTGAAATTTGGCTTTGGGCGAATGTAGATGACGTTTTAGCGGCCCAAAACCTAATACGATGGTCTATTGAATGCCCTCGCATAGACATGGCAGGGAAAACTAGCGCTCACATGGGAGTTCCGCGTGGCTAATATCCTCGAGAAAGCACTTCGTTTTGGCGAAGGAAGAATTCTCAAGAAACTGAACGGTATCGTTCAGCAAGTAAATGGGCTTGAAGAACACTACAAGGCATTTACTGACGAAGAACTGCGTGAGGAAACTGCACGCTTTAAAGAGGACATCGAGTCGGGAATCACTCTTGACGCGCTTCTTCCTCAAGCGTTCGCTGTCGTGCGAGAAGCATCTAGCCGTACGTTGGGGCAACGCCACTACGATGTTCAGCTCATGGGTGGTGCAGCTTTGCACATGGGGAACATTGCAGAAATGAAAACCGGTGAAGGTAAGACACTGGTTGCAACATTGCCGTCATATCTCAATGCGCTGTCTGGTAAAGGCGTGCACGTTGTTACCGTGAACGACTACTTGGCTGAATACCAGAGTGAACTTATGGGCCGTGTCTTTAGGTTCTTAGGTCTCACCACAGGATGTATTCTGAGCGGTCAGACACCTGAAGTTCGTCGCGAAATGTATGCCGCCGATATTACGTATGGAACCAACAACGAGTTCGGTTTCGACTATCTGCGTGACAACATGACATGGTCGATGGATGAGCTTGTGCAACGCGGACACAACTTCGCTGTCGTCGATGAGGTTGACTCGATTCTTATCGATGAGGCTCGTACACCGCTTATTATTTCTGGTCCTGCAGATGGCGACGTCAACAAGTGGTATGTCGAATTCGCTAAGATTGTTCGTCGTCTTGTAGCCGATGAAGATTATGAAGTCGATGAAAAGAAACGCACCATCGGTGTGCTTGAGCCAGGTATCGCCAAGGTAGAGGACTACCTTGGCATCGATAACCTTTACGAGTCGCTGAACACTCCACTTATCGGATTTTTGAACAACGCAATTAAAGCGAAAGAGTTGTTCAAGCGCGATAAAGACTACGTTGTGCTTAAGGGCGAAGTCCTGATCGTTGACGAACACACTGGACGTATTCTTGCTGGACGTCGTTACAACGAAGGCATGCACCAGGCCATCGAAGCTAAAGAAGGCGTTACGATCAAGGCAGAGAACCAGACTCTGGCAACGATCACTTTGCAAAACTACTTCCGTTTATACAGCACCTTGTCTGGTATGACAGGTACTGCAGAAACCGAAGCCGCAGAGTTTAAATCAACATACAACCTTGGTGTTGTCCCTATTCCAACACACCGCCCAGTGCAACGTGTTGATCAGCCTGACCTTATTTATAAAAATGAGGAAGGGAAATTTAATGCTGCGGTGGCAGACATTGTTGAACGTCACGCGCATGGCCAACCTGTTTTGGTTGGTACAACCTCTGTCGAAAAATCTGAGCTTCTATCGTCGATGTTGAAGAAGCAGGGCGTCCCGCACGAAGTGTTGAACGCGAAGCAACACGCACGTGAAGCCGCAATTGTTGCAATGGCTGGACGTAAAGGTGCAGTTACTGTTGCTACGAACATGGCGGGTCGTGGTACCGACATCATGTTGGGTGGTAACGCAGAGTTCCTCGCTCAAGACATGTTGAAAGCACAAGGTTTCGACCCTGTTGAAAACCCTGACGAATACGAAGCTGCTTGGCCACAGGCAGTGGAAGCAGCACGCCAGTCGGTGAAAGACGAGCACAATGAAGTTACAGAGCTTGGTGGACTGTATGTGCTAGGTACTGAGCGTCACGAGTCGCGTCGTATCGATAACCAGTTGCGTGGTCGTTCAGGTCGTCAGGGTGACCCAGGTGAATCACGGTTCTACTTGTCTATGCAAGACGAACTGATGCGCTTGTTTGGTTCAAACTTGGCCGAATCGATGATGCATCGTGCTGGATTCCCTGACGATATGCCACTTGAATCAAAGATGGTTACTCGTGGTATTGCGTCTGCGCAGGGGCAAGTTGAGTCACGTAACCTTGAGATTCGTAAGAACGTGTTGAAGTATGACGATGTCATGTCGCGTCAACGTACGGTTATTTACGATGAGCGTCGTCGTGTTCTTGAGGGCGAAGACATGCAGGATCAAATCCAGCATTTCCTTACCGATGTCATTACAGATTATGTGAATGCAGCAACGACATCGAATAACTCTCTGGACTGGGATCTTGACACGCTGTGGGCAGCGTTGAAGGGTATTTACCCAATTTCCATTTCGATTGAGGAACTGGAAGATTCTGTTGGCGGTCGAGTCAACTTGAAGCCAGAGATCGTCCTCGATGAGGTTCTTTCGGATGCTCGTCTTGCATACGAACGTCGTGAAGCAGATCTTGGCTCTGAAAACATGCGTGAGCTTGAACGGCGCATTGTGATGAGCGTTGTTGACCGTAAATGGCGCGAACACCTGTACGAGATGGATTACCTGAAAGAGGGTATTGGTCTTCGTGCGATGGCTCAGCGTGATCCTCTTATTGAGTACCAGCGTGAAGGCTACGACCTATTCCAAGCGATGCTGGCAAGTATTAAAGAAGAAGCAGTTGGTTTCTTGTTTAACTTGCAAGTGAAGATTGAGCACCAAGAAGTTGATATCGATGGTGATGGTGTTCCAGATGAAGAGCATGACGTAATGGTGGCTAAGGGGCTTGAAGCGCCGAAAGCACCTACTAAGTTGAACTATTCCTCAAGTGAGGGTTCTTCTGCTGATGGCTCTGATGCTTCTGGTGGAAACCGTGAAGAACGTCGGGCCGCGCAACGTGCTGGACGTCGACGCAAGTAGGTTGTTTCGTATTACAGCTGGGAGGGGCCGCATCGTATGATGCGGCCCCTCCCAGTTTTTATCCAATTTGGAGGACGTTAACGCGCCAGCGGCCCCGGAATTCTTCAGCGCGAAGAGCCGTTGCTCGTACTTTTTCCCCATCGTGGATGAGCACGCTGGCTTCTGCCGCAACAGCTGATATGCGCGCTATGCGGGCTTTGATTATGCGTGCTGGAGGGCGTCGTGCTGGGTCTTTGCCAGTGGAGTTTGTGGATGCGTGCGGATGCCGAGAAACACCGTTTGCGTAGTCTATTTTTTGTTGTGCGCGTACTTTTGTCATGAGTAGTTGAAGTATTGCGGGTGAGACGAGTGAGGCAATTTGTTGCACTGGGCGGGTTCCATGAACGACCTCGAGAGCGGCGTGAGCGACGGTGCAGACCACGGCTGTGGGGTCGGCGAGTGCTTTTCCTCGTTCGATGCGTTGGGGTTCTTCTTCAGGGTCGTGTGCCAGCTGTAACTCTAGGGGAATGAGTGCGTTGTTGACGGGCGGGAGAAGCGGTGCATCGTGAAGTGCAGTCATGAGGTGTCGTGTTCCTTGTGTGGTTGCCTGCTGTGCGTTTTCGGGTGTTCTTGAGGGATTAGTTGTGGGGGGATTGGAGTGCGCTCGGTATGGTTAAGACGGTTCCGGAGAAGATCATGTCTGGGTTGTTTCCGATAATTTCTTTGTTTGCTGCATAGAGTGCGTTCCAGGAGCGTGCTATGTCTTGGTTAGACGTGCTAGTGGTGTGTGTTGCAGCTATTTCCCACAGGCTGTCTCCAGGTTTTACCGTGTATTTTTTTTCTTTTTTGGTTTGAGGTTGAGCGGTGGTGTGCGGTTGCTCTGGGGTGTTAGTTTCGTCTGGTGCTCGGAAGTCAAGGCTTAGTTGTGTTGCTGAGTCGTCGTGGGTAGGCGTGTGGGCAACTGGTTGTGCGGGTGTGTGTGGCGTATCAGGCTGCTGTGCAGGTTGTTCTTTTTCTTCTTGTGAGCTGGGTAGCTCTGTGGATAAAAAACCAAGAGGCGTTGGTGATGCGCTGTTTTTGATGTGGTCAGCTTCTGTAACGGGTGTTGCAATAAAGCCCAAACTTTGAACGCCGGCGGGTGCTGCTGCCGGAATAGCTTGGTCTGCTTGTGCGCTGTGTGCTGTTTCGCTGGTGGAATTTTGTGTTGCTTGGGCTGCGAGTGGAGTGAACACGAGCGTGGTGCTTACTATGCCGACGAGCATTTTTTGCAGGGTGTGCGGTGCGATTGTGCGAATTGTTGTTTGTAAGCGCAGGTTGAGTCCGCTGTTTTTGGGTGTGAGTTGGACAAGCACCAAAAGAAGGCTTGATAGCCCCCACCAGGTGCAGGCGATGAGTCCTGCGCTGAGAATCAGAATTTCAACATAGGTGAGGTATGGGTGAGCTTGCAGTCCTTCGTCGGTGAGGATTGTGGTTATGTGCGTGTGTACGCGGTTGAACAACAAGCCCCATATAAGTCCGCAGAAAAACGCAATGGTGATTGGTGCAAAACGGTTCCTACTACCCACTTAATGTGCCCCTTGCAGATTTTTGATGTTGTTTGATGCAGTTTGATCTTCTTTGATCAAATAACAAAACGGCAAACTTGTCTACAGGGAAACCGAGTTGTGGATAATCCCTAAACTGCACTATGTCGTGATTGGAAGCCTATGGAACGCTGGGAACAGCTCTTCACTCAGCTTGAGTCGGAGTTTGCTTTTGAAGAACTCATGACGCTTCACACTGCTGCTGCAGAGCTCTCACGTGCAGAAACGTCGCGGATATCACTGTATGAGCGATTGCGTGCGGATGCCGGAAACGAGGTGGAGTTACTCTTTGAGGCTGGACGATCATTAAAAGGGACACTCACAATATGCCACATTGAATGGCTACTACTCACCATCGCAGGCGCAACAGTTATTGTTCCGCTCGCAAGTATCGTCGCGGTCAAAAACCTAACGAACCGATCTATGGTTGAACCGGCTCACGACGCCGAAAAACCGCACGGTGAGAAGAAGCCCACGGGAAGACCCTCAAAAATTTCGGCAGACTTGCAGCGCATAAGCCTAAATTCTGTATTGCGTAGCATTGCGCGCGATCGTTCTTATGTACGCGTTGCAACCCGAGGGAACACCCTCTCAGGGCGTATACAACGAGTAGGCATTGACCACTTTGATGTACAAAGCGGCGGTGTAGGGGAATGGGAAGAGCGCGAACGTACGGAAAGTTTCACTTTGGCAACGTCATACATGGACTACATGACAGTCGCATGACGGCTCAATCCTCAAAGTGTCCAGACTTGACGCGTTGACGGGTTTGCTCGTACATGCGCTGAATGTATGATTCCAACTCCGACGATTCAACTCGCCATTGCCCGCGTCCGCCCACTTGTATGGCAGGCAACTCTCCGCTGCGTACAAGGGCATACGCCTGCGTGGACGAGATATTAAGTGTCTCCGTCACATCCGCGAGCGTAAGAAATCGTGATGCCATGCCTTGATTCTTTCACGACTAGCGGTGTGAAAAGCAATATCCACAGATTTCTTAGTTTCCACCATAGCTACTGTGAACAGTTCAATATGGAACAGATATCAAAGAGAGCAGAGGGGAACGATGGCCAGTCAGAGTTTTCATGAAGAGGGAAAGAATGAATCCCTTACCCCGCGGTTAAAAAAGCCGACGGTAAAAGACCCCCGTCTTGTGGTCGGAATTATTTTAGTAGCAACAGCAGTATGGCTTGGCTCGTGGGTTGTTGAAGACGCAAAATCTTTAAAACCAGTATTTGTTGCAAGTAAATCCTTTGCACCGGGACAAGCTATAACCCGAGACGATTTACGTATCGTAGAAGTAAATATCGGGTCGCAAAGCTCTCAATACTTAACAGGAACATTGCAGGCAGACGAGCGTCTTGTCGCAACGCAACCTATCACTGAAGGGGAATTCATTCCGGTAGCTTCAGTGGCTGATGAAGACACATCGCAATCAAAGGTTATTGCTATCAACATCGCTGAACGGCTACCTGACATTGCGCAGGTGGGAAGCACCGTCGATCTATGGTTTACCGCAGACACCAAGACCTCAGGCCTTTCAGAAAACACGCAAGAAACAAAGCCAGAACTAGTTGCCGAGAACCTTTATGTGAGCCAACTTCCGGACACGCAAAATTCTTTTAACGCTAGTGCAACCCAGACTATTCATGTTGTGGTGCCTGCCGAACAGATAAATGATGTGCTGGGAAGCCGCCAAAAATCAGGAACGTTAGCGCTTTTGATGTCACCAGGCAGTATGTCATGACATGGCAAGAACCCACTCCACAGTGGCCACACCCAGAACATGACCCTATGCAGGAGTCAGTAGAAATTAGAGTCATGACGGCAGTGCTTGGCTCAGTAGACGATCACATTGTTGAGATTCTTGCAGGGCATCCCACAATAGTGGTCGCTCGAAGGTGTGCTGACGCGGCCGAACTGCTTGGCGCAGCTCGCGCAGGGCTAGGGGTCGTCGCCCTGATCAGTAGCGACCTGCCAGGTTTTGATCGTTCACTCGTACATGAGCTTGAAAGTGATGGCGTAAGCGTCATCGCAATTAACGACCCCACAGATCAGTTCTCTCAAGAACGCTTGCGCGCCATCGGCATTAAATACACGCTTACAGCGCACGCTATGAGTACCGACCTCGTCTCGATGCTATCGGTTGCATTAGGTGCAGGAAGCGACAAGGTCCCTGAATGGCAAGACATACTTGGTACCGCACATCAGGGGCAAAGTAACCCGCATGATTCTGCGTTACAGGACGACCTCTCACCCGTTGCAGATCCCACACCCGAAAAACTAAATAACTCAGGGAAAATCATTACGGTCTGGGGTACCTATGGTGCGCCAGGGCGATCAATGATCGCAGCGGGGCTTGCTTTTCAACTTGCTGCTCAAGAAGGCAATAACACGTTACTTATTGATGCCGACACGTACGCGCCCTCACATACCCAAGGGTTAGGTCTTCTAGAAGAATCATCGGGGTTAGCACTTGCTGCTCGCGCTGCCGGGCAAGGCACACTAACCGTGCAAGGGCTGAAAGATTTTTCCAGTCAGTTAAATACATCAGTGTCGTTGCTGACAGGACTGCCAAGAACAGCAAGATGGCCTGAGATCTCACCATCAGCCTTGGAATCTATCTATGAACACGCCAAACACGAACAGCGATGGGTAGTCGTTGATTGTGCGCCAAACGTTGAAGAAGACGAAGTTTTATCATTCGATACCAAAGCTCCACAACGTAACGCCGCCACGATTACCTCGCTCAGCATGAGCGACCTTGTCCTTATCGTTGGTCGGGGCGACGCCATAGGAATAAAACGACTCATAGATATGCTGGAATCACGCAAAGACATGCTCTACCTTGCAGGCATTCCATATCTTGTGGTGGTCAATCAATGTGGCGTACCAGGAACGCCAGCAACGCAGCGGGCAGAAATTACAGAAGCGTTGCGCACCTATAGCGGCGAACTCGACCCACTGTTTATCTCATATGACCCGGTCGCAGCGCAGCATGTGATCCGTCATGGCGTATCCCCAACGGAAACACGCAAAAAATCAATGCTACGAACCGATATTGAAGCACTCACTGCGGTCGTGAAAGCGGGCTTTCACGGGCATGACGAGTCGCTCTCTGGTACAGCTAACCGAAAAATTCGTGTGACATAGGCTGTGTATTCGATAACGCGAGAATAAAATGCTGGCGAGGTGGCACACTTATGTCATGCGACTTTATGTTCCTGCCACGCTTGATGAACTCGACTCAGTACAAGGATCTGTTATTGATCTGGAACCTCGTCGGGCTCATGCTGCCACGCCAGCACTCATCGCAGAATATGAGGCAGAAGGCATAACAGATCTAGAAGAAGTCGAATATGGCGCGCATCTTGCAGCGGCAGACGACTCTTTGATGTTGATCGCGCAGCGTCCAGACGTACCATGGCAGCGCGTCGTACTCTCCGTAGACGTCCCTGACAACGCGGTAGAACACGTGCCAGCAGCAGCCGAAACGTCCGTGTCTGCAGTCGATATTGCAACAGCGCTCGCAGGTGTCAGCATCGTGTGCATACACATTGATGAGCCCGAAGCGGCAGACGACATCCAAGGCGTGTTTGAAGGAAAAGACGACGCTCTTGCGCGCCTCGCTGAACGTGACTTGTTGTGGTACGACTCGTCTGAAATCGGCTTAATTACAAAGAACTAAGCGCGCACTCAGCTATTGAAGCGGGCCACAATCTCGTCGTGCAGAATCCCATTTGAGGCGATAGCGTTCGGCCCCCACGGGCCGGTGGCTTTCCCGTCAACTGAGGTGAACGTGCCGCCAGCCTCGGTAACAATAGGAACCAATGCAGCCATGTCATAGAGTTCCAACTCTGGTTCCATCGCCGCATCCACAGCGCCCTCGGCAACCAGCATGTAAGACCAAAAATCTCCGTAGGCGCGGGTGCGCCACACATCGTCGGTAAGGTTGAGGAATTCTTCTCTCAGCCCTAATTGTTCCCACCCCGACAACGACGAATAGCTGATAGAGGCATCTTCAAGTGTCGAAACCTGTGATACGGAGAGGCGGGTAGCACTCGCGAGCGAACGGCCAGTCCACGCTCCAGTTCCTTTTGCTGCCCACCAGCGGCGGTTGAGCGCAGGTGCGCTCACGACACCAACAACCACCTCGTCGCCTTCCGCCAGAGCGATAAGCGTTGCCCAGACGGGAACACCTCGCACAAAGTTTTTGGTGCCATCAATGGGGTCGATAATCCACCGGCGTGAAGAATGTCCAGACGAACCAAACTCCTCACCAACAATCGCATCCCGGGAACGCATGCGTGACAGTTGCCCCCGAATGATCTCTTCAACGGTTTTGTCCGCGTCAGATACAGGTGTGGTGTCAGGCTTCGACTCGACTTTGAGGTCGAGGGCCTTGAAGCGTGACATGGTGACGCTATCAACTTGGTCAGCCAAGATCAGCGCAAGTCGAAGGTCGTCGTCGTATGCCGATGGATTCATGGCCTAAACATATCGCGGCTTGCTCCAACGTGCGGGAGTGGCCCGCCGTACGAGAATCGCAAAATTAGGGATAACTCCCCATATGGGCGAGAAAGGTTATTCTGTTCGCGCCGACAAGAGGCGACGCAGCGACTCAATGCGGCGAATGCGAGAGGTGAGTGTTTGTGCGTCTTCGTCAATGTTTCCACTATGCGCATTGTGCGCCCACTCATCTAAAGCACAGTCTGGCGCTTCATCGAGGTGCGTGCAGCCGCGGGGACAGTCTTCGATGATGAGACTTAAATCTTCGAACGCATCCAAAACGCGTTCTACATCGATGTGGGCGAGCCCAAACGAGCGCACTCCAGGAGTGTCAATGACCCATCCTGCTTGTGCTGCGTCGCCTTCCCGTGAGGCATGCGCTGGTAGCCGTAAAGCGACAGCAGAAGTTGACGTGTGTCGGCCGCGACCGGTCACGTCATTGACTTTCCCCGTGGCTCTATCGGCGTCGGGCACAAGCGCATTGACGAGAGTTGATTTCCCGACCCCTGAATGTCCGACGAACACGGAGACTTTCCCAGCCAGTGCCTGCTGAATGGCATCTAGCGGGGTAATTGATTCGTCATCGTCACGTTGTGTTACGAGCACTGTTACCCCAACAGGTTCGTAGAGTTCGCGCAGGGTTGTGGGGGAGGCCAGGTCTGCTTTTGTGAGGCACAAAATGACATCCATGCCAGCGTCATAGGCGGCAACTACGCACCGGTCGATCATCCGAGTGCGAGGTTCAGGGTTAGCAAGAGCCGTAACAATGACTAGTTGGTGTGCGTTTGCGACGATAATGCGTTCGTATGGGTCTGTGTCGTCTGCTGTCCGTCGCAGCACTGTTGTGCGTTCTGTGATGCGTACGATGCGGGCGAGTGAACCATCTGCTCCACTTACATCACCGACCATGTCCACGCGATCCCCGCACACAATCCGGTCGCGGGTGAGTTCGCGGGCTTTCATCGCCGTTATGTAGCGTTCATCTGGTCCATTTTCATCAACCAAGACGGTGTAGCGTCCCCGATCAACACCGGTAACAAAGCCCGGTATTGCGTCTTTGTGTTCGGGACGATTCTTTGACCTCGGGCGAGAACCTCGTTTTCCTGGTCTCGAAGTGAAGTCTGATTCGTCAATGGTTGTGCGTGCCATAAATCCTATGTTTCGCTGCGTTTTACGCTGTGTGCTGTTCTAGCATTGCATTCCACATGGCATCAAACCCGGGCAGGGTTTTTCCTGTTGTTGCAATATTTTCGACGAACACGTCCGGTGTCCGTAATCCAATGATTGCACCTGCAGTAGCCATACGGTGGTCATGGTAGGTGTGGAATACGCCGCCTTGTAGCGGAACCGGTGTGATGTTGAGTCCGTCAGGGGTTTCTACACACTGCCCACCTAAACGATTTATTTCTTGGCTTAATGCGGCAAGGCGATCTGTTTCGTGGCCGCGAAGATGCGCTATTCCCGTGATAACGGTCGGCGCGTCGGCAAGGGCACACAACGCTGCAAAAGTTGGTGCGAGCTCGCCTGCGGCAGAAAGATCGAGCGTGCCCAAACCTTTAATATGTCCGGTTCCTTGAATGGACAGCACAGATTCGTCGTACGTGACGGTAGCACCCATGCGGGCGAAAATCTCTGGAGCTAACGCACCCGGTTGTGTTGTTTTGGCTGGCCAAGCGGGGATGCGGACGGTCCCTCCAAGAACGAGAGCAGCAGCCATGAACGGTGTCGCATTCGACAGGTCAGGTTCAATCTGAACGTCTTGTGCACTGATCGGGCCGGCAGCAACCACCCATGAGGTGGTGGACGGCTGTGTGACCTGAACCTGCGCCTCACGGAGCACTTCAACCGTCATATCAATGTGTGGTAGCGACGGCAAAGAATCACCTTGATGAGTCAAGGACACGCCATCTGTGAACCGAGATGCAGCCAACAGTAGGCCAGAGACGAACTGGCTGGAACCAGAAGCATCAACATCGACCTGTCCGCCCAGTACCGCACCAGTGGCATGAACTGTAAAAGGCAAAAAGCCGTCGGAAGTGTCTTCAATATCAACACCGAGTCGCTGCAGACCTTCAATAATGGGTTTCATAGGGCGTATGCGGGCACCCTCGTCACCATCAATGGTTATTCGACCGGTAACAAGCGCAGCAACTGCAGGAATAAAACGCATAACAGTGCCAGCTAGCCCACAGTCAAGAGTGATGTCGCCAACGTTATACCCCTGAGGGATAGGCGAAACATGGTATTCGCCTACCTCGGAGCCTGGCACGATTACCGCACCTAACTGCTGTAACGCAGCAATCATGAGATCGGAATCTCGGGACTTCAACGTTCCCCGCACAACACTAGGGCCGTCTGCCAGCGCAGCAAGAACTAAATATCTGTTAGTTAAAGATTTAGACCCAGGAACACGCACTGTAGCGTCAAGCGTGACACCAGAATGCGGGGTAGGAGCCAACCACAGATCGTGTGCAGTGTTAACAGATGAAGTCATGCACCCAGTCTAACGAACTTCCATATTGTGAACGCTGGCGTCTCTGGCATTAGGACTGTTCGTCCGCAACGCGGCGTTGTGCGCGTTCTGCACGAGCCTGAGAAACACGCCACGACATAGACGGTTTACCTGCTGTGTCCCCAGCAATCAGCAAAGCCGCACCAACAGCACCCAGCTTGGCAACAAACGGCCCCAACCGTTCGCTACGCGACACCTCAGCCTTAGCCACAGGAGCGCGCAACACCGCCGAAGGCGCAGTGCTTAACGCAAGAAGGACACCAGCCGTACGCGGAGATTTACTCAACGCAAGAGAAAAACCCAAAAGGACAGTCGCCACACCGTGAGCTTGCACAACGCGCTTCAACTTAGCGTCACTAACAGCAGGCTTATCCGCGCGCTCCAACACAGCATTAATAGGTGAACGAGCAAGCTCTACATGCTCCTGAGGATGACGCACAGCCTGAAAGCCATCATAAACAAACCAGCTAGCCACCAAAGGACGAGCTATGCGACGCAGCAACATACACGATCTCCAACCCTAAGACAG
This sequence comes from Timonella sp. A28, assembly GCF_051200815.1. Taxonomy (GTDB): domain Bacteria; phylum Actinomycetota; class Actinomycetes; order Actinomycetales; family Cellulomonadaceae; genus Timonella. The sequence goes on along the minus strand of NZ_CP195159.1, from coordinate 1,264,711 downwards.
GGCGCCCACAAGGCCTTTCAGCCCCATACACGCACACACGTACTGACTCCACAATAACCTCCACCCAGATATTCAGCAGGGTTATTGCACTACAAAATCCAAAACGTATGAGACAACAATGAAATAAAACAAGACACAAACGCGTTAGACATACCGTGACTTGCTCTGTAGTAGAAAAACAGTCGACCTCCATCAAGACGCGTCGACTAGTCAACGACGCATACAACAACATAGGCTCTAAAGTGATGTCCACTAACGACCCCGCCTGGAGTGAAGCAGCCTCCACCGACGACTCGATGCGCGTCCCACACGCAGAAACCAACGCACAACGAATCGAACGGTTTGAACGAGACGCCCTAACGTACTTAGACCACATGTATTCAGCAGCACTGCGCATGACCCGCAACCCACAAGACGCTGAAGACCTACTACAAGAAACCTTCGCGAAAGCGTTCGCTGCATTTCACCAGTACCGTCCAGACACAAACCTCAAAGCCTGGCTGTACCGCATCCTCACAAACACGTACATAAACTCGTATCGCAAAAAACAGCGAGAACCACAGCAATCCCACGCTGAAGATATAGAAGACTGGCAGATCGCTAGAGCAGCCTCTCACACCTCAACCGGACTAAAATCCGCTGAAGCAGAAGCCCTAGAACGACTCGCCGACACCGACATAAAACACGCGCTGCAAGAACTTCCAGAAGATCGCCGCATCGCCGTATACCTCGCAGACGTTGAAGGCTTCCCCTACAAAGAAATCGCCGAAATTATGGGCAGCCCAGTTGGCACTGTCATGTCGCGACTACATCGAGGACGCGCACAACTACGAGAAATTCTGCGCGACTACGCTGCAGCCCGCGGCTTCACTACCGCACCACAAACACCAACCCCACCCACCACTGCCACGGTAGAAGGCACACAATGATCGAGCACACACAAGAAGACACCAATGATCCTGTAGACAGCCTCTTAGACACAGAAGACTGTAAAAACGTAGCCGATCACATTTACGAGTACCTCGACTCCGAAATGACGGAAGAAGACGCTACACGGATGCGCGCACACGTCGCCAAATGTTCTCCATGCCTTGCCGAACTCGACATCGACGAACTCATCCGTAAAGCACTGAAACGCTCATGTGCAGAACAAGCACCCGCTCACCTACGTGACAAAATACGAGCTCAATTTCTGCAACGAGGCGCATAAACCACCTACAGATAAAGGTGTGGGGTTAGACAATTACTTTGTCTAACCCCACACCTTTATCTCAAACACATTATGCGTTTGGACGCTTACCGTGGTTTGCGGCCTTGCCGGCACGGCTGCGACGCTTACGTCCGCGCTTGCTCATGGTGATCTCCTCTAATTAAGACATGCTCATCTATTTTTCCACAAAACTGCGCTCGCGGTGAAATGCATGGGTTCACATCACATCTTGTACACGGTTTAAGTTTGGTACACCAAACTCCGATACAACAGATGTGAATTCTCGTCAGTCGGTTATCCCCATGCTTCATGCGCTTGTCTCTTCAGCAGGATCAGACCTGCACGTAAAAACGGGTTCTGTGCCCCGCATACGTGTAGAAGGTCGATTACGTAGGCTGCAAGTGCCGCAATTAACTGAAGAAGACACACTAGATATGCTCTCTGAAGTGTTACCGCCAGATCTTTTGCCAGAATTTGGGAAAAAACACGAAGCAGACTTTGCATACCAGCTTGATGGGGTCGGACGATTCCGCGTGAATGCATACCAAACGCGGGGCACCGTGGCGATGGTCTTTCGACGAGTATCGGAAGGCGCCCAAACATTAGAGCAGCTTGGTTTACCGAAAGTTATTGGTGAACTCGCTATGGAACCGCGTGGTCTCGTGCTTGTTACCGGCCCAACAGGTGCTGGAAAAACAACGACACTCGCATCAATGGTTGACCTCGTCAATACACATAAAGAAGTCAACATTGTGACCATCGAAGACCCCATTGAAGTGCTGCACTCCGATAAAAAAGCGCTTATTTCTCAGCGTGAAGTGCGTCATGACACCTTGGACTTCAACACTGCGTTACGTGCAGCGATGCGTCAAGACCCAGATGTCATTCTTGTTGGCGAGATGCGTGACGCAGAGACTGTGCGGGCCGCTCTGCAAGCAGGAGAAACAGGACACCTCGTGTTTTCCACGTTGCACACCCTCGACGCAGAAGAAACAATCAACCGCATCATTGATTTCTTCCCAGCACATGAACAACAGCAAATAAGAATGGCTCTTGCGCAAACGTTGCGTGGAATTATTTCACAACGACTAGTGCGACGAGCTGATGCCACGCAACGCTGTGCGGTTGCAGAAGTTATGGTGAATACGGGCCGTACGGCAGAAGCCATTATCGCGCCACTTGATAACCCACCGCTTACTGATTTGATCGCTGAAGGCGAGTATTACAAGATGCAAACCTTCGACCAACACTTGTTTGATCTAGTACGCGATGGAACTGTGTCGTACACGGATGCGTGCGCAATCGCAACGAACCCTCAAGACCTCACAATTGAATTGCGTGCCGCAGGGGTTATTGCGTAATAGTCTGGGCGACTTATTCGTCTTCTGGTAGCCCTAACCACGTGTGCCAGCCGGTATGTAAGACAAGCCAAGCCATGAGCCCATATCCTGCTTGCCCAGGGTAGGGGCCATTGCTTGCCGCAAGATCAGCGTTCCACTGTTCATGATCGACAAGTGGAGAAAAAGTATCGACGTACGGTACACGACGACGCTGGGCAACATCTGCAAAAGCGGCAGACAATTCACCGATAGCCGGGGCTAAACTTGGAATAGTTGGTGGTGGCCCAACCACGAGGGTGGGGATGCGTCGTTCATCTGCAACATCAAGAATGTTTGCGAGGTTGAGACGAGAACGCGCTACAGACAGATCAGCAGAAATATCTGAATGCCCTAACCCGATGATGAGCCGATGGTCGGTGTGACTATTGGGCGCAGTGCGGAGATTAAATTCGTTTTCCCAGCGTGCGGATAGTCCAGTAGTGGTTTCTGAAGGAACAGCTAGTGGCATAACAACAGTTGTGCTTTGGGTACGAGTTCGCGCAACTACCCGTCCTAGCCAACCTAAAGCACGGGGATCGCCTACGCCAGCAACTAGTTCATCACCAACTGCGCATAGGCGAAGTTCTGATATGGACACATGAACTCCTTCACAACAAGCGTACAAGCCGGGTGCTGCTGGTTATCCTGCAGCACCCGGCTTGATACAGCATTAGCACGACTGCTTTTTCTGTTTGAAAAAGCGAACCGCTATATACCTAACGGGCTAGGGCCCGTTCGATCAGACTGGTTTGCTCCTGCTTGTGCAGTTTAGCTGTCCCGACTGCCGGAGAAGCGGAGGCAGGCCGTGCAATGACTTCAATCTCCCGACCGAGGTCTTGAGGTAGATGCAGGGCGAGGAATGGCCATGCTCCTTGGTTTTCTGGTTCGTCTTGCACCCACGCGACGTGTGCATCACCGAATGGAGCGAGGGCATCACGAATCTGGTCAGTAGCTAGAGGGTAAAGCTGCTCGAGACGAATAATTGCGACGTTGTCGGCCTGCTCTTTTTCTGCTTGGGCAAGAATGTCGTAGTACACCTTTCCTGAGCACAAGAGAACTCGATCAACGTTGGTTCCTTGTGCTTGGCGGGCAGCAGCTGCTGAGTCACCAATAACTTCTCGGAACGTGCCTTGGGTAAATTCTTCAGGTGTGGAGGCAGCCGCACGTAGACGAAGCATCGATTTAGGCGTCATCACAACGAGTGGACGCCGTGGGCGGGCATACGCCTGACGACGCAACAAGTGGAAGTAGTTCGCTGGAGAACTTGGGTGTGCGATCGTCATATTGTTTTCTGCACACAGCTGCAAGAAACGTTCAACACGCGCAGAGGAGTGGTCTGGTCCTTGGCCTTCGAAACCATGCGGAAGGAGCATGACTACTGAAGAGTGTTGGGACCATTTTTGTTCCGCAGACGAGATGAATTCGTCGATGACGGTTTGTGCGCCGTTGACGAAGTCACCGAATTGGGCTTCCCACAGGACGAGAGCATCTGGACGCTCTACAGAGTAGCCGTATTCGAAGCCAAGGCACGCATATTCAGACAGCGACGAGTCGTATACCCAGAACTTTGCTTGATCTGCTGAGAGGTATAGCAGCGGTGTCCACTCTGCGCCGGTGTTGCGGTCGTGCAGGACAGCGTGACGTTGCACGAACGTGCCACGACGTGAGTCTTGGCCGGCAAGACGGATCGGTGTTCCTTCCATCAGTAAGGAACCGAATGCAAGTATTTCTGCATAACCCCAGTCGATACCGCCTTCTGTGACCATACGGCTGCGTCGCTCAAGCAACTGCTGCAGTTTGGGGTGCACGGTGAAGCCTGCTGGGGAGACAAGGTGTGCGTCTCCGATTCGGTTGAGGACGGATTGGTGTACCGCGGTTTGCCAACCAACCATGGTTCCAGCGTCTTCGCGCTGTGATTCTGGTCGTTCTAGACCAGCTACTTGTTCGGTGTGTGCTGGAGGCAGGAAGCCGCCGTCACGGGTTTCTGTGAAGGCTCGTTCTAGCTGGGTGTGATAGTCCTGCAACACAACTTCAGCTTCTTCAACAGAAATATCGCCTCGGGCAACCAACGTTTCTGTGTACAGCTTACGTACGGATCGTTTCTTTTCGATCAGGTTGTACATCAGTGGTTGGGTCATCGAAGGGTCGTCACCTTCGTTGTGTCCGCGGCGGCGGTAGCAGACCATGTCGATGATGACGTCTTGGTTGAATTCTTCACGGTAGGCGAAGGCAAGACGAGCGACTCGTACGACAGCCTCAGGGTCATCACCATTCACGTGGAAGATTGGGACTTGGTAGCCCTTGGCAACGTCTGTTGCGTAGTGGGTTGATCGTGAGTTGGATGGGCCGGTGGTGAAGCCGACTTGGTTGTTGATGATGATGTGGATGGTTCCACCGGTGCGGTATCCGCGCAGTTGGGCAAGGTTGAGCGTCTCCATGACGACGCCTTGGCCGGCGAATGCTGCGTCACCGTGAATCAGGATAGGCAGGACGGAGAAGCCGTCTCCACCAAGGTCGATTCGGTCTTGCTTAGCGCGGACGATTCCTTCAAGTACTGGGTCGACAGCCTCAAGGTGTGATGGGTTTGCCGCGAGTGACACTTTGGTGGTGGCACCGCTTTCTGCGGTGAACTGGCCTTCAGTGCCGAGGTGGTATTTGACGTCGCCGGAGCCTTGGTATGTGCGTGGGTCTAGGTTTCCTTCGAACTCGGCAAAGATTTGTCCGTAGCTCTTGCCTGCAATGTTTGCCAGGACGTTGAGTCGGCCGCGGTGCGCCATTCCGATGGATACTTCGTCGAGTCCGCCTTCTGCTGCTCCTGTGAGGATCTCGTCGAGGAGTGGAATAACGGATTCGCCGCCTTCTAGCGAGAAGCGTTTTTGTCCTACGAATTTGGTTTGTAGGAAGGTCTCGAATGCTTCGGCAGAGTTGAGCAGGCGCAAGATGCGTAGTTGTTCGTCGCGTGGTGTGCGCTCGTAGTTTGATTCGAGGCGTTTTTGTAGCCAGGTGCGTTGTGCACGGTCTGCGATGTGCATGTATTCCACACCGATGGTGCGGCAGTAAGCGTCGCGCAGGAGTCCGAGGATGTCGCGGAGTGTTGATTTTGGTTTTCCGCCGAACCCTCGTGTTGGGAATACCCGGTCGAGGTCCCACAAGGTTAGGCCGTGGGTTTGTACGTCAAGGTCTTGGTGTTTGCGTTGGCGGTAGGCGAGTGGGTCGGTTTCCGCCATGAAGTGTCCGCGGGACCTGTATGCGTGGATAAGTTCTGCGATGCGGGCAGGCTTTTCTGCTTCAGCATCGGCGTCGATTGTGTTGTCGCGTACCCACCGGATTGGCTCGTATGGAATGCGTAGCGCAGCAAAGATGCGGTCGTAGAACTCGTCGAGCCCGAGGAGTTTGTTATTGATGATGCGCAGGAAGTCTCCGGACTGTGCACCTTGGATAATGCGGTGATCGTATGTTGAGGTCAGGGTGAGGACCTTCGATACACCCATTTTTGAGAGTTGTTCCGTTGACGCACCGGCGAACTCTGCAGGGTAGTCCATAGCGCCAACACCGATGATGGCGCCTTGTCCCTTCATGAGTCGTGGTACTGAGTGTACGGTGCCGATGGTTCCGGGGTTTGTTAGGGAGACAGTCACGCTTTGGAAGTCTGATACTTCGAGTTTGCCTCCGCGTGCGCGGCGTACAACGTCTTCGTAAGCGGCTACGAACTGTGCGAAGTCCATGGTGTCTGCGTTTTTGATGGCAGGCACGAGGAGCTGACGCGAACCGTCTGGTTTTTGAATGTCGATGGCCAGCCCGAGGTTGACGTGAGCGGGGGAGACCATGGATGGCTTGCCATCTAGTTCGAGGTAGCCTGCGTTCATTGCCGGCATTTCAGCTAATGCTTCGACAAGGGCGTACCCGATGATGTGCGTGAATGAGACTTTGCCGCCTCGGGTGCGGACGAGGTGGTTGTTGATGACGATACGGTTGTCGACCATCAACTTTGCTGGGATTGCACGCACAGAGGTAGCGGTTGGAACTTCCAGGCTGGCTTCCATGTTTTTGATGAGGCGTGCTGCTGGGCCGCGTAGTTTTTCGACGTTGTCTGGAACGTCGTCTATTTCTTGTGCAGTTTTACGTTTGCCTTCTGCAGCATAAGGTGCGGTAGCAGGTTGTGCGGTTGCTACAGGTCGTTCGGAGGCTGCCGCTTCGAGGGCGGCTTGTTCACCAACAGTGGGAGCAGATGGTGCCGGTGCTGGTGCAGGGTCTGTGGTAGTCACGCGAGGAGCCTTTGATGCAGGAGGAGTGTCTTGTGGTGTGACTTGAGCGTTCGTGGAAACGCTGCTGTGTGAAGTGGGTTCTGGTGCAGACGAAGGTGTTGCTGGGGTGGTTGGCTGCGGTTCGCTTGTGGGTGAGTCTATGGAAGGTTTGTAGTCTTCAAAGAATTCCCACCAGGCAGGGTCAACAAGGTTCTTGTCGGTGAGGAATTGGTCGTATAACTCGTCCACGAGCCATTCGTTTGCGCCAAACACCGCACCTGCAGTGCCGATCGACTTTGACTCAGCATTGGAGGACACTTAGGGATCGCCCACTTTCACTTAGATTACCCGTCAAAATGTGACGGCTATCCCTCTAAGGTTAGGGCCTAAAGGCCTATGCGTGTGCACATAGTGACTAATGTCAGAGTGGGGTTGTGTGTAGGAGTGTGCGCCTCGACGGGTGTGGGTAAAGCCTTGGCAATAGTGGTGCGTGGGCTAAGTAAAAGGCGCGTTGGGTTGGCGTTGTGGAAGTATGGATTTGTTTGATCGGCGGTCACCTTTGCGTACAAACTTTTGATGTTCGCCTTGAGTGAAACGTGGCGCCTGCGTGTGTGCGTGTCTCACCTCACGATATGAGCGCTGTTGAGGTGAGCAAAACAGCGCAAAAAAAGAACAAGCTTGGGATCAACCTAGCAAGTGATTGATCCCAAGCCAGCACATTAGCTAATGTCGCGTTTTAGCGTGGTTACGCGCCCGATGGCGGCAAACAGCACAGCGTAACCGAGGAGAACGGCAATAGCAGCCCACAGCGGCAACAATTCGGTTGATGACGAAAGCGCATAGAAGGATCCGCCGGCAATAGCGTCACCTGCGCCGCCAGGTAGATATTGAGCGATTGCGTCTCCGCCAGGGGCAGCAGGAAGAGCAATGCGGGCAATTGGTTCGATGAACTGAGTGAACACGATCAGGGTAACGATCGCAGCAACCTGGTTGGTGATTATGGAGCCGAGTGCAACACCCACGATCAGCCAGATGGTCGTTGACAAGACCGAGCGCCCAATTATTTCCCACGTGTCGGCGGAACCTAATTGCGGATCGACGCCACCCACGGAAAGTACGAGCCCTCCCAGCGCAACACAGCCAAAGGTTCCACCTAGCCCATAGAACACGCCCATAGGAATGGCCGCACACATTTTTGCCCACAAGATGCGACCACGTTTAGGTACAGCCAGCAATGTTGGGGTGATTGTTTTATGTCTAAATTCTCCGGTGAAAGACAAAACACCGATTAAAGCTGGGAATACATACCCAAAAGATACCGATGTTGTGTACACAATTGATGGTGCTGTTGCGGGGTCAAGTGCCATTGCATCTTGCCCAGTATCGCCTGCATCAACGGTAAACATGAAGGCCATGCCTGCGGCCGTCGCTCCCATGTACACGACCATGATGATGAGCAAAATCCACCACATGCGGGTAGAAACAAATTTGCGGTATTCGCTGACGAGTGTAGCTTTCATCGTGCTACCTCCACCTGTGTTGTGCCGTTTTCTGGAGCGGTTAAACGCAAGAATGCCTCTTCAAGGGATTCGGTGAGGTCTGTCAGCTCGTGTACTTCTATACCGGCTTTGAACGCAGTGGTTCCAACTTCTGCAGTGCTTAGGCCAGAAATGTATGTTGCTGTTTCATCGGTTTCACTGTTCCAGTTGTTGGTGGCAACTATGTCGCGTACTTTTTCAACGTCAGGAGATACGAGTCGTACACGTGTTGTTGAAAGTGTTGATAATTCAGCAATTGGAGATGCATGTCGTAGTTTTCCTTGGGAAATAATGACGACGTCATCCACGCTTTGTTGTACTTCAGACAAGATGTGGCTTGATACTAAGATGGTTTTTCCTTGGCTGGCTAAGTAGCGTAAAAACTCTCGCAGCCATCGGATTCCTTGCGGGTCAAGGCCGTTTGCCGGCTCGTCAAGAATGAGGTATTTCGGGTCTGCAAGTAACGCAGCCGCAAGCGCTAAACGTTGCCGCATACCCATAGAAAACCCGCCTACGCGCTGTTTTGCGGCATGGGTTAATCCCACAAGGTCGAGGACTTCATTGACGCGGGCGTCGTCTACTCCAGCGATGGGTGCATACACTCGTAGGTGGTTTTGTGCGGTTCTGCCAGGGTGGAAGCTGGAAGCTTCAAGTGCTGCGCCGACGACGGTGCTGGGGTGCGTGAACTTGGTGTAATGCGTGTCGCCAAAGGTGGCTGTTCCAGAGGTGGGGTTGGTGAGCCCGAGGAGCATGCGCAGGGTGGTTGTTTTTCCGCTGCCGTTTGGCCCTAAGAATCCGGTGACACGTCCGGGCCTGACAGTGAACGATAAATCGTTGACAGCTGTCAGGGCACCGAACTGTTTAGTGAGGTGAGAGAACTTAATCTCGCTGGTGGTGTCCATGCCCACAGTCTAGTGTTCTACAAGGACTATAACAATTGTTTTTGTTAGGTTAACTTATTTTCTTCATCGCGTTGATGTACATGCGGTGCGCTAGGCAACCGAACCTGAATACGCGCTCCATGAAGCGAATCCAACGCTTGAACCGTTCCGCCATGAAGGTCAACAGCCCACCGGACAATAGCAAGACCGATCCCCGTACCACCAGAAGTTGGATGATTAACGGTGGTCGAATTAGGCCCCCCACGCGCAAAACGTTGGAATATCTTTTCTCGGTCTTCTTTCTGAATACCAGGACCTTCATCAAGGAATTCCAACACGATTTCGTCATCTTCAGCACGTGCTGTTACATAAACTGTTCCGCCATAAGGCGAGTGGCGAATAGAGTTCTGCACAAGATTCGTGACGATTTGCCGGAGGCGCTCTGGATCAGAATGTAACGTCAAATCTTCTGGATACACGTCGACAACAAATTCAATGTTTTTGCCGGCGTCAAGCATCGTGAGCGACCCGACAGCGTCATCAAGGAAATCAAGAACATCGATTTCAGAGATTTTTAATTCAGCTGCCCCAGCTTCGATACGCGATAAATCAAGAAGATAAGACACTAAACGTGACAGCCGTTCCGTTTGGACAAGCGCAGTGTTTAGTGTCGCCGGAGTTGGCTCAATAACGCCATCGACAAGGTTCTCCAACTGGGCATGCAAAGCAGCCACAGGTGTGCGTAACTCATGCGAAACGTTTGCTATGACGTCACGACGAATCTGATCAGCAGAAGCAATTTCTTCTGACATCGAGTTGAACGCAACCGCGAGCTGGCCAACCTCGTCACGACTCGTCGCCCGTACGCGCTGTGAATAGTCTCCTTCAGACATGGCTTGCACAGCAGCCGTCATTTGCCTCAGTGGAGATGTCATGCCTCTCGCAATGATCAAGGTGAAAGCGAGCGAAATGATAATTGCTAAAGGAAAAGACCGTGTCGGCCCTAACTCCTTTTGTAGCCCCCACCACGTGATGACAACGGCAATAGTGACCGAAACAAGCACGACAAGCGATAGCTTAACCTTCAGCGAGCGAATACCGTCTAGCGGGCGAACATCAGGGATGTTCGCTGCTAGACGAGCGGTGCGTGAAGAATCAGAAGAGGTCATTGCGCAGGAGGCTCAAACGCGTAACCGACACCGTGCACGGTGCGAATCAAGTCTGCACCCAACTTACGTCGCAACGCTTTGATGTGTGAGTCCACTGTTCGAGTACCACTTGCGTCTACCCAATCCCACACTTCAGCAAGTAAGTGTTCGCGAGTTTGGACAGTTTTTGGTGAGCTTGCGAGCATGACAAGCAATTCGAATTCAGTTGGTGTCAGATGAACCTCATCTTCACCCCGGTGAACCCGGCGTTGAGCGCGATCAATAACGACGTCTCCAACGGTGATAAGTGCTTCGGCAGGATTTCCTGACGAGGCTTGCGCTGCACGATCAACGCGACGTAACAGAGCTTTCAAGCGTGCGACTAGTTCACGCATTGAAAACGGTTTAGTCATGTAGTCGTCAGCGCCAACCCCAAGCCCGATGAGCATATCTGTTTCATCGTCTCGCGCGGTTAGCATGAGAACAGGTAGTGGGTTTTCTGCTTGTATGCGTCGGCAGACTTCAAGACCGTCAATTCCTGGGAGCATGACGTCAAGCACGACTGCGTCTGGTTGTATTCGAGCTGCGGCTTCAACTCCGCTTAGGCCGTCTCGGGCAACTTCGGTGCGCCAGCCTTCGGAGGTCAGACGCTGCGCGATCGCTGTTGCAATGGCAGGTTCGTCTTCAACGATTAGTATCGTTGCGCCAAAGCTATTCGATCGATTTGTAGCCTCAGAGTGCACATTTCCATAACTCATACTTCAAACTTTGGCATACTCAGGTTGAAATGTGCTCGATATTCGCTGGAAATTAACTGTGAAGGCTGCGTGCTGTGATGAGGAAATCCGGTGAATCTACTAAACTCAAGCCACTATGACTCAACGTAAACAGCCCCGACATCCGGGCCCACCTATTCCTCATAAAGGCCAGTATCTGCGCTGTTTAAGCCCATATTTCTGCTCTGTTTTGGAGCTTGCTGGAGAGAAGGAATAGCGTGGGAGATTGGCTTTTTGTCCTTGGCGGCGTGTTGCTGACGGTGGGGACTGCAATCTTTGTTGCAGCAGAGTTTTCGCTTGTCACAATTGACTCAGCAACGCTTGGTGACGATGAAGAAAACGGTTCGCCTCACGCAAAGGGCGGCTGGAGGGTGCGTGTTTTACGCCGCAGTCTTAAGCATTTGTCTACTGAGTTGTCGTCATCGCAAGTTGGCATCACGGTGACAACTATTTTGTTGGGGTACACCACTCAACCTGCTGTTGTGCGACTCATTAGTGACGGGTTGGGTAACACCGCGCTTACCTCCGCGACAGCCTCTGTCATTGCCGGAATCCTTGCTTTTTTTGCAGTGAACTTGTTTTCGATGCTGTTCGGTGAGTTGATTCCGAAGAACTTTGCTTTGAGTGCCCCATTAGGTACTGCCAAAATTGTTGTCCCATTGCAGCGAATTTTTACTGTTTTGGCTAAGCCCGTTATTACCGCGTTGAACGGGAGTGCGAACGCTATTTTGCGGCGGATGGGTATTGAACCTAAAGAAGAATTATCGGGTGCGCGTTCGACAACCGAATTAGCGTATCTGGTGCAGCGATCCGCAGAACAAGGCACGTTAGATGTGTCGGTGGCTCAGCTCATTACCAATGCTGTTGATTTTGAAGAGCTCACTGCTGTTGATGTGATGACCGACCGGATGCGTATGTCAGTTGTGTCGCGAGAAGATACTGCACATGACGTCATTCAGCTGGCGCGCGCAACAGGCCATTCGCGTTTCCCTGTGATTGGGGATTCTCGCGATGACGTTGTTGGGCTGGTGCATTTACGTAAAGCTATCTCTGTGCCCTATGACAAGCGAGACGCGGTGCCGGCGATGGCTCTTGTTGATGAAGCGCCGCAGGTGCCTGAGACTGTCCGGTTAGGCCCTCTGCTTGTAGATCTACGTGAGTTTGGTATGCAGATGGCTGTTGTCGTGGATGAATACGGCGGCACCTCTGGGATTGTCACGCTAGAAGACGTTGTGGAAGAGCTCGTGGGCGATGTGGCTGACGAACATGATTCGCGGCGTTCTGGTGTGCTGTTAGCTTCGGACGGAACGTGGGGTGTGCCAGGGCTGCTTCGTCCCGACGAGCTACATGAACGGACAAAGATTTCACTTCCAGAAGACCCCAGCTATGAAACTCTTGGTGGGCTGGTAATGAAGGAACTGGGGCAAGTGCCGAAGGTGGGCGATAGCGTTCGCGTGGTAAGCGAGTTTGATGCTCGAGTGGTTGTCTTGACTGTGGAATTAATGGATGGGCGACGCATTGATCGTCTCCGGGTGAAAGTGGAGCAATCGTCGTGAGCAATGAAGTAGCAATATTTATTGGGGTGTTGTTGCTTGCTGCCAACGCATATTTTGTTGGCGCAGAGTTTGCTATCTTGTCGGCTCGTCGTTCTGCTATGGAGCCTTTAGCAGCGAGTGGAGATAAGCGCGCAAAAACCGTGATCTGGGCTATGGAGCATGTGTCGCTGATGCTTGCAGCGTGTCAGCTCGGTGTCACTGTGTGTTCTGTGAGCTTGGGTGTTATTGCTGAACCTGCTGTGGCAAAAGTAGTGGAGCCGCTGCTTGAACTTATGCATGTTCCTCATGCGCTGGTGCATCCTATTGCTTTTGTGATTGCACTGATCGTGGTTGTGTATCTGCATGTTGTGGTGGGCGAGATGGTCCCTAAAAACATGTCTGTTTCTAGCCCAGATAAAGCCGTGTTGTTGTTTGGCCCTCCGCTTGTGTGGATTGCACGGGCTGTGAAGCCAATCATTGTCGTGTTGAACTGGGCAGCAAATCATTTTGTGCGTTGGTCGGGGGTTGACCCTAAGGACGAGGTCGCTTCAACGTTTACTGCTCAAGAAGTGCAATCGATTGTGGAGCATTCGCAGGCTGAAGGCTCTATTCGTGATGAGCAGGGCTTGTTAAGTGGGGCGTTAGAGTTTTCGGCTAAGAAAGCGGAAGACGTCATGGTGCCTTATGACCAGTTGGTTTCTGTGCCTGAAGGTTTTACTCCTGCGGATGTAGAGAGGCTTGTTGCACAGACCGGGTTTTCTCGGTTTCCAGTTGTACGACATGAGCGCGAGATTACGGGTTATATCCATGTGAAAGATGTGTTGTATGCCCCTGAAGACCAGCGCGAGGAGCCGTTGGCTCGGTATCGGTACCGGAACTTGGCTGTGAGTGCGTGTAGCGACGAAGTTGAGGATTCTTTGGTCGCTATGCAGCATTCAGGTGCTCACCTTGCTCGTGTGCTGAAAGGCTCGACAACAGTTGGGGTGATCTTTTTGGAAGATATTCTTGAAGAGCTTGTGGGTGAAGTGCGTGATTCTATGCAGCGCGGTGCTAAACGAGGCTGAGATGATAAGCGTAATAATGTCTAATTTTCGCGATTTAGAACATTATTTAATGGTTTAACATAAGTTTACACGTGGTGAGTATTACTCCCCATCGGCTTAAGAACTCCCGTCCAAAGGGTTGGTTTCACCCCGTAGTTTGGATATGCTTACTTCAGCGTTACACCTTGTTTGATACCTCTTACCGCCACGTTGACGTGAATCCGCACGCTTTTGCTGTGCGATTTTTGTTTAGGTTTACGGCAGCCATTGAGAGTGTGTTGAGCAAGATCCCTGTTATGTGGTGCAGTGCAGCGCGCCTAAGACAACAATGCGAAGGAGTACACGTGGACCAGCCGCGGACGAACACCTGTTCTCCGTTGCCGACCCGGCGCTCTCTACGAGAGGCAGAGACGGCAACACCGCATCACAATGATGCGCCTTACCGTTCTCCCTCGCTTAACTATGCAGGTCAGGCTTTGGGAGTGAGTACACCTCCCGTGCAAGCCGCAGCGACTCGTGGTTCATTGCGGCAAGAGCGTGTTGCGCGCACTCCGGCATCAAGTGCTCCTATGACTCGGGCACAACTGCGTGAACTTGAACGCTCTCGTATGAGTGCGCAAGAAGCTTCCGTGATGGTTATGGATGAATCTCCTCGGGCATCTGCGCCTGTTGTTATGACTCCGCCATCAGCTGCGGGGGAGATGCCTATAGCGGCTCCTGCCGGGCGTTCTTTGCCATCTGCGGCTTCTCCTGTTGACGCTGCTGGTGCAGAAGACGTTCTTGCTGAAGTTGAAGCTGTGATGGCACAAGTTCAAGCACGGCTTAGCCAAGCCGGCAATGTCGACGAATCCGCTCCACAGCCTGTTGTATTGCGTCCAGGTTTTGATGAGCCAGTCGATACTACTGCTCCGCACTGCTCTATCCACGGCACTGGGGAAATCGAGCGTTTAAACGTCATTCCTGGTACCTCTGTTGTTCTTGATACAGCAGTAGACCACGAGACGTATAACCAGCCTTCTACACGCGTTGGGGCTACGTTGCGGGTCACGGAACGTGACATCCACGATGCTAACGTGCGTGTTTCGCGGAAACATCAGTGGGCTTCACGCGCGGCGGTACTGGGTTCTATCGGTCTAGCGACTGTCGCAGTTCCTGTCCTTGCGAACACGTCTTCTTCTGGTGAAGCGCCTTTCTTAGCGCTTTCGACCGAGGGGGAGTTGCGCGGTCCATCAACGATCGATGTTATTTCAGCTGATCGTGGAGAAGACCCCATTCCTGAAGCTATCGCACAGAGCGTGAGTGAAGACGAGCGTGCATATGTCGTTGCTTCACGAAGCGAAATCCGTGAAGAACTCTCTGGCTGCGATCCCACTAAAACAACAACGGGCACAAACGGAAACCTTGATAAAAAGGATTTGTGTTTGGTGCTGAATGGTCAATACCTGCAAGCGGAAGCAGCTTCAGCTTTTTCTGCATTGAATGAGGCCTTTAAAGATCGTTTTGGTCATAACATGTGCATGACCGATGGTTACCGTAACTTGAGTACTCAATACGTGTTGAAACGCCAAAAAGGTGGTCTCGCGGCTACTCCAGGCACGTCAAACCACGGGTGGGGTTACGCAGTTGACCTGTGCCCCAACTCATACCAGTCTGCTGAAAAATGGCAGTGGATGATGACAAACGCAAAAACGTATGGATGGGAGCTCCCTGGCTGGGCTAGCCGCTCCTATGAGCCGTGGCACTGGGAATACACCGCTGGTGTTAAAGCAACCTCATAAACTATAGATACATAAACGTGGAGGCAAGAACAACTGTTCTTGCCTCCACGTTTTTATGCGTCCACATTTTGCATGCACGCCACTGCAGCAAAGGAGGGGCTGACCCAGTAACTACTGGGCCAGCCCCTCCTTAAAGAAGGATCAAGAATTACTTCTTGCGTCCGCGTAGGCCTTTCTTAGCGCCAGCTTCAACAGTCTCTTCTGCTTCTTCAGCAGTTTCAGCTGCGATTTGTCCAAGAGCTGCAGCTTTACGCTGTGCCTTTACCTCTTGGAATGATGTTCCGTAGTATGCGGCTTCCATGATGGTCTTCATGTCGTCAAGCATTGGCATACGTGGGTTTGCAGGTGCGCATTGGTCTTCGTAAGCGCCCATAGCGATTTCGTCGAGTGAACCGATGAATGCTTCTTCAGAAACACCCTGTGCTTGGAACGAAGCTGGGATACCAACTGCTGCACGGAGTTCTTCAACAGCCTTAGCGTACGATTCAACACCCTCTTCAGGAGTTGAAGCAGGCAAACCAAGGTGCTTAGCGATTTCTTGGAAGCGCTCTGGAGCAACGTAGTGCTCGTATTTTGGCCACGAGGTGAGCTTGGTTGGGATAGTTCCGTTGTAACGGATCACGTGTGGCAGGTAGGTTGCGTTCGTACGTCCGTGGACGAGGTGGAACATCGAACCTGTGACGTGAGCCATTGCGTGAACTATACCGAGGAACGCGTTACCAAACGCCATACCAGCGATTGTTGATGCGTTGTGCATCTTTTCGCGAGCTTTAACAACCTTGGCGTCCTTCGAGCCTGGGCCACCCTTAACTGATGCAGTGATGTTTTCGAAGATCAGCTTGATTGCGTGGAGGCATAGGCCGTCGGTGTAGTCGTTTGCGTAGACCGAAACGTATGCTTCTGTTGCGTGGGTCAGGGCGTCAAAGCCGGAGTCTGCGACGAGGAAGTCAGGCATCATCGAGGTAAGCGCTGGGTCAACGATTGCAACCGTTGGGGTGAGCGCGTAGTCCGCGAGTGGGTACTTCTTGCCTGCTTCAGGGTCGGAGATAACCGCGAATGGTGTCATTTCTGATCCGGTACCAGATGTGGTTGGGATGCAGACGAGTGACGCCTTTTCGCCGAGGTCTGGGAACTTGAAAGCGCGCTTACGAACGTCGAAGAATTTCTCCTTCATGTCCGAGAACTCGATTTCTGGGTGTTCGTAGAGCAGCCACATGACCTTGGCAGCGTCCATTGGTGAGCCACCACCGAGGGCGATGATCGTGTCAGGGTTGAACTCACGCATGAGTTCGGCGCCCTTCTTCACGTAGTCAACGGTTGGCTCTGGCATGACGTCGTCAAGGATTTGCAGTGCGATGCGGTTTCCTGGGCGACGGTTGAGTACGTCCAAGATCTTGTCGACGAAGCCGAGCTTGGTCATGGTTGCGTCGGTGACGATGGTGACGCGGTTGATTCCACGCATGTCCGTCAGGTAGCGGATTGCGTTTGGCTCGAAGTAAGTCTTTGCTGGGACTTTGAACCATTGGAGGTTGTTGTTACGACGACCGATACGCTTAATGTTCACGAGGTTAACCGCCGAAACGTTGTTCGATACCGAGTTGTGTCCGTAGGAGCCACAGCCGAGTGTGAGCGATGGGATGAACGCGTTGTAGATGTCACCGATTCCACCGAGTGAGGATGGAGCGTTGGTGATGATACGAACAGCTTTAACGCGTGATCCGAATTCTTCGATGATTTCTTTATCTTCGGAGTGGATTGAACCTGAGTGGCCAAGACCATCAAATTCGACCATTTGCTCGGAGAGGGTGATGCCTTGTTCTGCGTCTTCTGCACGAAGTACTGCAAGAACTGGGCAGAGCTTTTCACGGGTGAGTGGCTCGTTAACACCAACTGAGGAAACCTCTGCGAGGATGATGTTGGTGTCTTCTGGAACAGTGAATCCTGCTTGCTCGGCGATCCAGACTGCACTTTGTCCAACGACTGCTGCGTTTAGTTTTGCTTCTGCGCAGTTTGAGCTGGTTGCGTTGACACCGAAGATGAACTCTTCGAGTTTGGTCTTCTCTTCTGCGGTTGCGACGTAGGCGTGAAGGTTCTTGAACTCTTTGATTGCCTCGTCGTAGATAGGAGCTTCAAGGATGACTGCTTGCTCGGAAGCACAGATCATACCGTTGTCGAAGGCCTTGGATAGGACAACGTCGTTGACGGCACGCTTCAGTTTCGCTGACTTCTCGATGAAAAGCTGGAACGTTTCCTGCACCAACACCAAGGGCTGGCTTTCCGCACGAGTATGCGGCGCGGACCATTGCGTTACCACCGGTTGCAAGGATCAGTGCGATGCCTGGGTGGTTCATGAGTGCGTTGGTTGCTTCGAGTGATGGCTTTTCAACCCACTGGATGCAGTTTTCTGGTGCGCCTGCTGCTACTGCTGCGTCGTAGACAGCTTTTGCTGCTGCTACGGAGGACTGCTGTGCGCTTGGGTGGAACCCGAAGACGATTGGGTTACGAGTTTTGATCGCGATGAGCGCTTTGAAGATGGTTGTTGAAGTTGGGTTTGTTACAGGGGTAACACCACAGATAACTCCAACTGGCTCTGCGATTTCGGTGATTCCGGTGATTTCGTCGCGAGCGATGATGCCAACGGTTTTGAGCGAAAGCATTGAGTTGGTGACGTGCTCGCAAGCGAAGATGTTCTTTACGGCTTTATCTTCGAAAACGCCACGGCCTGTTTCTGCCACTGCTTTAACGGCGAGTTCTCCGTGAACGGAGAGTGCGGCAACGGAAGCCTTTTTGACGATGTGGTCGATCTTTTCTTGATCGAACGTCAAGTATTCGCGTAGTGCTTGTTGCCCCTTGGCAACGAGCTGGTCAATGTCGCCGAGTACTGACGATTGGGGAGTAACTTCGGTGGCAGTCATGGTCGCCTCTCTTGACGATTCTTGCCTTTATTTCTTGAACGCTTTAAGCCTATTAACAGAAAGAGGGCTAGTCATGTGTCAAACGTCCCATGAATTAAAGAAAGTTTGGGAGGTCTGCTGCGGGCATGCCAGCTTTCATTCAGGTTGGCGCAAAGCTGTGTGCAAAGGCGCACTGGACACCACTAGTATGACGCATTCTGGCAATTTGTCGTAAAACCTTTGGGTGGAGTGTCGCAGTTCACGGCACATTTTTACCACCGTGAAACCTACAGTTGTATGCTAGGAAGGCATCATGCTCGGCATGATGCATGTGCTCCGGGGTCGGTGAAAGTCCGAACCGGCGGTTATAGTCCGCGACCCGCGCTCACTACACCAGTGAAACCGGTTGAGCTGGTGAAATTCCAGCACCGACAGTCAAAGTCTGGATGGGAGAAGCACGTAACGGCCTTGCCGTACCTGTGTAGTGAGCGTTTTCAGCGACCACAGGCGCGATCGGCATGTGCCCGTCCTCCCCGAAAGTACATTCACATTCGGAAGGGAGGGAACATGAGCCTCATCGATTGGCTCTTTAGCGCACAGTTACATATCGGCGATCAAACGCTGCTGTGGCGCGAAATTATCGGAAATCTTTTTGGGTTGACCTCAGCCCTAGGCGGCATGCGCCGAAAAGTCTGGGCATGGCCTGTAGGCATCGTCGGAAATATTTTGCTGTTTACCGTGTTTATGGGAAGCCTGTTTAACGATGCAGACCACGCCACTCTGCTTGGGCAGGCAGGCCGCCAAATCATGTTTATCTGCGTATCTATTTACGGATGGGTGCAGTGGAAGAAGTCTAAAGACCAATCTCAAGGTAGCGAAGCGATAACACCTAAGTGGGCTTCCAATAGGGCACGTATCGGCCTTGTTGTCGGTATGATCGCTGGCACTGTAGCGCTTACGCCGCTGTTTAGAGTACTTGGCTCGTATGAACCGGTGTGGGCAGATGCATGGACATTCATGGGTTCACTCTTAGCCACATATGGCATGGCGAAAGGCTGGACAGAATTCTGGCTTATTTGGGTGGCCGTAGACATTGTTGGTGTTCCGCTATTGTTCTCGGTCGGATACTACGCAACTGGCCTGATGTACGTGTTCTACGGACTGTTTACACTCGTTGGATTCTTTGTGTGGTGGAAAGCGCAACGAGCTGCAGCTGCACAACGTGCTGACGTGCCTGCTAGTTGAGACTGAACTGCTAACAGCCACAAGGGTAGAGGAAAGCCCGCTTGGGCTAGCACAATATGTGCTAGCCCAAGCGGGCTTTTTTTGTAGGTGTTGAGAGTCGCGCTATCTCGTGCACCCCAAGTTGCTGTTTTATTTAGCGGGCGATAAATGCGTCGCGGTTGACCCACTCGAATCTTTCCCAGTGGAAAAGTAGGGGCTGGTTTTCAAAGAGGTTGATGGCCTCGGCGGGAGGGGTTTTGTAACTGATCATGACTGTTGCGTCAGGTGTTGGGTGTTCAACGTCAATGACTCGTGATTCCGTGTAGCCACTGCATTCTTTACCAGTGAGTTTTCCCGACACGCAGTCTTCATGGCTTGCATGCTTGTAGACCTGCCCTGATACGGAACAGAAGTCTTCGTTTCCGGGTGTGTGAATGCATAGGCGAATCATGTTGCCTGTTTCCCCTCCGGAAAAAGTTATTTTGTATCCGGGTACTTTTCCGTCGCGGAGGTCATTGGTGCCGTTTTCGACACTAAATACGCGCCAGTCGTGAGGAATCTGTTTAGGCAGCGCAACGATGGATCTCGTTGAAGGATCGTTTAAAGGTGTCAAGAAGTCAGAGTTTTTATCGATGGTGGCTTGCGGTCCGCAGCCACTCACGAGCATGAGAGCGCATAAGGCTGGAACACTCGTCCTTTAAATCTGTACGTTCAGTATCAGCCATATTCCAATGAGGAACACAAAAGCGCCACCTTGTTAACAAGGTGGCGCTTTAATTGTGGTGCCCTCGATAGGATTCGAACCTACGGCCTTCTGCTCCGGAGGCAGACGCTCTATCCCCTGAGCTACGAGGGCCAAACCGCGTATAAGCCTACCAGTCTTAACGCTGTGCTAATGAATTGGGTTCATCAACTGTGGCCTGATTCTCAATATAGTGTTCAAGATAGGAACCCATTTCTTCCATCGCAAGATATTGGTCGCCTAAAACGATCGCTTCAATCAAGTCGTCGTGGTTGTCGTTAACGTGTGAACGAACGATCTTTTCGACGTTACGTCGAATAGATTGGCTGACCGCATCAGTGAGGCTCTCATAGAGTGAAGCCAAAACAGGGTTCTTCGATATCTGTGCGATTGTGTTGTGTAATGCCACGTCGGCGCTGACCATGCGTTCAATGTTGCCCGCAATAAATGCCTCTTGGCGTTCCGCGTTCACCTCACGCAAATGTGTGACATCTTCCGTGGTGCGGTTGCGTGCAGCTAGACGCGCTGCTTCCACCTCAAGAGATCGGCGCACTTCCAGAATGTGAACGTAATGAGCGTCTTCAAACTGCCGCCCAATGGCTACGGAAACCTCAGAAGTTGAACGCACATACGTGCCAGACCCTTGGCGACGAGTCAACAATCCGGCATGCACTAAAGACTGCACGGCTTCACGCACAGTATTGCGGCCAACCCCAAGGAGTTCCGTCAGTGCAGGTTCTGTAGGGATACGACTTCCGACTTCCCACTCGCCAGAGCGAATGCGGGCGCGAAGCTGGTCGACTGTGTGTTCTATCAGGTTGGAGCGATCCGACATCTTTTTTATACCTTGTCTTGGTTCGGCGCATCATCGAGCCGTACATATGAGGGGAGCTTTCGCGCGCTGCTTACACTATAGGCCGCCTTGAAGTGGCGCAGAGCACAAAACACATACACGACAATAATTCATGGGATCACTTTTTCTCTAGGGGGAACACGCAAACGTCTCAGCACACAGAAAAATATGGGCTGAGTTTGGCTGACCCGTATACAATTTTCTGGTGACTCCTCAAGAACTTTCCCAAGCAATTCGCCACGCACTGCTCGCAACCATTAGCGACGGCGCACTCACTCTTGACGTTTCAGACGTTCCTGAACACATCCACGTGGAGCGACCACGTCAACGAGAGCACGGCGACTGGGCAACAAACATTGCCATGCAACTTGCTAAGAAAGGCGGCACGAACCCACGTGCCCTCGCCGAGAACCTGTCACGCCACCTCACCGACACGCCTGGAATCTCCGCAGTAGACGTAGCAGGACCAGGATTCCTCAACATCACCCTAGACGCGGCTGTCGCCGGCGAACTAGCTAAAACCATTGTTGAAGCAGGAAAAACCTACGGCACAAGCAACACCAACAAGCACAAAAACATCAACCTTGAATTCGTCTCAGCAAACCCCACCGGACCAATCCACCTCGGTGGAACCCGTTGGGCAGCCGTAGGTGACTCCCTCGCACGCGTACTGGAAGCAACCGGCGCGCGCGTGTGCCGCGAATACTACTTCAACGACCACGGAGCACAAATCGACCGCTTCGCACGTTCCCTCGTCGCCCGCGCACGCAACGAAGCAGCACCAGAAGATGGCTACGGCGGACAATACATCCAAGACATCGCCGACGCAGTCATCGCAGGTGCCAGCGCAGCCGGCGACCCAAACCCGCTTGAACTACCAGCCGACGAATGCCAAGAATACTTCCGTGCACGCGGCGTCGACCTCATGTTCGCGGAAATCAAAAAATCACTCCACGACTTCGGCGTAGACTTCGACGTTTACTTCCACGAAAACGACCTCTACACCAGCGGGGCAGTCGAACGCGCCATCAAACGGCTCGACGACGCAGGCCACATGTTCACCCAAGACGGAGCGAACTGGCTACGCACCACAGAATTCGGCGACGACAAAGACCGCGTCGTCATCAAATCAGACGGTAACGCCGCATACATTGCCGGAGACATCGCCTACTACCTCGACAAACGCGAACGCGGATTCGACGAAATCGTCATGATGCTCGGCGCCGACCACCACGGCTACGTTGCCCGACTCCAAGCCGTAACCGCAGCATTCGGCGACACCCCATACAAAAACCTACAAATCCTCATCGGACAAATGGTCAACCTCGTCAAAGACGGCGAACCAGTCCGCATGTCCAAGCGTGCAGGAACCATCGTCACACTCGAAGACCTCGTCGAAGCAGTCGGCGTTGACGCCGCACGCTACTCACTCGTGCGCTCATCCGTCGACTCATCCATCGACATCGACCTCGACCTCCTCGCAAAACAAACCAACGACAACCCAGTCTTCTACGTCCAATACGCTCACGCCCGCACCGCAAACGTGGCACGTAACGCCGCCGCAGCAGGTGTCCGCCGCGAAGACGCATTCGTGCCAGCAACCCTGACACACCCAACAGAAGCAGCACTTATCGGACAACTCACCGAGTTCCCACGCGTCCTCGCCCAAGCAGCAGAACTACACGAACCACACCGCGTGGCACGATACGCAGAAGCACTCGCAGGCTCGTACCACAAATGGTACGGAGAATGCCGAGTCACACCTTTGGGCGATGGCGAAGTGACAGACACGCACCGCACTCGCCTCTGGCTCAACGACGCCACCCGTCAAGTTCTAGCCAACGCGCTTGAACTACTCGGCGTCAACGCACCGGAGCGCATGTGAACACCGCAGCGCTCACCCCTGAGGAAACACGCATTCTTGCTGCAGGACCATCGCAGCAAGCAGAACTTGCTGCACACGTATGGCCAAGCACAGCTACGCTCGACGATGGTGCATTAACTCTTGCCGGTATCAATGTTGCTGAACTCGTCGAGCAGCATGGAACGCCATCATTCATCATTGACGAACAACACTTCCGCGATCGTGCGCGACTGTTTCGCGACTCATTCCGTCATGCTTTCCAGCCACTTGGCGTTGACGTGGATGTCTACTATGCAGGCAAGTCTTTCCTATCCGTCGCTATTGCTAAATGGGCCGTTGAAGAAGGCCTGCGAGTAGACACCTGCACAGGCGGCGAACTCGCTATCGTTGAGCGCGCCGGAATCCCCGGCGAAGCTGTAGGACTACACGGAAATAACAAGTCCGTGGCAGAAATAAGCCGAGCAATCAACGGGGGAGTAGGACGTATTGTTGCTGACTCCCTCAGCGAAATTGACCTTATCGCGCAGACCGCTCGCAGCCTCGGACGAACCGAAGCAGACTCAGTGCCTGTCATGGTTCGTATCACCACCGGCATTCACGCAGGTGGACACGAATTTATTTCCACTGCTCGCGAAGATCAAAAATTTGGTTTATCACTCGTTGGCGGACAAGCACTTGAAGCCCTTAAACGAGTGCTGTCACACCCAAACCTGAAACTTTTAGGGGCGCACGCACACATCGGTTCGCAGATTCAAGACTCCACAGCATTTGAGTTGAATGCTCGGAAAATGTTGGAGTTACGAAAAACTTTAAGCACCGAAACTGGCTACCTTATGCCAGAACTGGACTTGGGTGGCGGCTACGGCATCGCATACGTGCCAGAAGATCAACCCATTGATGTGTCGAAGCTTGCACAAACACTGGCAGACACCATGCAAAGCGTCGCGGCAGAACTCAAAACCTCAGTGCCACGAATCTCTATCGAACCTGGACGAGCGATCGTAGGTCCAACAACCATCACCCTATATACGGTGGGCACAATTAAGCCTGTAACCACTGATGAAGGCGTCGTACGCACGTACGTATCGATTGACGGTGGCATGAGCGACAACATTCGCCCAGCCTTATATGACGCAAAATATACTGCACGCTTGGCTAACCGGCCTGGTGCTACAGAAGCAGTATTGGCGCGGCTGGTCGGTAAGCACTGTGAATCAGGGGACATCGTCATTAATGACCTTGCCTTGCCTGCAGACATCGCCCCCGGTGACATCATCGCAGTTGCAGCAACCGGCGCCTATGGGCGCTCAATGGCTTCAAACTACAACAACATTTTGAAACCACCAGTCATTACCGTAAAAAACGGCCAATCGACTGTCATCGTTCGTCGAGAAACAGAAGACGATCTTCTACGACTCGACGTAGGTTAAACATCTTTTAAGGAAAGGGGCTCCTCGCCATGAGGAGCCCCTTTCCGCACATACGGAAGTTTTTAGGCAATATCTTGAGGGTTTGGCTCCCACATTAAAGGGAACGGAAAATCTTCTAGACGAGGATGCCCCTCACCCACATATTCGACTTCAACGCTGGAGACAATCCCATGGTCATGCCACAGTAAAACCGCAACTGGTTCATGATCGGGGGCAGTAGCAGACACAAACCGTAACGGATTGCCCTCATGAGAGACACGCTTTGGGCCAAGGCTCGTAATGTCGAAACCGTGCGCCGGACCAATAGCCGGCAGTCCATGGCGTGCAGGAACAATATCAAAACACACTTCACAGTGTTCCGACTGCGCACACAAGATTTCACTAAATTGTGTGTGAAGCTCTTCAGCCAAATCCGGCGCTTCGAGACGACAAGCCGCAACACATTCATCAAGCAAACGAGATTGATTGTAGGTGGGCTGCATAAACTCCATAGAGATACTGTATTCACTACACCACCTATCAGCACGGAATATACGTGAATATAGGTAGTTGTACGCATGGATTGTTTCGCGGGCTGAACCGTAAGTTTGCGAATATTTCAAAGGAAGTATCCTAGGCACGAGTGCCATAAACAGGCGTCTCATATACTCTTCGAAAGGTGAACGGCGTGTCTATCACACAAGCGTCTTCAAAACTTCGTGTCGCATTATTAGGTTGCGGAGTTGTCGGGACCCAAGTCGTCCGCATTCTCGTGGAACACTCAGATGAACTCGCCGCGCGGGTAGGTGCACGTCTTGAACTCGTCGGAATAGCTGTACGAGACACACAAACACCACGCGAATCCGTCGTCCCGCAAAACCTGCTCACAGAAGATGCCGAAACCCTCGTCGAAAACGCGGACATCGTCGTAGAAGTCATGGGTGGCATCGAACCAGCCCGCTCATTGATTGTGCGTGCACTTGGCGCAGGAGCCACAGTAATCACCGCCAACAAGGCACTTCTTGCGCAAGACGGCCCCGCCCTATACGAGGCAGCAGACGCTGCCGGCGTAGACCTTTCCTTCGAAGCAGCTGTAGCCGGCGCAATACCAATCATTCGACCAATACGTGACTCCCTTGCAGGAGACAAAGTCACCCGTGTCCTCGGTATCGTAAACGGCACAACCAACTATGTGCTCGACCAAATGACTAAACACGGTTTAGGTTTCGACGAGGCAGTAAAAGATGCTCAGGCTCTCGGATACGCAGAAGCAGACCCAACCGCTGACGTCGAAGGTCACGACGCAGCCGCCAAAGCGGCGATTCTTGCTTCACTTGCTTTCCACACCCGAGTAGCGTTAAAAGACGTGTCATGCGAAGGAATCACACACGTCACCGCTGACGATGTCGCCTGGGCACAACGTTCCGGCCACGTCATTAAACTATTGGCAATGTGCGAACAATCCGATGACGGTGTTGTCGCTCGCGTATATCCAGCTCTTGTCCCACATGAACACCCATTAGCGAACGTCGGCGATGCATTCAACGCGGTGTTCGTTGAAGCAGAAAACGCCGGACCGCTCATGTTCTACGGACAAGGAGCAGGCGGCGCACCTACCGCATCAGCAGTGATGGGCGACTTGGTCTCAGCAGCTCGCAACCGCCTTACCGGAGCGAAAAGCGCTGGCGAATCAACGTATGCTGATTTGCCCGTCCTTGACGCTGGACAAACCGACACACGATACCAAATTCGTTTGTCCGTCGCAGACAAACCGGGCGTGCTCGCGGCAATCGCAGAAGTTTTTGCAGAGCAAGGCGTGTCAATTGAAACTGTGACGCAGGCGCTACGAGATGATCATGAGGGATATGCGTCTCTTGTGGTTACTACTCACCAAGGTAAAGAAGCTGCGCTCGCGCAGACTGTGGAGACGATCTCCCGCCTAGACGTTATTGAAGAAATCATGTCAGTACTACGAGTTGAGGGATCCTGATGGCGCACGTATGGCAAGGAATCATCAAGGAATACGCAGACTTCCTGCCTGCCCACCTACAAACAAACATTGTTACTTTAGGTGAGGGTGGAACACCACTTGTTCCAGCGCCATATCTGAACGAATTAACGGGCGCTCGGGTTTTCCTCAAAGTTGAAGGAATGAACCCAACTGGTTCATTTAAAGACCGAGGGATGACAACCGCTATTTCTGCAGCTGCAGCACGTGGCGCTAAAGCAGTTGTGTGCGCATCAACAGGTAACACTTCGGCTTCCGCCGCAGCATATGCAACTCATGCGGGCATGGTGTGTGCTGTGCTTGTCCCAGATGGAAAAATTGCGATGGGTAAGTTGTCCCAAGCAATTGCCCACGGAGCAAAACTATTACAGGTAGATGGCAACTTTGACGATTGCCTCGTTGCCGCTCGAAAACTTGCTGAATCGTATCCGGTAGAACTTGTGAACTCGGTTAACCCTGATCGTATTGAAGGGCAAAAAACAGGTTCATTTGAAGTAATTGATGTGTTGGGTGATGCCCCAGATATTCACGCGTTGCCTGTCGGAAACGCCGGAAACATTACGGCCTATTGGAAGGGCTACCAAGAGTATGCGGCAGCTGGAAAAGCAACAAAAACACCGCACATGTGGGGATTCCAAGCCGAAGGCGCTTCACCGATAGTTGCGGGGCACCCGTTTGACGCTCCTGAGACTATCGCAACGGCAATCCGTATCGGTAACCCCGCGTCATGGGATAAAGCTGTTGAAGCACGTGACACATCCGACGGTGTTATTGAGGCTGTCACAGATGAAGAGATTCTTGCAGCCCACAGGATTTTGTCTGCCCGCGTTGGTGTGTTCGTCGAGCCAGCATCTGCAGCTGGTGTGGCTGGCGTGCTGAAGAGAGCTCAAGCAGGTTTGGTGCCTGCCGGGGCAACAATTGTTATTACTGTGACTGGGCACGGGCTAAAAGATCCGCAGTGGGCGCTGCGCACAGAAGACGGAAGCGATGTTGTGCCACAGAAAGTAACAGCGGACGTCGTATCAATCGCGAATGCTCTGGGATTGAACTAACTCATTATGAGAATAGGTGCAGATCGAGTACGAGTGAGGGTTCCTGCAACAAGCGCAAATTTAGGGCCGGGCTTTGACGCGCTTGGCCTAGCACTCGGCTACTACGACGAACTTGTTGTCCATGCATTGGGCAGTGCAGAAGTGCGCGTTGATATAGAAGGCGAAGGAGCGGGAGAAGTCCCGCAAGATGAACGCCATCTGGTTGTGAAAGCTATCCGGCGGGCATTAGATCATGTTGGGGCTTCTCAAATCGGTCTGCACCTAGAATGCGTAAATAATATTCCCCACGGGCGCGGCATGGGATCATCTGCGGCTGCTGTGGTTGCTGGTTTGCTTGCAGCGAGGGGCCTCATTCAAGACCCTGAAGCCTTAGACGACCACACATTATTGAGCCTTGCTACTCAGCTAGAAGGCCACCCAGATAACGCCGCCCCTGCTTTATTGGGTGGTGCAACAGTGGCGTGGATGGCCGACCATGATGAGCCGCATGCTGTACGTCTTCAGGTTCATCATGATGTGGCACCGACAATTATTGTTCCGTCGGTAAAATTGTCCACTCATCAGGCTCGCGGGGTTTTGCCGCTTGCTGTTCCTCACGCAAATGCCTCGTTTAATGCTGGACGTGCGGCGTTGCTGGTGCATGCTTTAGGGCACGATCCAGACCTTCTTTTTGATGCGACCGAAGACAAACTGCATCAGGAATATCGAGCACAGGTTATGACACAAACGTGGGCGTTAGTCTCTGCGTTACGAGAGCGCGGGTTGGCCGCTACTGTCTCAGGTGCTGGCCCTACAGTGCTGGTGTTAGACCGAGCTACTCGCGGTGATGCCGTGAATACTGCTGTACGAGAAGTTATTCAGGCGCACCCTGAGATCACGACCAGCCATGACTTTTTCGGTAACACGAGTAGGGTTGACTGGCATACCGTGCAGCCCGGTTTTGACGTGACGGGCGCTGAATTTACTCGTTTTTAGTGTTGTAGACACCGAAAATGTTGTGCTTCGCAGCACAAACCAACCATTGTTATGGCAACGTGACCCATTATGTGTGTGTATCGGCGAAATCTCAGTGTTATAGTTGCAATAGTTTCTTGGCGCAGGGTTTTCCCCGCTGATTGATGGATCGTAGGTTACAACAATTTCGTTGGTCACGGTTTTTCGGTTGGTTAGCGTTTTTCGTGAGCACTTCATGAGTGGTTTCCGCTCGGCAGTGTGCTGTATTCGTCAGGGTTTCTGGCATGTGTTCTCCATCAACATCGCGATAGTGAAATATCAGACCGTACATTGTTGATTGTGAGATGACGAAAGCGTTGCAGCAAGTAACACTCCAAGACAGGTTCAGTACCAACAAGTGGAAACTGGACAACCGCCCACGGCCAACCTCATCAAATTGGTCATAACGAGGGGGAAGGGTCCTTCGTGTCACAAACCACCCCAGCAGCAGGCTCTGCTGCTAGTACGGAAACCACCGGAGCATTAACTGGTCTCCGTATTCCAGAACTTCAAGCAATTGCTGCGCAACTTGGTGTGAAAGGTACATCTAAGATGCGTAAGAGCGACCTCATTGCGGCCATTCAGGTAGCGCAAGGTGGTTCTGCTTCCCGTCGCCCAGCACGTGAAACTGGGAAGGGCACTGCACCAAAGAACAACGAATCAGTTGCATCTGAGCGGGAAACTCCTTCTGTGCAGGGTGACGACACCCCAGGCGAATCGTTTAAACGCGAACGTCGCAATGACGCACGTCGCAACGATCAGGGTCGTAAGCGTAACCAAAAGCAAGAAAACGATGGCGACGATAGCGCTGTAGTTGTTGGTGAATTTGAAATTAAATTGCCGGCAGCAGAAGGCCAAGAGCGTCGTCGTGGTGGACGCAACCAAGACGGACAAGACTCGCGTTCACGTAACAACCGTTCACGCAATAACCGTTCCGAAGGCGACAACAACGAATCGGGCGATTCAACTACTAAAGACGCTCGTTCGTCGCACGGCGACCAACGGTCCAACAACACAGACCGTCAGCGCGATAACCGGAACAATGATCGCAGCAATGACCGGAACAATGATCGCAGCAATGACCGCAACAATGATCGCAGCAATGACCGCGACACACAGGCAGACGACACCGATGAGCGCGGAAACCGTCGCCGTCGCGGACGCGACCGTTACCGTGACCGGGATCGCGACCGCAAGCGCGGAAACCGTCGAAACAATGATCTTGCCTACGACGATGCAGACCTCGGCGAAGACGAAGTACTCATTCCAGTAGCTGGTGTGCTCGACATTCTCGACAACTATGCGTTCGTACGTACCTCTGGATACTTGCCAGGACCGCACGACGTGTATGTTTCCCTCGGCCAAGTGAAGAAGGCCGGATTGCGTCGTGGTGACGCAATCACTGGCGCAATTCGTCAGCCACGTGAGGGCGATGCCCAAAACTCTCGCCAGAAGTTCAACGCGTTAGTGCGCCTTGATTCTGTTAACGGGATGACCCCAGACGAAGCAAAGGCTCGTCCAGACTTCACTAAACTCACTCCGCTGTATCCACAAGAGCGTTTGCGGTTGGAAAACCCTGAGGTTAACCGTCTTGCCCCACGCTTGATTGACATTGTTGCCCCTATTGGTAAGGGACAGCGTGGTCTTATTGTTGCCCCACCAAAGGCGGGTAAGACCATCATCATGCAGCAGATCGCGAACGCGATTACTGCGAACAACCCTGAAGTGCATTTGATGGTCGTTCTTGTAGACGAGCGCCCTGAAGAAGTCACGGACATGGAGCGAACTGTTCAAGGTGAAGTTATTGCTTCTACCTTTGACCGCCCTGCATCAGACCACACGATCGTTGCCGAACTCGCGATTGAACGAGCTAAGCGTCTCGTTGAATTGGGCCAAGACGTAGTAGTTCTGCTTGACTCCATCACGCGTTTGGGACGTGCCTACAACCTTGCTGCTCCAGCTTCAGGTCGTATTCTATCCGGTGGTGTTGATGCTGCGGCTCTCTACCCACCAAAGAAATTCTTTGGTGCTGCTCGAAACATCGAAAACGGTGGTTCATTGACGATTCTTGCTTCTGCACTTGTGGAGACAGGTTCGAAGATGGACGAAGTGATCTTCGAAGAGTTCAAGGGCACAGGAAACATGGAATTGCGTTTGTCGCGTCAGCTTGCTGACCGTCGCGTATTCCCAGCAGTTGACGTTAACGCGTCGGGAACTCGTCGTGAAGAGATTCTTATTTCACCTGAAGAGCTGAAAATTACGTACAAGTTGCGTCGTGTTCTGCATTCTTTGGAACAAGGTCAAGCACTTGAGCTCCTTGTAAAGAAACTCAAAGAAAATAAGACAAACGTTGAGTTCTTGTTGAACATTCAGAAGACCACCCCGGATTCACTTACTGACTTTGGGGACGACTCACACACAGTGTGATACACGTATTACCGCAGCGGCCCTCAAACACATACGTGTTTGAGGGCCGCTGGTGGATGTGTGTCGTTAGGCACAACAGCGTGTGAAAGCCAAGTAACACCTTTTAGCAAACCTTAAGGTTCTGGCACAATTAAGTGTTGCCTGTGTCTGTGTGGCACAGGGACATGTTTCTGGTTCACGGGGCCGCATCCGGTTTCGACCCAGTAACAGGTATACAAGGAGAAAAGCAGTGAAGGCTAACATTCACCCTGAATACGTTGACACCACGGTCAAGTGCACCTGTGGCAACGAGTTCGTAACCCGTAGCACAAAGACCTCTGGCGTTATCAACGCTGACGTCTGCTCCGCATGCCACCCGTTCTACACCGGAAAGCAGAAGATTCTGGACACCGGTGGTCGTGTGGCTCGCTTCCAAGCTCGCTACGGCAAGAAGGACTAGCGACTTCTCAGCGCCGGCCAATATGGCTTGCAGTAACCTCTCCAGGGGCAATTGCGGGTCGTATTGAGTCGGCGCTGTTGCTATATCTCCAAGAAAAAGCAGGTGTGCGCCTGCATTGTTTTTATTGTTTGCGCGTATGCGCTCATAAACGAAGAAGTGTGACATGTCTGAGTCTTTCGCAGCGGTAGAACCTCTGCTTGCCGAGCACGCCGAAATTGAAGCGAAGCTGGCAGATCCAGCCGTGCACGCGGACCAAGCAAAAGCGCGGTCTCTAGGGCGACGCTATGCAGAACTAGGGCAAGTAGTTAACGCATACCGCACATGGAAATCGGCTGCAGACGATCTAGAAGCAGCGCAGGAAATGGCCGCGGAAGACGCGTCTTTTGCTGATGAAGTACCAGCTATGCAGGAAACTCTTGCTGCAGCACACGAAAAACTACGCAGTGTGCTTATTCCCCGCGACCCAGATGACGCTCGTGACGTCATTATGGAGATCAAAGCCGGTGAAGGTGGAGCAGAATCGGCACTCTTCGCGAGCGACTTGCTGCGTATGTACATGCGTTATGCAGACACTAAAGGCTGGAAAGTCGAAGTTATTGAAGCCAATGAATCTGATCTTGGCGGTTATAAAGACGTGCAAGTTGCAATTAAAGCAAAAGGCAATGTCGCTCCTGAAGACGGCGTATGGGCTCACCTGAAATATGAGGGTGGGGTACACCGTGTCCAGCGTGTTCCAGTCACAGAGTCGCAAGGCCGCATCCACACATCGGCCGCTGGTGTTTTGGTTTTCCCTGAGGTAGAAGACGAAGGCGAAATCGAGATTGATCAAAACGATTTGCGTATTGACGTATACCGTTCCTCTGGACCTGGTGGTCAATCCGTGAACACCACAGACTCCGCTGTGCGTATCACCCACATTCCTACGGGAATCGTCGTCTCCATGCAAAACGAAAAGTCACAGTTGCAAAACCGTGAACAGGCAATGCGTGTTTTGCGTGCGCGTTTGTTGGCTGCACGTCAGGAAGAAGCTGCTGCTGCCGCACAGGATATGCGTAAGAGCCAGGTCCGTACAGTAGACCGCTCTGAACGTATCCGTACCTACAACTTCCCAGAGAACCGTATTGCAGACCACCGCACAGGGTACAAGTCATACAACTTAGATGCGGTGCTCGACGGAGACTTGCAGCCTGTTGTTCAGTCTGCAATTGACGCTGATGAAGCACACCGTTTAGCGCACGCTGGTGAATGACGTTTTCTGCTCAACAGACTTGCCTTAAGGTGATGAAACTTTGACTCCAACTGTTCGTGAGGTTATCAACGACGCTCGTGCTCGGTTAGAAGAGCACGGCGTGGAAAACGCGCGAGTTGACGCAGAACTCCTCTACGCACATGTCATGAACATGTCGCGCAGTGACGTACTGCGAGGAGTTCTCATGGAAGCACCTGCATGGACAGGAACAGGCACCAACGAAGAACAAGAATTCCAGCGTGCTTGTGCGCGCCGGTGCATGCGTGAACCATTGCAACACATTACGGGGAGCGCACATTTTCGTCATATAGAACTTGCAGTTGGTCCGGGAGTTTTTGTACCGCGACCAGAGACCGAAGTACTTGTTCAAGTGGCGTTAGATTATCTAGCTGCAGAATTTAGCGCAGTTGAAGATGTCCGCCCGCTCGTCGTTGATCTTTGTACTGGCAGTGGAGCGATTGCCCTATCAATTGCTACTGAGTTTCCAACAGCACAAGTACATGGGGTAGAGCTCGATCACCAAGCGTTTGTGTGGACGCAACGGAACAACGCCACCTACTCAAACATGGTGAGTTTAACCCAAGGGGACGCTCGTACCGTCCTGCAAGATCTCAATAATCAGGTTCACGTCGTAATATCGAATCCGCCATATGTTCCGCCAGACGCTGTGCCTAAAGACCGCGAAGTAGCCGAATATGACCCACAGATTGCTTTATACGGGTTAGGGCACGATGGTTTAGAGGTGCCGCGTGGCATCATGCGCTCTGCCGCTCGCCTTTTAGTTCCGCACGGACTTTTCGTGATGGAACATGCAGAAGTTCAAGGCGCGCAAGTACGCGATATGCTCAGCGCAACAGGATATTTTGAGCGCGTAGAGACGCTGGTAGACCTTACCAATCGTCCGCGTATGGTTGTAGCACGCAGAAATAATTCTCCGTACAGGGAAGGATCACCTTCGTGAGTGACCTTATTCGACAAGCAGACGACCACACTCAGTGGGGGCCTGCGCTTGACGAAGCAGTCAATGTGTTAGGCCGAGGAGGGGTAATAGTACTCCCCACAGACACGGTGTACGGCATAGGGGCAGACGCGTTTAATCCCGCTGCAGTGAATGCACTGTTGGCTGCAAAAGGTCGTGGTCGACAGATGCCGCCTCCTGTGCTTGTGGGGGCAGTGGCGACGTTGGATGGTTTAGCTACGGAAGTCCCAGAGCCTGCCCGTGCTTTAGCACAGAAATTCTGGCCGGGAGCATTAACACTAATTTTGCGTGCGCAGCCTTCTTTAGCCTGGGACCTAGGAGAGACCCACGGAACAGTCGCTTTACGTATGCCTGACCACCCGACTGCTTTGGCATTACTAGCACGTACTGGTCCTTTAGCTGTGTCGAGTGCAAACAAAACAGGTAAGCCTGCAGCCTTTACCGCTAGAGAAGCCTTCGTCCAATTAGGCGAAGAAGTCCAACTCTACTTGGATGCAGGACAAGTCCCTGGGGGAATCGCGTCAACTATTGTTGATGCCACTGGGCCGCATTTGAAAGTTGTGCGAGCGGGGGCTATAACCATTGAAGAGTTACGCACCGTTGCGCCAGTTCTGGACATTGGCGAAGATCCACAGCCTACCCACAACACGGATGAATCTGCTGAAGAAGAGCTCGACAACGCTCCTGTAGATTCGAACCTTTCTGGAGATAACGACTCCCAGTGACGGCTTATCTTCTTGTCCTGCTCATTGCAGCACTCACAACCTATCTTCTGACGCCTTTCGCACGCTGGCTAGCCTTACGTACCGGTGCTGTCACAGCGGTACGCTCGCGTGACGTACACACGATCCCGACACCGCGTCTTGGTGGAGCAGGAATGTTCCTCGGGATTGCGGCAGCCTTTGTCTTTGCCTCGCAATTTTCGTTCCTCGAACAAGCATTTAATGCCGATGTCGGTACATGCCTCCCAAGTGGTTGCAACTCGGCGTGGAGCATCTTGATAGGTGCGGGAATTGTGTGTCTGCTTGGAATCGCTGACGACATTTGGGATCTCGACTGGATGACTAAACTCGCTGGTCAGATCCTTGCAGCAGGTTTTGTTGCCTGGCAGGGAGTCCAGCTTATTTCGATCCCGATCGCTGGGTTAACTATCGGATCTGCTCGCATGTCCCTGTTCATTACCGTATTTTTCATTGTGTTGGTGATGAACGCAGTGAACTTTGTGGATGGACTTGACGGGTTAGCCGCTGGAATCGTTGCTATTGGTGGGCTCGGCTTTTTCGTGTATGCATATTTACTTACGCAACAAACCAGCCCCGGCTCGTACGCGTCGGTTGCTCTTGCTGTACTAGCCGCTGTAGTGGGCGCTTGTGTTGGATTCTTGCCGCACAACTTCCATCCAGCGAAGATTTTTATGGGTGATTCAGGTTCCATGCTGTTGGGCCTGATGATGGCCAGCACTTCAATTTTGGTTACCGGACAGATCGATCCTTCTTCGGTTACGTTAGGTATGACCATTCCAGCTTTCGCGCCTTTGCTGCTGCCTGCCGCGGTGCTTGTGCTCCCACTGCTAGATATGACGATGGCCGTTATTCGTCGTTTAGCCGCAGGAAAATCTCCTTTTGCGCCTGACCGCTTACACATTCACCATCGATTGCTAGGCTTAGGTCATTCTCATTTGGAAGCAGTCATTGTGATGTACATGTGGAGCGCTGTCTTCGCGTTCGGTGGCGTTGCATTGTTTGTTTTCCAATTCCGCTATGTTGCCTTGGGCGGTTTCATCGCAATATTGGCAATGACAACTGTGACTTTTTGGCCTGTTATTTTGCGTCGTCTGCGACGCTCTGAAGATGTGAAGGAACAATCTCATGCTCTCTGACGCTCACAAGCCGTCGCACGAGGAGACCCCTGACGATGTTGAATCGGTAACTGATGAGACTGATCCGCTAGCAGACTTGCCTCACGTGCCGCATCACGTGAATAAAGAAATTTTCCGTTCATCGATGAAAGCGCTGCTTCTGCTTGTCGCCGTGCTACTCATCGTAGGTTCGGGCATTGGCTATCTTGTGGGTGCGATGGCTGGTGTGTATGGAGCGTTGCTGGGTGTAGGTGTAACCCTGATTTTCTCGGGTACAACAATCTGGTCAATGATTTACACAGCAGATAAATCGCCGAATGTGAGTATGGCTGTTGTGATGGGTGCCTGGGTTGCAAAGATGATTGTCTTTATAACCATCATGGCAATTCTTGGCGGTCACGATTTCTATCACAAAATCATATTTGCGGTTATCGTCCTTATTGGGGTAATTGGAAGCGCAATACTCGACATGCGGGCAGTTACCAAGGGACGTTTGCCCTATGTGACCCCTTGAAACTACACTTTGTGACAGGATTCACTAGCGCTTGTTGTCGCCTGTAAGTTTTCCGCAGTTTTTCCCCACTTATTCCTAGGTTTACTCACTAGCGTGGAGGAATAGCGGTACATGCGGCTGTGACTGGGTGAGTTCTGTGAGGTTTTTGGTTTGGATCGCTGTGAATTTTCCTCACCCAATGGGATAAGATTCTTGCGATCCATAACGGATAGGTGCTGATTTAGGCGACGTAGCCGTCATCCTCGGCACCATGACTACCGGGAGATTAAACTGTCCAGCCTAGCGACGATCCAGTACCTCGCCGCCTCTGGTGAAGAGGGTGGTTTTGTTCCGCCTTCTATTCTGGAGTTCTTTCCACCCGCCATCTTTAGCACCGACTTCTTTGAAATTAACCGCATCCACATGGTGCGGATCATTGCCGCGGTTGTTCTTATCACCTTGTTCATGATGGCTGCCAAGCGCGCCAAACTTGTGCCAGGTCGAGGCCAGAACATTGCAGAGATCGCGCTGGACTTTGTGCGAGTCAATATCGCCGAAGAGATTCTTGGGCACAACGCGCGCAAGTACGTTCCGATGCTTACCACGATGTTCTTCGCAATTCTTGCGTTTAACATCACTGGTGTTATTCCACTACTGAACATTGCAAGCACGTCCCTTGTGGCCATGCCTGTTGTGTTGGCGTTGTGGACATACGTCGTGTACTTGACGTCAGGTGTCAAGAAATTCGGTTTTGTAAAGTACCTCAAGAACTCTTTGTTCCCACCTGGGGTTCCGTGGTTCCTTTACTTCTTGATTACACCAATCGAAATCCTTCAGGTTTTCCTATTCCGTCCGCTTACGCTCGCACTTCGTCTTACCGCGAATATGATCGCAGGCCACCTGCTTCTTGTCTTGTGCTTTAGTGCAACAAACTTCTTTATCTTTGAGGCTTCTGGAGCTCTTAAAGGTATGGCAGCTGTTTCACTTGCGGCAGGTCTCGGCTTTACCTTGTTCGAAATCTTAGTTGCGGCTCTGCAAGCTTATGTATTTACCTTGCTTACCGCTGTCTACATTTCGCTCGCGATCGAAGAAGAGCACTAAGCCCGGTTAGTAGAACCTCTTTGATGCATTACGAAATACATACAACGTGATGTGTTTCGTGTGTGGATGCACCGCATTCACACACACAAAATAACTTCTAGTTCATACACGACGCTCATAAAGGTTGAGCGCCTTACGGAAGGAATCCATCAGTGGACACCACCACCACCCTCGCAGAAGTAACTGGAAACATCGCGACCATCGGTTATGGTCTTGGTACCCTCGGCCCAGGTATTGGTTTGGGTATCCTCATTGGAAAAACCGTTGAAGGTATGGCACGTCAGCCTGAGGTTGCAGGTCAGCTCCGTACCACCATGTTCATCGGTGTTGCATTCGTTGAGCTCCTTGCTCTCCTCGGTATCGTTGCTGGATTCCTCTTCTCATGACATTTTTCACCACAGGCACAACAGTGCTAGCAGCCGCAGCTAGCGGGGCAGAAGTAGAGGGAATTGACCTCTTCCTTCCACCTCTCTATGACGTTATTGGCTCTGCTGTGGTGATGGCTGTTATTGGTTTCTTCTTCTACAAGAAGATTTTGCCAACCTTCACCGCAATCCTTGATGAGCGCACTGCAAAGATCGAGGGCGGACTGCTTCACGCAGAAGAAGCACAAGCAGAAGCAAATAACTTGCTTGCTCAGTACAAAGAGCAACTAAGCGAAGCACGCGCTGAAGCAGCTCGTATTCGTGAAGACGCTCGTACTGAGGCAACAGGCATAGTTGCCGACGCACGCGTTAAGGCAACTTCTGAAGCAGAACGCATCAACGACAACGCAAAGCGTCAAATCGAAGCTGAGCGTCAAGCTGCTGCAGTCTCACTACGAAACGATGTTGGTGCACTCGCAACCGAACTCGCTTCAAAGATCGTTGGAGAATCACTTGAAGACGCGGCACGTCAGTCACGCGTCGTCGAGCGTTTCTTGGATGATCTAGAAGCGTCAATGGTAGCGACCGCTGTAAAGGGGAAGTGATGCGCGGGACCAGCCAGGCGTCTCTATCTGCGATCAGGAAGACCTACGATTCTGTTCTTACTGATGCGGGCCAAGACGCGCTGATCATCGGAGAACAGCTGTTCTCCGTTGTCGACGCACTTGATGGCTCTGGGGCCCTGCGCCGGTCACTTGCAGATCCGTCACGATCCGGTAAGGACAAGGCAGCCCTTGTCCGTTCAGTGCTTTCCAACGGATTTGATGTCCGAACAGTTTCGATTATGGAAGCTGTTGCACAGGCTCGTTGGTCTTCAGAGGCCGACGTGGTTGACGCAGTATCTTTGCTTGCAATCGAGGCATACCTCGCTTCCGCACAATCACGTGGGGTGCTTGAGACTGTAGAGTCCGAGCTCTTCATCATTACGCGTGCACTTGTGGGACACCGTGAGGTACGTCAAGCATTGTCCGATTCGGTAACCGAAGTTGGCCAACGAATTAAATTGCTTGATGAACTCGTTGCTGGCAAAGCTGATGAAGTCACTGTCGCACTTGCACGACGTGCGACTGCCGCGCCACGTGGGGAACGATTCGTACCAGCATTAGCACGAATTGGTGACATGGCCGCGGCACGCCGCGCTCGTAAAGTCGCCTACGTGACTACTAGCCGGGCATTGAGCGAAGCACAACTCAACCGTCTCGAGTCGCTCTTGGCACGTGAATACGGCCAAGAAATGCAACTTAACGTGACAGTCGATCCAGCAGTGGTCGGTGGTATTCGTATACAAGTTGGTGCAGATGTTGTTGATTCAACAGTCCTCACCCGCTTAACGGATGCCCGGCGCGGCCTCGCTAGTTAAGGACCCTATACGTAGCCGGGTTAAACCGGCACCCAAGGACAAAGCAAGTTGACTGCCGAAAGGCAGTCACGACAGGAGAAGAGCTAATGGCTGAGCTGACTATCCGGCCGGAGGAAATCCGCGCCGCACTTGACAGCTTTGTGAAGTCCTATGAGCCTGCGAAAGTGGTTACCGAAGAAGTCGGACGAGTTACACTCGCCGGTGACGGAATCGCCCAGGTTGAGGGACTTCCAAGCGCAATGGCCAACGAGCTGTTGCAATTTGAAGACGGGACCCTTGGTCTCGCACTAAGCCTCGACGTCCGCGAAATCGGTGTCGTTATTCTTGGTGAATTCACCGGAATTGAAGAAGGCCAAGAAGTTCGCCGTACTGGCGAGGTTCTGTCCGTTGCTGTTGGTGACGGATACCTCGGTCGTGTTGTTGACCCACTAGGTAACCCAATTGATGGACTGGGCGAGATCGAGACCGTTGGTCGTCGTGCGCTTGAGTTGCAGGCGCCAGGCGTTATGCAGCGTAAGTCTGTTCACGAGCCGCTTCAGACAGGTCTGAAGGCAATCGACTCGATGATCCCAATTGGTCGTGGACAGCGTCAGCTGATCATTGGTGACCGTCAAACAGGTAAGACCGCTATTGCGATCGACACGATCATCAACCAGAAGGCGAACTGGGATTCCGGTGACCCTTCAAAGCAGGTTCGATGCATCTATGTTGCTGTTGGACAAAAGGGTTCAACCATCGCATCAGTCCGTGGAGCTCTTGAAGACGCGGGTGCGCTCGAATACACCACCATCGTTGCAGCGCCAGCTTCTGACCCTGCAGGCTTCAAATACATCGCACCATACACTGGTTCTGCAATTGGACAGCACTGGATGTACGAGGGCAAGCACGTCCTCATCATCTTCGATGACTTGTCAAAGCAGGCTGAAGCGTACCGCGCCGTTTCGCTTCTGCTTCGTCGTCCACCAGGCCGTGAGGCATACCCAGGTGACGTCTTCTACTTGCACTCCCGCCTGCTAGAGCGTTGTGCAAAGCTGTCTGACGAACTTGGTGCTGGTTCGATGACTGGTCTACCAATCATTGAAACCAAAGCGAATGACGTTTCCGCGTACATTCCTACCAACGTTATTTCGATTACTGACGGACAGATCTTCCTTCAGTCCGACCTCTTCAACGCTAACCAGCGTCCAGCGGTCGACGTAGGTATCTCCGTTTCTCGTGTTGGTGGTTCTGCGCAGACAAAGGCAATGAAAGCTGTATCCGGTACGCTCAAGCTTGAGCTTGCACAGTACCGTTCACTTGAGGCTTTCGCGCTCTTTGCCTCTGACCTTGACGCGGCTTCTAAAGCACAGCTCACCCGTGGTGCACGCCTCATGGAGCTTCTCAAGCAAGGCCAGTACAGCCCATACCCAATGGAAGACCAAGTTGTCTCGGTATGGACTGGTACTAAAGGCAAGCTCGACGACGTTCCAGTAGAAGACGTGCTTCGCTTCGAGTCTGAACTTCTTGACTACTTGCGTCGTAACACTGATGTTCTCTCGACTATCGCATCAAGCGGTAAGTTTGAGAAGGCAACAGAGTCTTCACTTGACGCTGCAGTTGACACCTTCCGAAACCTCTTCATTAAGGGTGACGGTGTTGCTCTTGTTGACGCTGAAGAGGAAGAAGACGGTTCAGCAGAGGTTGAGCAGGAAAAGATCGTCCGCCAGAAGAAGGCATGATCCGTGGCCGGTAACCAGCGTGTCTATAAGGCACGCATCAAGTCGACTCAATCGTTGAAGAAGATCTTCCGCGCTATGGAGTTGATTGCCGCCTCCCGCATTGGTAAGGCGCGTTCGCGCGCTGCGGCGACTCGTCCGTATGCCGATGCGATTACAACTGCTGTAGGAGCTGTGGCAACGCACTCCACGCTTGACCACCCGTTGACTTCGGAACGTACCGACACGAATCGTGTTGCGGTTCTTGTTGTTACATCTGACCGTGGAATGGCTGGTGCCTACTCTGCCAGTGTTATCCGTGAGACTGAAACCCTCATTGAGAGACTGAACAAAGAAGGCAAGGAAGTTGACCTGTATGTCTCAGGACGTCGTGGTCTGTCTTTCTACCAGTTCCGTGGCCGTGAAGTCATCAAATCGTGGACTGGCAGCTCGGACGCACCGACAGCTGAAGAAGCGCAAGATATTGCTGATTCGTTGTTAGAGGCTTTCCTTGCGCCAGCGGATAAAGGCGGAGTCAGCGCTCTGCACGTGGTGTACACGCAATTTGTGAACATGGTGACGCAACGCCCACGCGTTGTACGTCTTTTGCCGCTAGAAGTTGTTGATGCAGAGGTCGAGGCAGGGGCTAGCGAAGCTTACCCACTGTACGACTTTGAGCCTTCAGCAGAAGTAGTTCTAGACGAACTCTTGCCACGTTATGTACGTTCGCGAATCTTCAGCTTCTTGCTTGAAGCTTCGGCTTCTGAGTTGGCTGCTCGTCAGCGTGCTATGCACACTGCGACAGACAACGCTGAAGAACTCATCCGCATGTACACCCGACTTGCTAACTCAGCGCGTCAAGCGGAAATTACCCAGGAAATCAGCGAAATCGTGTCCGGTGCGGACGCTCTCGCAGGTGCCTGAACCGACTGATACACATGCTGTTCAGTCCACCGACAACAGATTTTGCTAACTGCACAGACCTAGTCGAAAAAACTTTCGACACAGCAAAGCGAGGCCACTAATGACTGCCACAACAGTCGACGCAGCGGTCGAGTCAACGTCAGGCCCAGCACGAGGTCGCATCGCCCGTGTTATTGGTCCAGTCGTTGACATCGAGTTCCCGGCAGATGCGATCCCAGAGATCTACAATGCACTGACCGTGGAAATCGACCTGTCCGCACAGGGTGAAGGCGAAAAAGCTTTCACATTGACCCTTGAGGTCGCTCAACACTTGGGTGATTCCCTTGTCCGTGCGATTGCACTAAAGCCAACCGATGGTTTGGTTCGTGGCGCAATTGTTACTGACACTGGAGCGCCTATCTCCGTTCCCGTTGGTGACGTCACCAAGGGTCACGTTTTTGACGTGACCGGTGAAGTGCTGAACTTAAAGGAAGGCGAGACGCTCGAGATCACTGAGCGTTGGCCAATCCACCGTAAGCCACCAGCATTCGACCAGCTTGAGTCCAAGACTCAAATGTTCGAGACCGGTATCAAGTCCATTGACCTTCTTACCCCATACGTTCAGGGTGGAAAGATTGGTCTTTTCGGTGGTGCAGGTGTTGGTAAGACCGTTCTTATCCAGGAAATGATCTACCGTGTGGCTAACAACCACAACGGTGTGTCAGTATTCGCTGGTGTTGGTGAGCGTACCCGTGAAGGTAACGACCTCATCGACGAGATGACTGAGTCTGGTGTTATTAACCAGACCGCGTTGGTCTTCGGCCAGATGGATGAGCCACCAGGCACACGTCTTCGTGTTGCTTTGTCAGCACTGACGATGGCTGAGTACTTCCGTGATGTTCAGAAGCAAGACGTTCTCTTGTTCATCGACAACATCTTCCGTTTCACTCAGGCAGGTTCTGAGGTTTCCACACTGCTGGGCCGTATGCCTTCTGCAGTTGGTTACCAGCCAAACCTTGCCGACGAAATGGGTCTGCTACAAGAGCGTATTACGTCGACTCGTGGTCACTCGATCACGTCGCTTCAGGCTATTTACGTTCCTGCTGACGACTACACCGACCCAGCGCCGGCAACAACGTTCGCGCACTTGGATGCAACAACTGAGTTGTCACGTGAAATTGCTTCACGTGGTTTGTACCCAGCTATTGACCCACTAGCGTCGACCTCGCGTATTCTTGACCCACGTTACGTTGGACAAGATCACTACGAAGTTGCAACGCAAGTGAAGTCGATCTTGCAGCGTAACAAGGAACTGCAAGACATCATCGCGATTCTTGGTGTTGATGAGCTTTCTGAAGAAGACAAGACCGTTGTTGGCCGCGCGCGTCGTATCCAGCAGTTCTTGTCACAGAACACGTACATGGCTCAGCAGTTCACTGGTGTTGAGGGTTCAACAGTTCCGTTGGCAGAGACCATTGAAGCATTCAAGGGTATTGCGAACGGTCAGTTCGACCACATTTCCGAGCAGGCGTTCTTCAACATCGGTGGCCTCGAAGACCTCGAGCGCAACTGGGCCCGCATCCAGAAGGAATACGGTCTCTAATCCTTTTAGGATGAGACTTATTCCTAGAATCACTGAGGAGTACACGTGGCACAGCTCACCGTAGACATCGTCGCAAAGGACCGCGCAGTGTGGTCTGGTGCGGCAAAAGTTGTGAGCGCACCAGCCGCAGACGGTGAGATCGGTGTTTTAGCCGGTCACACCCCGATTCTGTCAGTGCTGAATGCAGGACATGTTCGTGTAACAGACCTTGATGGTGTGAAACATGATTTTGAAATCACTGGAGGGTTTATTTCAGTTGATGACAACATCGTGTCTGTAGTCGCTGACAAGGTCCTTGCGGACACTACTGCTAGCGCATAGCAGCAAAACGTTTGAGGACGAAGCCGTGAATACTCTTGTGTGGATTATCGTTGGGGTAGTAATTGCCCTTGTGGTTGTTTGCGCGTATGGGTATTCACGGCTTCGTCGTCTTTCGACTCAGATCGGTACGTTTGATTGTTCGTATCGTTCGCAAAGCGCAGGTAAAACTGAGCATTGGAAAAACGGCTTATGTGAATATGAGTCTGATCGCTTGCTGTGGTGGCGATTATATTCGTTATCGCATAAGCCGCGTTTTGTGTGGTTGCGGGAACATTTTGATTTACTGGGACGCACTGCGTTTCATGAAGCAGATGCTCATAACATGTATGTTGTGCACTGTGAGTATAAGGGTGTGCCGTTTGAACTGGTGATGTCAACCGAGGCGTATCATGGGTTGTCCTCATGGGTTGAGTCGGCACCGCCGAACCATCGAGGGTACGTTTTTTAGTTTCTACAGTAGGGATTTGGTTTGCGTCTTGTTGTCGCTGAGTGTGCAGCTCACTACACGGGCAGACTGTCAGCACACTTGCCAAAAGCTACGCGACTTGTCGTGGTAAAAGCTGATGGTAGTGTGCTTTTGCATTCTGATGGGGGTTCGTACAAGCCGTTGAACTGGATGAGCCCGCCATGTTCGATGGCAGTTTCTGAACCAGATGACGAAGCGCGTGAGCGTGGGGTGACGAGCTCTTGGGCTGTGCAGCATGCGAAAAGCGACGACAGACTGGAAATCGAATTTTTTGAGGTTTTCCACGATTCGCAGCATTCTTTAGGTGTGGACCCGGGGCTGATTAAGGATGGTGTTGAAGCCCATCTACAAGCGATGCTGGCTGAACAGATTAGTTTGTTGGGCGAAGGTCATAACCTTATTCGTCGTGAGTACATGACAGCTATTGGCCCGGTAGATATTCTTGCGCGTGATGCTGCTGGTCATACTGTTGCTGTCGAGATTAAACGCCGCGGTGAAATTGACGGCGTGGAGCAGCTTACTCGTTATCTTGATTTGTTGAACCGTGATCCGCTTTTGGCGCCTGTTAAAGGTGTTTTTGCTGCGCAAGAGATCAAACCGCAAGCTCGAGTGCTTGCGACCGATCGCGGTATTGAGTGCCTCATCTTGGATTATGAGGCAATGAAAGGTTTTGACGACGTCGAATCGCGACTGTTTTAAGTTTTCTTGTGGGAGTACACGCACGATGTGTGCTCCCACATTAGTTTCGGAATGCAGTGGATCCTCGTTCGGTGAGGACCGCGCGAAGTAGACGTGTTTCTGCTGGTGTTTCGTTGTCTAAATGATTCATGGCTATGGTTACGGCTGTGCGGCCTATTTCTTCACCAGGTACGTCTATGGACGTGAGTGGTTGTGGCTGGTTGATTGCTAAGTCTGTTGGGCAGATAGCAATGACCGAGATCTCGTGTGGCACTGTTTTCCCTAGTTCGCGAAGGCGTGCGATGACGTAGGGTAATGCGTATTCGTTATGGATAATGAGTGCAGTGAGGTTCGGCTCTTGGGCTAAGAGCGCATCAACTGTGT
Source organism: Timonella sp. A28 (assembly GCF_051200815.1). Lineage (GTDB taxonomy): Bacteria > Actinomycetota > Actinomycetes > Actinomycetales > Cellulomonadaceae > Timonella. The sequence continues at coordinate 1,219,760 of NZ_CP195159.1, read as the reverse complement.
CGCGAGCTGAGTTTTCGGAAGACTCGCATGGTAGCACCGTTAGTTGTGCGGTATTTTTTTCTGCTTCGTTGCGTACTCCGGTGAGGAGTCGTTCTAAGAATGTGGTGTGACGCTCCCAGACTGCTGTACCTGCGGTAATGAGTCCGATGCGTGTGTGTCCTCGTTGGGTGAGGTGACGTACTGCTTGGGTTCCTGCGTCTGTGAAGTCGAGGTCGACGCAGGATAGCTGTGCAGGGTCTGCTGGGATTCCGATGAGGACGGCGGGTTGTGTGGCAGCGCGAAGGATGGGAAGGCGTGGGTCTTCTTCTTCGATGTCCATGGTGATGACTGCGTCTACTTGGGAGCCGTTGAGTATTCTGTCGATTCCGGCTATGTCGTCTTGTGTGAGGAGTAAAACGTCGTAGTTGTGTTCGCGTGCGGCTTGGGCTACTCCAGCGACGAATCGCATAATGACGTTGACGTTTACGGCTGTGCGTAGTGGTGCGACGAGTCCGAGTACGTTTGTTTTGTTGCGGGCTAGTGCGCGGGCTCCTGCGTGGGGGCGATATCCGAGTTGTGCGATTGCGGCTTCGACGCGGGCTTTAGTGGGTGCGGAGATGGGGCGTTTCCCACTGAGTACGTAAGAGACGGTGGATGTTGATACACCGGCTTGTTTTGCAACATCGTCGATAGTGGCCATTGTTCGCATTCTTTGGGTGGCTGGCGTAAGAAAACGCTTGTGTGAAACGTTTTTCTGGTCTTTTGTGCTTGTTTAGGATACTCAAGGTTTGGCGTGAATTGAGTGTATTTCTTTGAACTCTTTGATTGTGTTTTCTCCATGATGGTAAGCGCTTCGATGACGTGTAAGTGTCTGTGGGGTGTGCTCATCTGATCTGAACAGGCCTTATGTGTCAATCGAAGTGGTTCGATAGTGCTGATCCTGATAGATCGTAAAAAATTTTCCGCCGCAACAACTTATAGTTGAAGCGCTTCGATGATACTGTGTGAACAACAAGCGTTCTTAAACGCTAACCAACGGTGGTTCATTTATAGCTGCGGACGTGTCGGCAGAGCATCCTGCAGTGAATCACGAGACCAGCTGCGCAAAGTTTCAACCATGAGGTTCACAATGAAGTTCTCAAACGGATATTGGCTTGTTCGCGATGGCTACTCCATCTTGAGGCCACGTGACATCGACGAAGTTGTCGCCACGCAAGATTCCCTTACCGTCTATGCCCCTACAGCACCGATTCAATCTCGTGGGGACACCTTGAATCGTCCTGTTATTACGACGACATTCACAGCTCCCGCCCCGAATGTTATTGGTGTGCGAATTGAGCATCATAAAGGTGCAAAAAAACGAGGACCTGAGTTTTCTCTTGCTCCTACGGCACATGATGTTGATATTTCTGTTGCGCATAAGGGGAGTGGCGACAAAGCTGTTCTTCAATCTGGGGATCTCGTTGCGCAGATTTCAACGGATGGTCCGTGGCATGTCGATTTTGTGGGTAACGGCAAACTTTTGACGTCTTCAGGTGACCGGTCAGTCGGCATCGTGCAGTCAGAAGAAGGCGCTAAATACGTTTATGAACAGTTAACGTTGGGGCCGGCCGAGAATATTTACGGACTTGGTGAGCGTTTTGGTGCTTATCTTAAGAACGGTCAAAGCATCGATATCTGGAATGAAGACGGCGGAACTCAATCCGAGCAGGCCTATAAAAACGTTCCATTTTATGTGTCCGATGCAGGCTATGGCGTATTCGTAGACCACCCTGAAAAGGTTTCGTTCGAGGTTGGTTCAGAAGTAGTTTCACGCACACAGTTTTCTGTGTCGGGAGATGCGCTTCAGTATTACGTGATTTTTGGGGACACCTTGAAAGAGGTGTTGTCTAACTACACTGCTTTAACTGGACGGCCTGCACGGGTTCCTGCATGGAGTTACGGCACGTGGTTGTCGACGTCATTTACCACGGAATATGACGAACAGACGGTGAACCACTTTATCGACGGCATGATCGATCGACAGCTTCCGTTATCTGTGTTCCACTTCGATTGTTTTTGGATGCGTGGCTTCCACTGGAGCGACTTTGTGTGGCATCCGGAGACTTTCCCAGATCCGCAAGGCATGCTTGATCGGATTAAGGCTAAGGGCCTGAAGGTTTGTGTGTGGATTAACCCTTATATTGCTCAGCGCTCTCATCTTTTCGAAGAGGGTATGGACAAGGGTTATTTTGTCACTGAAGCGAACGGTGATGTGTGGCAGTGGGATCTGTGGCAGGCCGGAATGGCTTTGGTTGATTTCACTAACCCTGAAGCTAGTGCCTGGTATGTTTCAAAGCTGCGTGCCTTGCTTGATATGGGTGTTGACTGCTTTAAGACTGATTTTGGTGAGCGTATTCCAACGGATGTGGTGTGGTTTGACCAGTCTGATCCGTTGAAAATGCATAACTATTACACGCACTTGTACAACAAGGCAGTGTTTGACCTTCTTGAAGAAGAGAGGGGCGTTGGCGAGGCGGTATTGTTTGCCCGCTCAGCAACTGCTGGAGGTCAGCAATTCCCTGTGCATTGGGGTGGCGACTGCGAGTCTACGTTTGTTGCGATGGCGGAGTCATTGCGTGGTGGGCTGTCGCTCGCGCTGTCAGGATTTGGCTATTGGTCGCATGATATTGGTGGGTTTGAGGGCGATCCTGATCCTGCGGTGTTTAAACGGTGGACTGCTTTTGGGTTTTTGTCGTCGCACTCTCGTTTCCATGGCTCGAATTCTTATCGTGTGCCGTGGTTGTTCGACGAGGAAGCTGTCGATGTTACTCGGAAATTCGCGCACTTGAAGATGTCGTTGATGCCATATTTGGGGCGGCTTGGCGAAGAGGCCGCTGCTCAGGGGATTCCAGTAATGCGCCCTATGGTTTTGGAATTTCCGCATGATCGTACTGCGCGCGCTATTGGTACGCAGTACATGCTTGGTGATGCTCTTTTGGTGGCGCCGGTTTTCCATGAAAAAACTGGTGAGTTTTATGTTCCGCAGGGCGTGTGGACTTCTGTGCTAAACGGCAAAGTGTATGAAGGTCCTCGCTGGTTTGAAGAGGATTTTGCGTTTGATGAGTTGCCTGTGTTGGCGCGCCCAAATACGGTTATTCCTTTTGGTGACTGTATTGATCGACCAGATTATGACTGGGCGGATGGCGTTACGTTGAAGGCGTTTGCCTTTGAGGACGGAGCCTGCGTTGAGGTAACTATTCCAGATGCCCAGGATGGTTCGCGTGTTGCAGCGCGGTTTACTGTAGCGCGTGTGGGTGATGAAGTGACTGCTGTGCGTACGTATGGGGATTTGCCTTTTGCGTTGGAGGTAAATGGTCGTCGTGCGCAGTGTGTCTCTGATAGGGCTTGTGTAGAGGCAGGTTAGGAAAAGTGGCGGGGTGCGTGGGGCACCCCGCCACTTTTTTATTGTGTGTGGCACGTTTTTTATGGCGCCCGCATATATGTGTAACGGTTTGATTAATTCCAAGAAACCCTTTGATTTTGTTCCAGAAGGGGTTTAGGCTGGTTCTCGAAGCGCTTCGACGAAACGCTTCGATGGACCGAAAGGTTCGGCTCGATGGAACATGGCATTGTCGCCATCCACAAGAGCACTTTGACTTCTAGTCAACTCAATGAGGAGAAAACATGCGATTCCCACGCAAGATTGCTAGCGTCTTCGCTGCAGGCCTACTCGCCTCACTCACGCTGACAGCATGCTCATCTGGGGAAACCGAAGACGGGCAAAGCTTGACAATTTGGCACTACGAAACAGACACCTCAGCAATGGGGCAGGCTTGGGCGCGAGCGGTTGAAATCTTTAAAGAAAAACACCCCGACGTCACAGTCACTGTTGAAAACCAGACTTTTGAACAGATCCAGAAAAACGCCAAAATAGTCCTTACCGGCGACGAAGTTCCAGACGTTATGGAATTCAACAAAGGCAACGCAACAGCTGGACAACTCGCCAGCCAAGGGCTGCTCTCGCCACTGACGACAGCCGCCGAAACATATGGATGGGACGAGAAACTGTCCTCGTCCTTGCAAGCGACCGCACGCTACACCGAAGCGGGCCTTATGGGCGACGGTGAATGGTACGGCGTCCCAAACTACGGCGAATATGTCACCGTGTACTACAACAAAGACATGTTTGCTGAAGCCGGAGTGGAAGTCCCAACCACTCTTGCCGAATTCGAAACAGTGCTCGACACCTTCGTCGATAAAGGTATAACGCCACTAGCTGAAGCAGGATCTGAATATCCACTTGGGCAATTGTGGTACCAGCTTGCTCTATCTAAAGCAGACCGTGATTTTGTAAATCAATACCAGCTGTTTACTTCACCAGTTGACTGGAACGGCCCAGAGCTTACATACGCAACTGACACCCTCGCGCAGTGGGTTAACAAGGGATACATCGCCGAAGACGCAGCAGGTCTGACAGCTGAAGACATGGGTACAGGATGGATCTCTGGAAAATACCCAATCATGGTGTCAGGGTCGTGGTGGTTCGGTCGTCTCGTAACTGAAGCTGACTTCGACTGGGGTCAATTCCTCTTCCCAGGTAACACGTTAAACACTGGTTCGTCCGGAAACCTATGGGTAGTGCCAGAGAACGCGAAAAATAAGACACTCGCAGAGGAGTTCATTGACATCACGCTCTCTGAAGAAGTACAAAACGTTTTCGGTGAAGCAGGCGGTCTTCCAGTAGCAGCAGACGCATCCTCAATCACAGATGAGCGCACCCGTGAATTCACAGAACTGTTCAACACCATCAACGAAAACGATGGTTTGGCCTTTTACCCTGACTGGCCAGTTGCAGGCTTCTACGACCAGCTTGTTTCATCCCTGCAATCAGTGGTCAACCAGACCAAATCCACGCAAGAAGTACTCGATAGTTTGAAAGCTCCCTATGAAGAGGGACGAGCGGACCTCCTCGAGGAATAAAACGAACGGGTTCCTTCGTAACGGCGTGGTGCTGTGCGCAGAGCTAAAGCACCACGCCGCTCGTGGAATATATATCTGATTGGGGCTGGCCTTGAGTAAAAACCACACACGTAGTCGGGCAAAGTATGCGCTTTACCTGATCCCAGGGGCGATCGGTTTCGCGATCGTGATCCTGTATCCATTCCTCATGAACATTTGGAATAGCTTTCATTCATGGAAAGGTGGACAAGCTCCAAAGCGATGGATAGGGCTTGAAAATTACACCAAGCTCATGGGCGATGACGCATTTTGGACCTCATTCCAAAATTCCATCTACATGATTATCGCGATGGTTGTTGTTCCTACGCTGGTTGGTTTACTCCTTGCAGCAGTTCTCTTTGATTACATTGCAAACCATTTCAATAGTCGAGTAGCATCCTTTTTCCGAGCAACCTTCTATCTTCCACAGATTATTCCGGTATCAATTGCAGGTATTTTGTGGAACTGGATTTTCAACTCTCAAACAGGTGCTTTAAACGAAGTATTACGATCCTTGGGGGTCGAGAATCCGCCAAACTGGTTAGGCTCAACAGATACAGCACTTGGCGCTGTAATGGTTGTCTTAATCTGGATGCAAATCGGCTACCCAACCGTTATTTTTATGTCTGCTCTGCAACGAGTTGACCCAGAACTTTATGAAGCAGCACAACTTGATGGGGCTGGATGGTGGAGGCGTTTCTGCGCAATCACAATTCCACAAATTAAACCAGAAACTTTTGTTATCACGTTGACGTGCACAGTCGCGGCATTAAAAGTTTTCGCTCCTATTTATGTTTTGACGCGAGGCGGGCCAGAAGGATCAACTTTGGTTCCTTCGTACTACTCGTATTTGAACTTCTTTGACAAGTCGAAGGTCGGCTATGGTTCTGCAATCGCAACCGTTTTGACTCTCATCATTGTCATTATTGCTGTGGTCATTCAAGTCCTCCAAGCTCGAAGTGCACGAAAGGACGGTATGTGATGTCGTCGGTCTCGATAACACCTGACAAGCAGTCCAGCCTAAAGAAAATGAATGTTCAGCGTTGGCTGGTTTTAATTCTTATCGCTTTCGCTGCGTTAGTTTTTGTAGCGCCGTTCATTATTATGCTGCTGAATGCTTTTAAGTCGCCAAGCGATTATTCCACTTCTGGTCCGCTATCTATTCCAAGCGAGTTTTATCTTGAAGGTCTAAAAACTTTTTGGACACGTGTTGATTTCGGTACAAAACTGTGGAACTCCGTATGGACTTCCGGACTCGTTGCCATTTTTGCTGTGATCTTATCGTTGCTGAATGCTTATGCAATTGGGGTTGGAAAGATTAAGGGTCGGCTATCTATAGTTGCGCTTATCCTTCTTGCAAATATGCTTCCGCAGGAAACCTTGATCTATCCGCTGTTCACCATGGCAAACGAAGTCGGTTTAAATAACTCGCCATGGACGATAGTCATTATTTTTACTGTCATTCAATCAGCGTTCGGTACGTATCTGTTGGCGTCAGTTCTTGGTACGTTCCCGCCTGCTTTGTTAGAAGCTGCGGAACTTGATGGTGCTTCTCGGTGGCGGATATTGTGGCAAGTCGTGTATCCCGTGGTGCGCCCAACGATGGCCGTGCTCATGATCTTCTTTTTCATTTGGACGTGGAATGAGTTCTTCATCCCGTTGGTAATGCTGACATCAAATGATGCACAAACAGTGCCGATTGCTCTTGCATCGTTGCAAGGCGACCGCATGCTAGACGTGCCAACGTTGAACGCGGGAGCATTGGTTTCTTTGCTGCCAACATTAATTTTCTTCCTTATCTTCCAGCGCACACTTACCCGTGGCGTAACAGCAGGAGCTGTGAAGTAGTAAGCCAGTGCTGCTGAAAGCAAAGTTATGGGGGATTGAATGGCTACTCTTCATGATGTAGCGCAACGTGCTGGAGTGTCGTTGAGTACAGCTTCGTATGCGTTGTCTGGAAGCCGCCCGGTATCGGAACGGACAAGGAAACGCATAATTGAAGCGATGCAGGAACTGCAATATGTTCCTAATGAAAGTGCTCGCACATTAGCTAGGGGCCGTAGTCGAACAATCGCGTTGATGATGCCATCAAGTTTTAACCCGTTAGATGGCACGCTAGCTGCGATTTTGGATGCTGCATCGCGGGCTGCAATTGCACGGAATTACAGGCTGAGTTTGTGGTCCGAGGTAGAGGAACTTGTTGAGCCATCTGGCGTGGCAGGATTAGCACGATCAATAAAAATGTCTGATGCTGTTGGCGTCATGCTCATGGAAGTGCTCATGCATGATGACAGGGTTGCGTGGTTGCACAACGCTGAGGTGCCAGCAGTGTTGATCGGTCGTACTGAGGTTCCACATTCATATTTGAGCGTGGACATCCATTTTGAGCAGGCAGTTAGCGATGCGGTTGATCTTTTGCGAGCACAAGGACATCACGCTATTGGAATGGTTAACCACTCTACGTTGAGCTTGGAGCGTGGCTATGGTCCCACTGTTCGGTCGTTGACTGCTTTTACTGAGGCGACAGGTGCAGAAAACTCGTTGAAGCATGTGTGTTGCGATGAAACTCCACTAGCTGGTGAACATGCTGCACAACAGCTGTTAGCTCAGTTCCCTGAGCTAACAGCGTTGCTCGTCATGAACGAACGTGCTTCTTTTGGGGTGCAGCGGGGGCTCATAAATCTTGGGCGTTCAGATGTATCTCTTGTGACGGTTGCTTCTTCTCCTGGAGTTTCCGAACTCGCGCACCCAACATTTGCAAGTTTTGACATAAATGCTGCTGTCATGGGGGCAACGGCAGTGAACGCGCTTATTGACGATGTGGAGGGCTTGACTGGGCCTGCGGTGTCGTCGCGAGAGCAACTGATTGAATGCATGTTTGTGCCAGGTCAATCGTTGAAATCAGGGCATTAAGCTAGCGAGACGATAATGCTGTTGCAAGTGTTGGTTGTAGTGGCAGTCGGGGAATAAGCATGGCTTGGAAAGCGTGATAGATGTCTGGTTTTCCATGCCACACGGCAGCTGCAGGTTGATTGGTTACGTCAAGTTCGTGATGCCACGACCCGTATGTTTCGTCAATGAAAAAGTCTTGTGCATGGCGCACCCATTTTTCGTAGTCGACGGCATAGTTGGCTTGTCCGGTTGCGGTGTAGAGGGCTGCAGCTGCTGCGATCGCTTCAGCTACCACCCAATGCATTCGGGTTTCTACGACAGGGTTACCTGACCAATCCGTTGTATAGACCAGCCCGTATGCGCCTTGGCTGCTAGGCTGCCAGCCGTCTTGGGTGGCGCGGTCATAAAGGCGTGTTGCAGTGTCGAGCAGCCACGGGTGCGTTCCTGTGCCGTATGTGGCGTCGAGGTGTGCGAGAAGTCGTGCCCATTCGATGCCGTGTCCAACAGTCGCCCCAAATGGTTTGAACTGGTCGTCGGGTTTATCTGCGTTGAGGTCGAGCAGCGGTAACCACGCAGCATCGAAATGTTCGGGGAGTCGATAGTTATGGTCGGGCGCCCACCGGTCAGCAACATGTTGGGCGATTCTCAGTGCGCGGTCATGCCACATGCTGTTTCCGGTAACGTCGCCGGCGGCAAGAAGAGCTTCAACTGCATGCATATTTGCATTCAAGCCACGGTATGGGTCAAGTAGCGACCAGTCAGCATTCCATTCGTCAACGTGTAAACCTGTTGTCGGTTCGAAGAAGCGACGATCTAAAATCTCGAGTGCTTCTGTGAGGAGTTCTTCGCTGCCAGGTATGTTTGCGCGTACACCCGAGCTTGCGGCGAGGACCACGAACGCATGTGCATAGCAGCTTTTGGTGGTGTCAGCGTTGCCGTCGTTGGGGCGTGCGGGGATTGACGCATACCATCCACCGTTGACGTCGTCGTGCAAAGTGGTGCGTAACGCAGTGATGGCTTGTGCTGCTATGTGCTGCGCTCCTGCATAGTTGAGGAGTGTCCCAATGGAGTAGACGTGTGCCATACGGCAGGTGATCCACGTGTGTATGCGAGCCGTATAGTCGAGTGTGCCTTGGACGGTAAGCCACCCTGCACCACGTCCTTCAACCATGCAGTTCTCGCCGAATGAGAGTAGAGCGCGGGTTTGTTCGTCGAGCCATTGTTGGTGGCTTGGTGTAGCCCATAGTGGCGTGCGTGTTGAGTCGTTGCTAGGCATAAGGAAATCCAATGTTTAGAGGTGTGAGCGCAGCCAAGAAAGTTGTTTCACAACCTGATGAAATTGGCCGCCTTCATGCTGGTTGTAGGGGTAAACTTCGATGTTTTTATTGGCATGGTTGTAGACGTTGTAAGCGCTGAAAACCGTTGAAGGAGGACACACGTCGTCCATGAGTGCAACGGAGAAGAGCGCGGGCGATGCAGCACGACGCGCAAAGTTCACACCATCAAAATATGACAGCGTGTGTAGTGCTTGTGTGCCATGAGTGCGATGTACTGAGAGATAACGCGTAATTTCGTGGTACGGGTCAGAATCTGTGATCGCAAGTGCGCGCGCAAAGTTATTCAGGAAGGGAACATCAGGCATAGTTGCCGTTACATCAGGGACAAGCCCCGCCACCGCGAGCGCTATGCCACCACCTTGGCTTGCGCCTGTAACTGTTATGCGTGTTGGGTCGATGACGTTTAGTGTGCGAGCGGCTTCTACTGCGCGCACAGCGTCGGTGTAGAGCCTGCGGTAGTAGTACTGTTCTGGGTCGAGGATGCCTCGGGTCATCACACCAGATGCTGCGGGGTCAGAACCGTGTGTGTCAGGGGTTGTTCCGCCAGATCCCCAGTGAGAGCCTTGCCCGCGAGTGTCCATGAGTAAGTGCGCGTATCCGGCGTTAGCCCAGATGAGGTGTTCTTGCGCGAAGCCGCGACCGCCACCGTAGCCTTGAAATTGTATGACTGCGGGCATTGGGGTTGTGTGACCTGCAGGAATGTTCAGCCACGCTTTAATCCGGTCGCCGTTAAAACCAGAGAATTCAACATCATATGATTCGACGAGGGTGAGTCCGGTGTCGACGCGTGTGAGTTGTACGTTGAGGTCGTGGCCGCGTGCTTGTGTGAGTGTGTCGTTCCAGAACGTATCAAAGTCGTCGGGTTCACGAACGTCGGGAACATAGGTGTGGAGCTGTTCGAGGGGAAGATCAAAGAACGCCATGTGTGGACCAATCTTGACGAAGCGGTTGGACGGTTAAGGATGAATGTCACGTGTGTGTTGGAGTGGATAAGGTGCTGATTTCGTTTTCGATGCCTGACCATCCTGCAGCGGAAGCGAGTTGTGCGCTGCGTTCGGGTACGAACTCGTTTTGTAAGACGAGGGCGGCGGCTCCTATAGCGGCGGCTGTTTCAGCGGTTTGAGATAAGCGAACGTCAACGTGATGGCGTGATCGCGCGAAGAAAGATTCGTTGAGTACGTGCGTGATTGCGGGAAGGTAAATGTCGCCTGCTGCAGCAAAACTTGGCCCGGTGAGTACGAGCATGCGTAGGTCGAACAGATTTGCGATAGTGTGTGCGGCTGCCGCAATATATCGTGCGGAATCTTTGAGGAGTTGTTGAGCGTGTTCGTTGCCGTGTTGTGCGGCTGCTGCGATGAGGGCAAAGTCGTGGGCGATGGAGGTGCTGTTTTCTGTTGCAGAAAGCCCAAAATCGCGAATGTTCTCGCGGCGTGCACGCGCTTGTGTAACTACTGCGGCGGGGCCTGCTAAAACTTCAACGCATCCGTGCATTCCACACCAGCACAGTGGGCCATCTATTGAGACTGTTGTGTGCCCAATTTCGCCTGCGTTTCCACTTGCGCCATGAAAAGGTGATCCGCCTATAAGGAGGCCAGCTCCTAATCCAGTGCCGAGGTAGAGGGAAGCAAAGTCTCCTTCGTGGTCTGTTCCTCCTGACCAGTACTCGCCGATTGCTGCGGCTGTCGCATCATTTTCGAGGAATACGGGCAGGCTTGTTGCGTGTGCTAGTTCGGTATCGAGGGGAAAGTCTTCCCAACTTTTCATAAACGGTGGTGTGAGTTGCATTCCTGCAGCAGAAGTAAGCGGTCCAGGTGAGACGAGGCCAAGACCTAACACTTTGCTGAATGGGATGCCGGCTTCTTTAACGAATTCGGTTACTTCGTCGGAGATTCGTACGACGACGTCATGTGGGGGAGTAGCTAACGCGCCGGCCCGTTTCATATTGGCGATGGGTGTGCCAACTAGATTCACTAAAACGTAGGTTACAGCGGCATGGTCGAGATGTATTCCTATCGCGTAGCGAGCTTCAGCGTTGAGTTGCAGGAGGACGCGTGGTTTACCGCCGGTAGATTCTGCTCGTCCTATCTCAGTCACTAAGTCAGCTGTGATGAGTTTACGAACGACAGTTGAAATGGTCGCTGCTGTCAGGCCGGTAACGGTGGTGAGTCCAGAACGACTTATTGTGCCGGCGGCTCTGATGGCATCCAAAATGATGGAGGCGCTTCGTGTCCGTGGGGAAACGTGAGTAGGGGCGTCCACAAGAAAACCTTTGCAACAAGTTGGTTATGAGATGAAAAGCAAGGGGCCGAGGAACAACCCTTGACTTACTTTATTCAGTTGATTAAGAATGTTTCAAGAGGTGTTTGAATTTCTCTAACATGCAGCCAACCCGCCACAAAAATCACCGAAGATTTCTACGGCACCGCCAACACCTCCACGCCTAACAAAGCGACACATACCGCGCGCGCACCTTCATCAACAGGAGCTGTACCCATGATCTCCCAAGAACTGCACACAGGGTGGACACTACGCCACCTCGCCGGAGAAGCCCCCGCAGCAATCACGCAACAAGTGATACCAGCCCACGTTCCAGGAACAGTTCACACAGACCTCCTCAAAGCCGGACTCATCAACGACCCATACGTAGGCATGGAAGAAAAAGCACTCGAATGGGTCCACAAGACAGCATGGTGCTACGAAACAACCTTCCACACACACGAAGCGCTCGCAGGGGAGCGCATTGATCTTGCCTGCGATGGGCTAGACACAGTTGCACGGATCATGGTGAACGGTCACGATGTTGCGAGAACCTACAATCAGCACCGATCGTATCGATTCGATGTGGCTCCTTACCTACGTGCAGGAGACAACACGTTACGTATCGAGTTTTCCTCAGCCCTTGAATACGCGTGGCAGCAGGCAGAAGAAATAACCATTCGTCCACGCGCATACGACCACCCATTTAACATGGTGCGCAAAATGGCCTGCTCATTTGGCTGGGACTGGGGGCCAGACCTACAAACCGCAGGTATTTGGAAGCCAATACGTCTCGAACGGTGGAGCCACGTAAGAGCCACCTCGACACGCACCCTCGTCACCGTAGACGAGATCGGAACAGGGCACATCGACCTCATCATGGATCTCGAGTGGGCCACACCATCAGAAAAACAGCCCGCAGAACTTACACTGCAACTAGCCGCAGCACACGGCATCAATGACATCGCCGTCACCACAACAGTCAACCCTGGCGCAGCAACAGCAACAGCACGACTCAGCGTTCCCAACGCACCACTGTGGTGGCCCGCCGGATACGGCGAACACCCCTTGTTCAACATCACGGCTGAACTATCCAGCTCACGTGAAACACGCGCCTGCTATGAACGACGCATCGGCTTTCGAACAGTTGAAATAAACACCACCCTAGACGAACACGGCACCCCCTTTACCCTGCGTGTCAACGGCACAGATATCTTCGTCAAAGGCGCAAACTGGATTCCCGACGACCACCTCTTAACCCGAATAACCCGTGACCGCATAGAACGACGAGTAGACCAAGCCCTTTACGCACACATGAACTTACTGCGCGTGTGGGGCGGAGGGATCTACGAAACCGAAGACTTCTACGATGTGTGCGACGAACGCGGAATCATGGTGTGGCAAGACTTCCTCCTCGCCTGCGCCGCATACCCAGAAGAAGAACCGTTCTACACAGAATTTGAGGCTGAAGCCCGAGACAACGTCGCACGGCTTACCCCACACCCATCCCTTGTCGTCTGGAATGGTGGAAACGAAAACTTGTGGGGCTTCCTCGACTGGAACTGGCAAAAAGACCTCGTCGGCCTAACTTGGGGATACAACTACTACACGGATCTTTTCCCCAAAATCGTGGCAGAGCTTGACCCCACCCGCCCATACTGTGACGGTAGCCCGTACTCGCCAGGATTCATGGCAGAACTAGAACAAGGGCACGCTAGCGTACACCCGAACGACCAGCATCATGGCACACGTCATGAATGGGAGGTATGGAACCGCCAAGACTACCTCACCCACCTCGACTACATTCCGCGGTTCTGTTCAGAGTTCGGCCACCAAGGCCCACCCACATGGGCAACACTCACCCGATCGATATCGCCCGAAGGTAGAAACAAAGAAACCGCCGAGTTTCTGCTGCACCAAAAAGCCGGGGACGGAAACGCCAAACTCGATAAAGGCGCCGCACCACACCTGCCGCAAGTATCCGACTTTGAAGAGTGGAACTGGGTCACCCAACTCAACCAAGCCCACTCCGTTGCTTTCGGTATCGAACACTTCCGCAGTTTCTGGCCTTATTCAGCGGGCTCAATCGTCTGGCAACTCAACGACTGCTGGCCCGTAACCTCATGGGCCGCCGTGGACGGCGACGAACGCGAAAAACCACTCCTGTTTGCTTTGCGCCACGCATACGCGCCACGCATGATCACCATCAAGCCACGCGGCCCAGTCATCGGTGCAGGTCAAGGCGCGGTAAGCGCAGCCGTTGACGCAGCGTTTGGTGAAGACCTCCCTAACGGACGAACCGCATTAGGGCGCCCCACCGCCATACTGATCAACGACACAGACGAAACCTGGAGCGGAACAGTCGTGGTAACGCGAGAAAACCTTGCAGGCACCCCACAAGCAACCTATAAAACCGACGTACACGTTGCCCCTCGCTCAGTACACGAGGTAGACATCCCAGAAGACCTGCTCGCTACCGAACAGCCAACACGTGAAGTACTCGTCGCACAATTAGACGCACATCGTTGTTTCCACTACTTCACAGAACTAAAAAACCTTGAACTGCAACCAGACGCAGCTACTTGGCAGGTTACAGATAAAAGCAAAAAGGACGGACTGCACAGCGTAGAGATAGCAGTGTCCGCGTCCTCTCTACTAGTCGACAGCACACTGCTAGTCGATCGGCTTGACCCGTATGCACGCATTGATGACCAACTCGTCACGTTACGAGCCGGAGAAACAATGCGGTTCACCGTAGACACAACCCTCAACGCGGAACGCATCGAACAAGAACTCAACAATCCAGACACGGCCCATTCTGTAGTGCGGTCAGTAAACAACATACGTACACACCACCTAGGTGTTTAAGGAGACATGACAATGACGCATGCACGCCAATTCCCTCAAGATTTTGTGTGGGGATCAGCAACCGCTGCATACCAAATTGAAGGAGCCGCACACGAAGGTGGACGAGGCCCCTCAATCTGGGACACTTTCTCTCGCGTCCCTGGCCGTGTACTCAACGGCGATACCGGTGACGTCGCAGACGACCACTACCACCGATGGCAAGAAGACATCGCGCACATGCGTGCCATGGGGCTCGACGCCTACCGGTTTTCCATTTCATGGCCACGCGTGCAGCCGGGCGGCAGCGGGGATTTCAACCCTGAAGGAATCGCCTTCTACAAGAACCTTGTCAAAGGGTTACTTGCCGCAGGAATAAAGCCTGTTGTCACCTTGTATCACTGGGATCTGCCGCAAGAACTAGAAGACAACGGTGGCTGGACCAACCGACAAACAGCAATCCAATTCGGGCATTATGCGCGTCGCATGGCTCAAGAACTCGGCCATGACATTGACACCTGGACCACACTGAACGAACCATGGTGCGCAGCCTATCTCGGATACGCGTCAGGTGTGCACGCCCCAGGGCGAACGGATGAACGAGAAGCGCTGCAAGCAGTACACCACTTGAACCTTGCACATGGCCTTGCAGGTCGTGCTATTCGAGAGGAACTAGGGGCAGAGACAAAACTTTCAGTCACACTGAACTTGCAAGTTATTCGGGTGCAGAACCCCGACGATCCTGCCGATCGTGATGTTTTTCGTCGTATCGACGGCATCGGAAACCGGGTTTTCCTAGAACCAATGCTGGAAGGGAAATATCCAGCAGATGTTCTTGAAGACACCAAGCACATAACAACGTGGGACTTTATTCAAGACGGCGACGAAGACATCATTAATGTTCCGTTAGATGTGCTGGGTGTTAACTACTACTGCACAGGATTGGCACGCGCGCTACGTGACGGTGAAGACGAACACGAAGCTCGTGAAAACGAAGGCCACGGAACAACCTCGCACAGCCCATGGGTAGGGATTTCTGGAGTGAAGTGGCTGCCGTTGGACGAGCCATACACTGCGATGGGATGGAATATTGACCCGAGTGGCATGACTGAATTGCTGCTCGACTTACATAAAAAATATCCCCACCAACCATTGATGGTGACCGAAAACGGGGCTGCTTTTGACGATGTCGTCGTTGACGGTCGTGTTCATGACGTTGAACGCGTCGCATACCTGCACGACCATATTGCTGCCGTGCATGAAGCGCGAGAGCAAGGCGCAGATGTACGAGGATATTTTGCGTGGTCCTTACTCGATAATTTCGAGTGGGCTTTAGGATACGACCGGCGATTTGGCATCATTCGTGTTGACTACGATTCGCTGCAGCGCACTTGGAAAGACTCCGCTTTTTGGTATCGCAGCCTCGTGCAGACCTCTACTATTCCTACCGTAGAGAGCATCGAATACGTTGATGTTGAGGTGCCAGAAACCGCATAGTTTGGTTACGTCAATGACACGCCGAGTGGCCTTTTTCACCCCACTAATTTTGGGGTGAAAGCTTCCGGTTATCCACCGCCCTGTGGATGAGCAGTGCACAGGGCGGTGGATATTTTTTTGCTCTTTTTACCCCCGTACGTGAGTGGCCCGTGCCATACCTTGAGGTGTCAAAAATGGATGACAAATTTTTCTAGTCGGTCGTTTTGCAGCCGTTGGTTGGCGGATTCTCAACGAATGTCAGAGGGTGCTAGGAGAATCGTAAAACTAGTTATTTTTTCGACGATATGAAAGAGGCAAAGATTTTTGCAGACCTAGCTTTTTTATGGTGACTGCTGATTGGGAACTTCTCCACAGGCTTGTCCACATGGCTTGTGGGTTAAGTGTGGCGATGAAAACACGAAACGCAACACCTAGGGGTCGATTCAGCGATTGGCACTAGGTATAGTGGTTGCACGCGGTCAGCCGCACAACAGCTTTAGGTTCCACAACGAAACCACAAAACCGTAGTTTCACCATTGTTATTAGTTCAACCCCCACATGCGAGGAGCGTCAAACATGAGCGTTACCGTTTACAGCAAGCCACAGTGTGTTCAATGTGATGCTACCTACCGAGCCCTCGATAAAAAGGGCATCGAGTACACAGTCATCGACATCACTCAAGACCCTGCGGCACTAGAAATGGTCCGCGAGCTTGGACACCTTCAAGCACCCGTGGTCGTAGCCGGCGACAACCACTGGTCCGGCTTCCGCCCAGACCAAATCTCGAAGCTCGCAGCAACTGTAACTGCACACGCTTAAACACGTGCAGCCGGGGTGCCCGGCTGCACCACAGTTCCCATACCCGCAACCCGGGAACAATCCACACACCAGAGAAGCAACAACAACGGCGTTGTGTGCATCTCTCACAGCAATAAAACTTATGCCACGCAGTCCACGCTATACGCAGACGCGTGCCGTTAAACCACACATCGTGAATGTTCACAACACAACTGAAGGACTGAATCAATTTTGGCTACGTCAATCGCAGATTCCGGCATGAACACACAGCTGGACTATCACGCGTTGAATGCGATGCTCAACTTGTATGGACCGGACGGAGAAATCCAGTTCGAAAAAGACAGGGAAGCCGCACGACAGTACTTCTTGCAACACGTGAACCAAAACACGGTGTTCTTCCACAGCTTAGACGAAAAACTCGACTACCTCATCGAGAACAAATACTACGATCCAGAAGTCCTCAACCAATACGATCGAGGATTCATCAAATCCCTCTTCGACTATGCATACTCGAAGAAGTTCCGGTTTGAAACCTTCCTTGGTGCATTCAAGTACTACACCTCATATACGCTTAAAACTTTTGACGGCAAACGCTACCTCGAACGTTTTGAAGACCGCGTATCTATGGTTGCTTTAACACTTGCTGCAGGCGACGAACAATTCGCGCTAGACATGGTTGAAGAAATCATTTCGGGACGATTCCAGCCTGCAACACCAACGTTCTTGAACTCAGGTAAAGCCCAACGTGGTGAGCCAGTATCCTGCTTCCTGCTGCGCATGGAAGACAACATGGAATCCATTTCACGCGGTATCAACTCATCCTTGCAGTTGTCCAAGCGTGGTGGCGGTGTTGCATTGCTGCTATCAAACCTGCGTGAACTAGGTGCACCAATCAAGCACATTGAAAACCAGTCCTCAGGTGTCATTCCAGTCATGAAACTACTGGAAGACTCCTTCTCGTACGCGAACCAGCTGGGCGCACGTCAAGGTGCCGGTGCAGTGTATTTGCACGCACACCACCCAGACATCATGCGTTTCTTGGACACCAAGCGCGAAAACGCAGACGAGAAAATCCGCATCAAAACTTTGTCGCTCGGTGTCGTTATCCCTGACATCACGTTCGAGCTCGCGAAAAAGAACGAGGACATGTACTTGTTCTCGCCATACGACGTGGAACGCGTGTACGGAGTACCTTTCGCTGACATTTCAGTGACAGAAAAGTACAACGAAATGGTTGACGATGCACGCATCCGGAAAACCAAAATTAAAGCGCGTGACTTCTTCCAAACGCTAGCGGAACTTCAATTTGAGTCGGGTTACCCGTACATCATGTTTGAAGACACCGTAAACAAAGCCAACCCTGTTGCCGGTAAAGTCACTCACTCAAACTTGTGCTCAGAAATCCTGCAAGTTTCAACACCATCGACATACAATCTTGACTTGTCATACGACCACATCGGCCGTGACATTTCCTGCAACCTCGGTTCCATGAACATTGCCAAAGCAATGGACTCCGAAGACTTCGGCAAGACTGTAGAAACCGCGATCCGCGCGTTAACAGCAGTAGCCACCCAAACATCCATTGACTCGGTTCCATCCGTGAAACGAGCCAACGATCTAGGGCACGCCATCGGTCTTGGACAAATGAACCTGCACGGCTACCTTGCCCGCGAACGCGTACATTATGGCTCTGAAGAAGGCATCGACTTCACGTCGATTTACTTCTACACGGTTGCATACCACGCTATTAAAGCCTCAAACGTTTTAGCGATGGAACGTGACACCAAGTTCTACAACTTTGAAAACTCCAAATACGCCACTGGTGAATACTTTGACAAGTACACCGAACGCGTATGGGAGCCAAAGACTGAGCGTGTGCGCGAAATTTTTGCTGAAGCTGGCGTGAAAATCCCAACCCAAGCGGACTGGGCGCAACTCAAAGCATCCGTTATGGAACACGGGTTGTACAACCAAAACTTGCAGGCAGTGCCACCCACGGGTTCAATCTCGTACATTAACAACTCGACGTCTTCAATCCACCCGGTTGCATCACGTATCGAAATTCGTAAAGAAGGAAAGATCGGCCGCGTCTACTACCCGGCTCCTTACCTCACCAACGACAACCTCGACTACTACGAGGACGCATACGAGATCGGCTACGAGAAGATCATCGACACGTATGCGGCAGCTACCGAACACATCGACCAGGGCTTGTCTTTGACGTTGTTCTTCAAGGACACTGCAACGACCCGCGATGTGAACCGTGCGCAAATCTATGCATGGCGTAAGGGAATCAAAACCTTGTATTACATTCGTGTGCGTCAACTAGCACTCGAAGGAACCGAAGTCGAAGGCTGCGTTTCCTGCATGCTGTAGTCCTATGACTGGTGGGTGTGTGCCGAATAGATCGTGCTCACACCCACACCGTCATTTACATCTCACTCATTCGAAACACCACATCGAGTCTTTAGAATCAATGTGGCAGTAAGCCGTTACGTTCCATAAAACTGCCCTAAAAACTTGGGCGATGGCAGGGAGAAGCAATGTCCACCGGAAAGCTGAAGCTGATTGACCGGGTCAGCGCGATCAACTGGAACCGCATCGAGGACGAGAAAGACCTCGAAGTGTGGGACCGTCTCGTTGGTAACTTCTGGCTTCCTGAAAAGGTGCCCGTATCAAACGACATTCAGTCGTGGCACACACTGACACCGCAGGAACAAGAACTCACCACACGCGTATTCACAGGCTTGACCCTGCTGGACACCATCCAAGGGACAGTCGGTGCGGTTTCGCTCATCCCAGACGCTTTAACACCGCACGAAGAAGCCGTCATGACAAATATTGCGTTCATGGAATCCGTACACGCAAAGTCATACTCGTCGATCTTCTCCACACTGATTTCAACTCAAGAAATTGATGATGCTTTCCGCTGGTCTGAGGAAAACCCTTACCTGCAAAAGAAAGCCGAGATCGTTCTCGACTACTACCGCGGTGACGACCCACTGAAGCGTAAAGTCGCCTCGACAATGCTTGAGTCGTTCTTGTTCTATTCGGGTTTCTACCTGCCGATGTACTGGTCGAGCCACGCGAAACTCACCAACACGGCAGACCTCATTCGCCTTATCATCCGCGACGAGGCAGTACACGGTTACTACATCGGGTACAAGTACCAAAAAGGTTTGGAACTCGAAACGCAGGAACGCCGCGACGAGTTGAAAGCCTACACGTTTGAGCTTCTGTTTGAACTGTACGAAAACGAAGTGAGCTACACCGAATCACTGTATGACGGTGTTGGACTAACCGAGGACGTTAAAAAGTTCTTGCGTTACAACGCAAACAAAGCTCTCCTGAACCTCGGATATGAAGGCTTGTTCCCTAAGGATGAGACCGACGTAAACCCAGCAATTTTGTCTGCACTGTCACCTAACGCTGACGAAAACCACGACTTCTTCTCAGGTTCTGGTTCGTCGTACGTGATTGGTAAAGCAGTCGTTACTGAAGACGAAGACTGGGACTTCTAAAACTCTTTGGAAGACCAGCCATAAAAGGGCTTGGAACTACAGGTTTCTGTAGTTCCAAGCCCTTTTTGATGCGTCCTGCCTCGCTTAAAGCACTCCTCTAGGCAATAAGTAGAGGAAAATCGAAAAGCCCCTTATGTTCTAGACCAGCATAAACGTCTATTCAACCGGTTATATCGCCGATATCATTGGCATTCAAAGTGTGAAGTTATCGTTAAATAATGTGCTTTAGCGAAATAGCGTTTTTATGTAGAAAGTAACTGGTCGATGCAGCAACCGAGTAAAGCAACCGCTACTGAACTGTTCGAGGGACGTAAACACTATGTGATTCCTGCATATCAGCGGCCATACGTGTGGAATGAAGAGGATCAGTGGGCGCCGCTGTGGGACGATATTCAACGCGTTGCCGAGAGCCACCTAGTGGATTCTGCTAGGCCTATCAAAAGCCATTTTCTGGGTGCAGTTGTGTTCGAGTTGCTTCAAGCAGGAAGCGCCGCGATTACTGAACTTGATGTTATTGATGGTCAGCAGCGCCTTACTACGTTGCAGGTTGTGCTTGATGCGGTGCAAAGTGTGCTCCACAGTAGTGGGCACGAGGAGGACGCAGAGCGCCTTGAGGAACTCATCCTCAATAAACAATCTGTTTATCGAGGAACCCCGCAACGTTTTAAACTGTGGCCTTCTCAAGCTAACCGCGCTGAATTCGTTCATGCGATGGATCCGCAGGAACCTAATCCGGTAGAGCCGGGGCAGATCCAAGGGGCACACGACTTCTTTAGTGCCGAAGCAGAACGCTGGATTTCAGGACGTCCCGATGGAGATGGTGAGGAACCGCCAGGAACCGCGGCAGAACGTGCAGAGCAGTTGGCTGAAACTCTCGCTAGTCGTCTCGTCGTCGTTGCGATTGACCTCACTGGTGACGATGATGCGCAACTGATTTTTGAGACGTTGAACGATCGCGGTACTCCTTTGCTGAAAGCAGACTTAATTAAAAACTGGGTTTTTCGGCACGGACGGAAAATCGGAGCAGACGTTGACAAGTGGTCACGTACTCTGTGGGAAGATTTCGATACGGAGTGGTGGCGTGAAGAGATCACTCAGGGTCGTTTGAGTCGCTCACGTGTCGATATTTTCTTGCACTACTGGCTTACGATGCGGTTACGAGACGAAGTGAAAGCTGAGCTCGTTTTTCGCACGTTCGTCGACTACGCGAGGCCGTTCATGGCTACTCCTGCGACCGCTGAGAAGTTCTTAACTGAAATGCGCGTTGACGCTGATGTTTACCGCGGTTTCGGGCAATTGGACGCAGAGACTGCCGCAGGAAAGTTCCGCACTCGGATCATTGAAACGATGGAACTTGCTGCCACGACACCTGTATTTTTGTGGGCTATTTCGCCAAACCATAAGCTTCCAGACGAGCAAATTGAGACGGGTCTTGCGGCGCTTGAGAGCTGGATAGTGCGACGCACACTTTTACAGATGACCTCTAAGGACTTGAACAAACTGGTTGTAGCGTTATTGAAAGCACTTTCATCAGTGGATTCGGATCAAGCTGGTTTTAAGATTCGCTCATTTTTGTCACAGCAGACATCACACACTCGCGTATGGCCAAGCGATGAGGAATTCATTTCAGAAGTTGGTTCAAAACGGTTGTATGGCTATATCAAACAGAACCGTATCGTTGTCGTGTTGCGTGCTGTTGAAGAGTACAAGCGTGAACAAGACACACGATATGGTGAGGTGCCTTTGCCATCTTCGATGTCGATAGAGCATGTGATGCCGAAGAAGTGGCGTGAGCACTGGGCTCCTGCAACCCCTTTTACAAATGAGCAAGAACAGTATCGTGACAGGGTTATACACACGCTCGGCAATTTAACGATTATTCCTCAAGCATTGAATTCATCGCTTTCTAACCTGCCATGGACCGACGAAGAAGCGCAGGAAATGTCGCACGGCGGACAATCTGGTCGAGGCAAGTGGAGTATTTTGAGTCAGTTCAACTTGCAGGTGTTAAACAAAGAAATTCTTGAACACCAGCAGCTTTGGACCGAACAAAACATTGAAGAACGTTCCGATGAACTTGCACGGGTGATTGCCAAGATCTGGCAAGGTCCTGATGCAAGTGTTCAAGGCAGCGAACAATAACGTAGCAGAATAACGCTTCTCAAGGTTTAACTTCTTTTCAAGCAATAAGAAGGTAGTGCGTGCATATTTCATTGACAGACCTGTCAGTTAAAAGAAATAAACGATTAGTTTTATCGGATGTAAACTCCACTCTTGAAGGACCTCTTGACGTCATACTTGGTCTAAATGGCGTAGGTAAATCCACATTATTGCAAGCATTATGTGGGTTTTTACGTTCAGGCGGTGAAATAGTTTTTGATGGGCAGCCGCTTACTCGAAAAACGTTGAAGTCACATAGGCGCGTAATTGGTTATGCGCCACAATCGGCAAAATGGCCGGGAACCATGAAAGTAGAAAACTTTTTATGGTATGTGGCCAATATGCGCGCAGTGCATTCGTCTGAAATTAGTGTAAGAATTACTGAAGTTTTGAAGATATCTGGTCTTGTTGAGAAAAGAGCAGAGTGTGTGAGTAGGTTATCTGGCGGTCAAAAACGTAGGTTGTCGCTGGCCCAAGCGTTAATTCATGATCCTAACGTTCTTATCCTTGATGAACCAACATCAGAACTTGATCCAGTTTTCACGGGAGAGTTCTCCAAAACGTTACATTCTTTGCAACAAAACATGCATGTTGTTGTAACGACTCAGTCTCTTGAAGATGCTTTTTCCTGGGGAGGTACAAACCACGTCCTTACCGCCAATGGTCTTCTTACTGTTCCTCCTTTAGCCGCTGGTGAAAGTTATGAGGCGCACAGTGCGCATTTAAGAACATTTATGAGTGGTCTGAAATGAAGGAAAAAGACAAAAAGTTAAAGAGAATGACTCAAAGGTTCACCACTGATGCTTGGTTAGCGGCGTGGGCTACATTCTTTACAGGTGTTGTAATTTTTGTATCATTAACTTTTGCGGATCAAGATGTTGATATGTGGAAGCAATACTCGCTGTGGGCATGGTCAAAGCCACTAGGTTCTTTTTTGCTTTTTCTTCCTGTAGTATCAGCGACTGCTGCATGGGTGGTATCGCGGCACTTAGATAAACATAATGAACCATGGCGTCACACGCTCCCACATCCACAGCGGCACGTATATATTCACGTTCTTCCACTTTTATTATTAATAATTATTCTACTTTTTCTCGTTAATCTACGAGTAGCGTTCCTTGTCTCATCGGAGACGCATGAGTATTCGGTCGCGCTGGCGTATTCGATTTCGACACAATGTATAAGCGTCTTGATAGCCATAACTTTCGGTTTGATGGTCGCGACAATATGGATTTCACGATGGTCTGCGCTTGCCGCTTTCTTGGCGTCACTCGTACTCTTTGCTGGGGTGTTTGTAGAACACTCACCTTTTGCTGTTGATGGACGAGGGAACGTCAGTGCAGGCTATATTCCTAGCTGGTCATTTCTTGTTGCAAGAGCGCTTTTGCTGTGCGGGATAGTTCTTGTGCTGTATGCAGTACTGCGCAGAAATGATCTTGTTTTGTATAGACGTAAACTGGTTTTCCAAGTAATTCCTATGCTTATCGGAATCGCCTGTGTGGCAGCATCATTCTCACTTGTATCAGGAAAATATGATCAAGTTGCAGACGTGAATGCTGAATCAAATGTGTGTAAAAAGAATGATTCAGGGTTCGAAGTTTGTGTTTTGCCAGAAAATAAGTGGCTGTTGGAAAAGTATTTCCAACAATATGAAGATAACTTCACAGCATTTACAAAGTTCGGAATAGATACACCTAAATTATATAGTCAACTTACTCCGCATCAGTCAGTGTCATATCAGTCGGGTCAAGCGGTTCATTCTGCCGGAGTTTTATACTTTGAAGTTCTTCCAAAAGAAGCTGAAAGTATCGCTGTTGACCCTTACTTCCCTTTATGTTCTGCGGAAAGCACAGCTGAAGATTTCGAAAGCGAAAAACCTGCGCTCGAATATTTTGGACTAGAGGTTATAGCTTCTTGGCTGCTTATTAATCACATGGAAATATCAGGTGAAGCGCGTTCTTCAGTAGAAGCAAATTCTAATGAAGACATTATTCGCTATCTGACTAGTGTGGGAGATGAAAAATCTGCAGCAGTTGTTGAAAATCTAATTAATTCGGGGTCTGTATGCAACATGCAATCATATGAAATTGAATATGATAAATTTAATAATTGGATAAAAGAAGATTCGGAAAGATAAAATGCGGATTTTTGTGCAATCTCTCCAAGGTGCGTCCGCTTTTTTTATGTGGAAAGGTGTTGCTCTTCTTATCGTTGGAGGTTTAGTTATGCATGTAGTCGGAGGGGCTCGACGTTTGACTGCCTTTGAATCCTTTTCGGGAGGTCAGAGTCTGTTCGTCGCAGCGATCGGATCTTTCTTTTTTTGTGGTGCAGTAATGCTAGCTTGTTCGCCATCGATTCCTCTTGCATTATTGTTGCCAGCGGTTTCACCTAGAATCGTTTTTGGTGTAGTTATATTTTCTTCCGCAACAGTATTACTGCTTATTAGCTGGTTTTTTGCAGCCTTTGACGATAACGGCCTCAGCCTTACCTACTCATGGGCAATATCCGGAGGGATCGGAATGTTGGCTACTGGAATTTTTCGTGACCAGTCCATGCGAATGTTAGCGGTCTCGTTTTTGTGCACTGGCTCAATGATTATTCCCATGGTGTTTCCAGATGCAGGATTAGCGTATGCCTTCAGCGTTAGTGCTGTCATGGCGGGTCCTGTTTTCCCAGCTGTAACCCTTGTTTTCTGCGCCTTCTTATGGCTGACCGGTGGACTCTTACTCATGCGACAAGTCGACTATGAGAAATGATTGGAACTACAGAATCCTGTAGTTCCAAGCCCTTTTTGATCCTCGTGAGCGGGTGAGGGAAATAATTAGAGTCAGTTGTTGCGTTTTATCTACTGGGTATTAACCCAATCGGTGTCCTGCCATGCCGACGTTAAGGCGAGATCCGTCCAGATGTCTGGGTTGGACGGGTCATTTCCTGCAAAAAGCCAAGCTGCTGTAACGCCATCAATGGTTGTCGGCGTCGAGGAATCATCATTCGTGCATTGAGTTGACGCACTTGTTGAAGGTGCAACGCATAGTTGGACAGGGAAATCTTCCAGTGTTTTTGACACGAACATTAACTGATATGACGTGTCGCCCGAGCTTGTTGTGGAAGCTGAGATCGAGTCGTACCGCCACCCCTCTGGGATGGTGCGAGGGACAAGCATCGTATCTTGTCCGACAACTCTGCTGATAGCAGTAGTTGGAGGCGCAGAGTTTTCGGGTGTGCACGCCGAAAGAGAACACATAAATATTCCAATTATGACTAAACTTCGGGTAGTGCTCATCATTGACTTAGGTTACAAGAAAATAACCCACAGCCTCGCCTGCTAGGTGAAGGTCGTAGTGGCCGCATTGTGCAAAAACAGGGTTGCATCAATGCAGGTCAGGCGTGCTCCGTGGCTATCGTTTGCTGGTTTTTGTTAGAAACAGGGCGTACACCTTTGACGATTAGCCAGACGAGCAAAACGATTTCTCCAACAAAGGTGAACTCGCCAAGAGACAACGACGTGTTTTGAGCGAGTGCCACATTCACGGCATCAAATAGATAGCCTGCCCCAGCAATGGCAACAAGAATGCCAAGCCAAGTGGGAAATTCAGTTCCGCGGACAAGTGCAAGTCCAACAAGAACAAGATGGACGCCAAAGACGAATAAACCCATGTCCCATATTGCTTGGAAGCGTTCAACATCCGAGTCGCCAACTAGATGCCCTGCGGACGTGACAAAAATTGCCGCATACGCGATTCGCATGGCTGAAGCGCAACTAGCAAGAAAAGCTCCGCTCTGTAAAAGCACACTATAGAGAGCAACAGCGACAAGAATGTCTAGGGCGGCCACGATGAGAACCGTGAGAGCTGTTATGTGGAGGTTGCCTGCGGGTAGAGCGACGAGTAAACCAAAAGGGGAGATGATCGCCATGATCGCGAGAGAAAATCCAGCGATGAGAGACGCTGTGCGAAAAGGTAGAGCATTCATTGCAAGGATTTCCGTTCTTTAAGCACTGAGAGTATGTGGTTGTTTTGAACCCTGGGTGTGGCAAGTGCACGTGAACCTGACCGTAATACTGTCGTGTCACATAAAGTTATCGTACTAAGTACGATAACATGATTTTATGGTTCCAAGAGCGCCCAGAAACTCATTAACGAAAGAACGAATCCTTAAAGGTGCACTCGAATTAGCTGACTTGCACGGACTCGACGCTTTAACAATTCGAGGTCTCGCCGTTCACCTAGGCGTGCGGCCCATGTCGATCTACCACTACATAGCCACAAAAGATAGACTGCTGGACGCATTAGTGGATGTCGTGTTCGAAGAACTGCACACCCCAAACGAGACAGGGGACTGGAAGAACGAATTAGCACTTCGAGCCCACTCCATGCGCGCAGCCCTCTCACGTCATGCGTGGGCACTTGCGGTGATGGAAACGAGAACAGACCCTGGCCCAACCACACTCGCAAACCACGAAGCAGTGCTAGTTGTGCTGCGCACAGCAGGGTTTAGTGTCGCGCATGCAGGGCACGCGTACGCAATTCTTGACGCGTTCGTTTACGGGTTTGCGCTACAGGACCTCATGCTGCGTACAGCAGGTCTCGATACCTCAGCGCAAGAACTCCATGAAGGAATAAACCTAAATGAATATCCGCGCATTAATGAACTCGCTATGTATCACGTGGAAGCAGCAAACTATCCGCTCGACGCATCCTTCGACATTGGTTTGAGTATCACGCTGGACGGAATCGAAAAGTTCCTTCTCGATGGTGCGGGAACTGGGTAAAACAAACGTGGGTGGCACATCTGAAAGATGTGCCACCCACGTTATTAAGAAGGTAGAGAGCCGAGAAAACAACTAGGCATCGATGGAATGATCATGACCAATTGGAGGAAGCGCAGACCACGGGAAGGTAATCCACTCGTCGGTGTCTTTCCACGAATAGTCAGGAACAATAATCGAACGAGGTTTCGTGTACAGCACAGCGCTGCGTGCGTCGGATCCTTGACGAGCAAGCATGTTCATAACAAGTTGTAAGGTGCGTCCAGAGTCGGCAACATCGTCAACAACGAGTACTTTTTGGCCGGGTAATTCGGCAGTATCCATCAATGGCGGCAGTATGCGAGGGTCAGTCAAGGTTTCACCGATGTCTGTGTAAAACTCAACGTTCATGGTTCCTACGCCTTTTGTGCCTAGCGCATAGGCCATTGCTCCACCAGGGACAAGACCGCCGCGGGCAATAGCAACTACCACGTCAGGTTCGAACCCTGAATCAACAACTTTGTGCGCGAGCTCGCGGGTAGCGGTGCCAAACTCTTCCCACGAGAGCACCTCACGGATGCCATTTTCAGTCATAATCTCTGCCATGTAATAACAGTAGTCTTTTTGCCAAGTCTCATTGTGCTTACACGGTGAGATTTTCACGACTTAATAATGTGGCATAACAAAAGTGGGTGCTCAGCGTATTGCTGAACACCCACTTTTACGAGACTGTTACGTCAGTTAGTGGCAATCAAATCGACGACGAAGATAAGGTCACCTAGGGGTCGATTTTGTTCGTCAAACCCGGTGCCCTCGCCGTATCCCATGTCACCAGGGATGATGAGCAAGACTTGGCTGCCTAGTTTTTGTCCAGACAAGCCTTCTGTCCAGCCCTTGATAACACCGTTAAGTGGGAAAGGCGTAGGCAAGCCTGTCTGACTATCCCAGGACGAATCAAACTGGGATCCGTCGATCTGCCAGCCGGTGTAGTGGGCGTGTAAGTAACTTTCTTCGGTGAGGGTAGCGCCGTCACCTTCCTTGAGGACAACAACTTGGAGCTCGTCAGTGCCCTTGTAATCCTTAGGGATCTCGATGGAAGGTTTGTGTGCTTCGTCGAGTGTCACCTTAGGTAGGGAAGCATCATCAACTTTTTTGTCTGTTCCCGTTGCCCATGGGCGCTGAGTGTCAACAATCTCGATGATGACGAGGCCGCCCTCGGAAGCAGGCGCGCCAGTTGCTTCGTCTGCCTCTTGTGGAGGAATACCAAAAGTTAGCCACGCTCCGACTTTTTGCCCCTCAAGCGCTCGTACGATTTGAGGAACTGTTTGTATGCCCGAGTTAATGAGCGTGCCGGGGGCCTTCATGTCATAGGTGGACTCAGTGATTTTTCCGTCTTTATCTACGGAGGACATGTTGGCAGTGAGATAGTCGCCATTCAAAATCTCTTCGCCTTCACCCGGTACAACGACACGTGCTGCAGTGGTGCTGAGCTTTGTGAGGTCAGCATCGACCTTGATGTCAGTAGGCGCTTTGCCATCTTTGCCCGCGGTGAACGTTACGCCTTCTAAAATCTTTGCGTCTTCTGGGGTTGTCGGTGTGAGATCAGCGTTGCTTGGTTGGGAAGACGACTGGCTAGGCGTTGGGTTTTCCTTTTCGTCTTCTTTGTTATCAGAAGAGCAGCCAGCAAGAACCAGGGCAGAGGCGACAGCAACCGCAGTCAACCCTCGCAGTGGGCGGAATTTCACAGCTTAATCCTTCTCATCGAGAGAGGCTCGTCAGTGCAACATAGATATGGCGGCACATACGGAACCAACATGACACGTATTTTCTGAGGTTCAACGACATTACGCTGTGATAACTCTCAGAAAAACTGTTCTTAACCGTGACCACCCTATACCGAGTTTCTGGACGCTAACTGAGCACTCGCGCATAAGTGCGTGGAATGGTGATACCTTCGGCTGCGTAACTAGCCGATTCTGCGATTGCTGCTCTCTCAAGGCAAAATAGAAGGATGCCACGCTCACGTCGATCCATGAAGCGACCATACAATGTAGAACACCGTGAATTAAACATGGATAGTGCGACAGGTGGGCGCCGCAATATAGAACGTCGCGGAGATAGTTGGACTGTACAAAACATTCGTTCCAGCGATAAAACATACACATGCCCAGGTTGCCAGCACCCTATTACTCCAGGCACACCACATGTGGTCGCTTGGGCACATGAATCTTTGTTTGGGCGTGAGGCTGCGCTAGCAGATCGTCGACACTGGCACACTCGATGCTGGAACAGTCAGGAGTAAAACATGACCGATGAACTACACGTCACGCAGTATGCCACCGGCTCAGGAGCAGGAACTTTAGTGTTGCTGCATGGGTTTCCTGTAGACCATCGAATGTGGGATGCATGTGCACAATATATAGACCCAGAATGGCGCGTTTTAGGCGTTGATTTACCGGGGCTTGGGCGTTCAGCGCACACACTTCCAACAGACACCACAATGGATCGCTCCGCTACACATGTTTTTCGTGCAATCAGGGCATACACATCAGAACCAGTAGTGCTTGCTGGACTATCCATGGGCGGATATGTGGCGCAAGCAGCCCTGAACCTGTTTAGCAAAGATATTCACGGTCTTATTCTGCTTGATACACGGTCTCAAGCGGACACAGAAACCGCAGTTGAGAATCGACTGCGAATCGCAGAACAAGCCCTACGCGAAGGTTCGTCCGCCGTAGTGTTAGGAATGGCGAGCGCTACGCTATCTCCAGAAACAGTCGCCGTGCGTTCAGAAATCGTTGCATACATGCGCGGGCTCATAGAGTCACAAACACCGCAAGGTATCGCGTGGAGTCAACGAGCGATGGCTTGCCGTGCAGATTCCAGTGAAACCCTTGCACAATGGGAAAAACCGAGCCTTCTTATTGTGGGAGAAGACGACGAAATCTCGCCGGCAGAAGTCATGGCAGATATCGCCGCAACGATGCCTAATGCACGACTTGAAAAGATCCCTCATGCAGGTCATATGGCACCCGTGGAGCAGCCGCGCGCTGTCGCGCATGCCATCAACACATATTTAGGGACCCTATAACCTGCGTCGACTGGTCAGTAATTCTCTGGATGTAAAAGACGATCGATAGCTTCTGTAAGGTCGAGGGATTCACCATCGCGACCCCCAAGGCCTAATACAAGTGGTGGATCGCTTGGTGTGGGCTGAACCCCGGTAAATCGGCCAAGCACAGAATCTTGAACACTCAACACATAAAAATTGCCTTCTGTGTCGACTGCGACCGAACGATTCTGTTTGAGATACCAGCCGAACAGATTAGTTTTATAGCGGGTTTTTCCCTTATAGCCGCGAGCTGTTAAACGACTAGGTTCTAACCCAGCATCTGAAGCTGCTGCAATAAAAGTCAGCAGTAATTCGCGGGCTTGTGCAGTTTCCCGTGCTTGACGGCGTGCTAGCTCTTCTGCTTGATGTTGAGCGTGTTCAGTGCGCTGAGCACGCCATGTGGCAGCAGAATCCTCTGCTGCCACATGGCGTGTTGACTCGCTCGGTAGATTATTTACCGACATACGTATTCTCTAGCCTTACTTAGAAGAACCAGATGCGTTGTTACCATTCTCAACGCCAGGTATTTTCATGCCTGCTGTTGCTGAGAGTGGTGCTGGCCGTCCAGTTGCTTTTTTACGGGCTGCTTGGGCTGGAGTTTCAGACGAGCGATTAGGACGCGAAGGATCTTGTGCGCCTGCCATTTCGGCTTCTTCTGCAAGGATTTCTTCTTCTAAGGCTGCGTCTTCTTCAGCTTCGAGCGCATCTAAATCAACTTTAGGTGCAGGTACTTGCTTGACCTGCTGGGTAGCAGTGTCGTCCTGTTCCTTGCCTTCTGGGGAAGAGATGATGTCCTCTTCTACCTGGGGTGCGTCGTCGTGTGCAGTGTCGTGAGCCTCTGGCGTTGGTGCCTCTTCAGAAACATGTTCTTCGCTGTCGGTCTCTACCTCAGCTGGTGTGTCTGCACTGGCTGCCTCGTTACGAGGTTCACTCGATTCTTCTACCGTGTCAGTAGCTGATTCTTCATCGCTTTCGAGTGGTTCTTCGTCGATGGGAGCGGACGCTAAAGTAACCTCTTCGTCTTCGTCATCAGCGAGGTCGTGAGTAGCTGCTGTGTGTGCCGCATTTTCTTCTTGCGCAGCAACAAAGTTCTCCTCAACGAGGGCAACCTTCTCTAAGGTTTCCTGGTTAGGGATAGATTCTGAGGCAAGGATGGAGCGTAACTCGTCGAGGTAGATAGAGATAGATTCTCGTTGTTTGTTGAGATCATCAACTTGACGCTGTGCCGTTGAGACTTGACGTCCTATCGTGAGCTGGGTCGACTCGGTGATGTCCTTTGCTTTGTCGCGGGCTGCAGTGAGCAGTTCGTCCGCGGCTGCGCGAGCCTGATCGGTTGTTTCGCGTGCGTATGCGTCCGAATCACGACGAATTTGTTCGAACTTGGTTAGAGCGTCAGCGGCTCGGCGTTCTGCTTCTGCCGCGTGGGTTTCTGCGTCTGCAATAAGCTGATCGGTTTCAGATTTTGTGCGTACGTGTAGTTCTGTGTCGGCGAGCTGTGCTTGTTCGTGTCGCTGTGCGATGTCTAGTTCTGCTTGAGCAAGAAGTTTGCGTGCGTCGTCAAGCATGACGGTTGATTCTTCGCGTGCTTTTGTCACGAATTCGCTTGCGGTGCGCTGCGCAGTGGCTACGTGACTTTCTGCTTCAAGACGAGCCGCTTCTTTGAGTTCTGCGATTTCGCGTGCCGTAGATTCGCGTAGTTCGTGAGCGGCGCGTTCGGTGCTGGAGCGTAGCTCGTTTGCTTCACGTGTGGTTGTTTCACGTAAATGGGAGGAATCTAGTTTCGCTGATTCGAGATATTCGTTAGCTTCGCGCTCAGTGGTGGCTTTTAGTTCGGCTAATTCTTGTTCGACTGCACGACGTTGGTTGTCGATTTCTGTTGTGGCGGCTACCCGCAGCGCTGAGATTTCGTTTTCTGTTGTTTGGCGCAGTGCGAGGAGTTCACGTTCGAGTTCTACGCGGTGTTCTTCTGCTTGCTTTGCCATGGTGGCGCGTAGTGCTGCTGCCGCGGACTCAGTGGTGTGCCGGAGGTGAGATGTTTCGCGTTCTGTGGTTGCGCGTAGTTCTGCAGCGTATTCATCAACTTCTGCGCGTAGTGCAGCGGTGTCAGCTGCGGTTTTGTGACGCAACGCTGTGGTTTCAGATTCAGCGGAGGAACGCAGATCTGTAACGTAAATTTCGGTTTCTTCACGCAGCTGGGTTGTTTCTTCGTAGGTGCGTGCTTTGAGTTCTTCAACTTCACGTTCTGCATGTACGCGAAGTTCTGTGATTTCGCGTTCTGTGGTGGCTTTTAATGTGCCAAGCGTGCGTTCAAGAGTGGTGCGTCGCTCTGTTTCTTCAGTGGTGATTGCAGTTGAGATACGAGCTGCTTCGCGTTCAGCAGAACCGACGAGTTCTTCGGCGCGTCGTTCAGCAGAAACGATCGTTGTTTCCGCAGAGTTCGCTGCAGAGGAGCGTACTTCTTCAGCTTCGCGACGAGCTGCACCAAGAATGTCTGCTGCTTCTGATTCTGCGCGTGCACGTAATTGTGCTGCGGCTGATTCTGCGCGGTGTGTAACTTCGTGAGCATGCGTTTCTGCCTGCGAGATGACGTCACTTGACTGTTCTTCTGCAGACCGCATGAGTTGCTCAATGCGCGATCCAAGGCCGGAATATGAAGGTCGTTCGGTTTCGTTGAGGCGTTGTGTTAAGTCCGTGAGTGACGCCGCAAGTGAGTTTTTTTCGGCAGCGAGTTGCGTGATGGTTTGTGACGCAGACGCTATTTGTTCTTCTAGAGAGTGAATACGACCGTCAACCTGTGTACGATCGTATCCACGCATGACTACAGGGAATGAGGGACGGTCTTCAGACACGTGTTGCCTCCGTGAAGGGTGCGGGATCGGGTGTTCTCCACCTATAGCCTATCTGGTTTTGTAAGCGCGTATATCTGGTGAAGACCCTTGAGTCATGATGTGTAAAAAATCTTAGTCTTCGATATTCCCAATGATGTCCATATAGTCTTGAGGGGTCTTTCGAAGGGGCAAAGGGTGCGCAAGAAGTTACTTCCTTTATTACTTACTGTTGTAGGAATCGTTGTTCTGGGCTTAGGAATAGCCTCTGGGACCGTTCTGAAACCAGACACGGTCGTTACATTGACGACCCCAAAACTTGATGAATCTCGATATGTCACGCTCACACCTGAGGTTTTAGGTCTTGTGAGTCCTAACGTGACGATTGAAGCAACGGATGCGCAAGGCGGCGAAGTTGCTATGGTCGTTGGGCGTCAAGCTGACGTAGTTGGCTGGATAGGTAACGAAACTTCCTATGCGGTTACTGGGGCTCAAGACTGGTCGACGATTTCCGTCGACAAGGTTGAACCAGAAAACCAAGAACCATCTGATGAAGCTTCTAGTGACAAAGAAGACACAAAAACCGACGAAGAGTCTGAGCCTGAAGGGCCTGCTGTCGTTGAGTCAGACATGTGGACAGATGTCATTACTGGCGAAGGCTCCGCACAGTTAAAGCTTTCCAACCTCGAAGCGGGCCGTGCAGTTCTTGTTACTGCAACAGGTGCAGATGCGACTACTGCTCCGACGATTGCTCTTACATGGGAGCGTGACGTAGCAACTCCGCTGCTGTTCCCGGGTATCGCTCTCGGTGTGCTCCTTATTGGTGTGGGCGTCTTTTTGTTAAAGCGCACCCCGAAGAGTGCCACAAAAACACCTAAGAAGGGTGGCAAGTGGACGGACGTGAAAGCGAAAGAGGGAACCTCACCGCAGGATTCGTCACAAGCGAGCCCTTTCGCCAGTGTTATTAGTGGCACTGAATCGCCTTCGCCATTCCCACAAACAATGCAAGCGCGTAATCAGGAGCCACCAGCACCACACACCGCACACGAGGCGCCTAGCATGGCCCAGGAAACGGAACGACCCGTTGCTGAGGCTTCAACGGCATCTTTTGCTCCCATAACTGATGTTCCTATTGGGCGTACAGGTCGAACCGACCAACGTTATGCTGCGCAACAACCTAGTCTTGCCTCACCTGAGAGTGACTATGCGAATGCTACGCAGCCTTTGCCTGCTGATTCGCTACCTTCAGTTGCGGGGGACGCTCCCCGTAACGTGGAACAGTTGGATCTTTCTGCGGTAGAAAACCTGAATACTGCAGAGCTTCAACAATTAGGTTTGACTCGTCGACAACTTCGACAGATGCAGGATGCGCAAGGCATCCAACATCCGGCAACGCCGCAACCGCACCGCTCAGCAACGAGTATGCCCTTTGGGCACACACAGCCTGAGCCCACACCAGTGCAAGAACCAGCGCCGGAGCCATATTCGAAGACAAGTGCATCGAATTGGCGTGCCGCGTGGGGAGTGCGCAGCGCACATGCTGAACAAGAGAGTGCACACAGGCACCCAGGCCAATACAACCAGGCGGGTCCGGTCGAATCTGGATTCGGTGAACAGTACAGTGCGCCTGAGCCGGTGCGAGCTCCTCAACCCGAGCCTGTGCAGCGCGATGTACGCCAGCCTGCCGCATGGTGGGATGATCCCGCACACCAGCCTGCACAGCGAAGCGCACAACCAGAACAACACGCTGATCAGCCAAGCCAACGTAATAATGCTGCCCAGTCCGCGCCTGCGACTCGACGAGCTTTGCACAGTCAGTATCGAGCAGACGCTGAGCGTAATGCTGCCGGTAATGATTCGTTAGGCTCACGATCCGCACAATCACGTGACGTGAGGGGAGACAATTCATGACACGTCGTATCACAGCGGTTGGTTGTGTAGCCGCCGCAGTAGCCGCAAGCTTTGTTATAACTGGGTGCACACCAGATCTACCTACACCTAAAGCAGCGACCGAAGTTACTCTTCCTGCATTGGACGAGGCCCAAAGCACAGCTGTTATTACAGCAGTGAGCGAAACTCTTGCCACAGCGGATGAAGACAAAGCCGCAAAAAAACTCAGTGACAGGGTTACCGGTCCTGCTTTAGATATGCGTAAAGCAGAGTACAAAATCGCTAAGTCGCAAAAAAAAGACGATTCGATTTCTGAACTTCCAGCAGGCATGCAGTCAGTTTTCATGACGACTTCTACTGCGTGGCCACGAACGATTTTTGCTGTGTCGGATCGTCCGCAAAACTTAGAGGTCGAGCGGTTCATGGTGTACACCCAAGACACTCCACAAGACCCATATAAGTTGTGGGGATGGTTCCCACTGTTCCCAGGTCTTACTGTTCCGGCGTTTCCAACGTTGGAAGAAGGAACCACCGAGATTTCTGAATTAGATGAGTCTCTTTCGGTTATGCCTAAAGATGTACTTGACGACTACATGGCTTTGCTTAAGTCGGCTTCTAAAAAGAACAAAGAAAAGTTCGATCTAGAAAAAGACGAGTTCTATAAAGAAATCTCAGATCGTCGTAAGTATCTTAAAGACGCAGCGAAGCAGATCGAAGGCTCATACAAAGAGACCTTCAAAGTTGGCGACGAATGGCGTGCGTTACGAACACTTGATGGCGGCGCAGTGCTTGTGTCGACTTTTGAAACCGTTGGCACGCTGAAGGGAGAAACCGGCGCAATTGTTTCTCCATCT
Source organism: Timonella sp. A28 (assembly GCF_051200815.1). GTDB lineage: Bacteria > Actinomycetota > Actinomycetes > Actinomycetales > Cellulomonadaceae > Timonella. Next base: position 1,184,089 of record NZ_CP195159.1, on the reverse strand, counting down.
GCGATTGAAAAAGCGTTCCTTGACGGAAAAACCGCTAAGAATGCGTTAAGTGTTACCCGTACGGCGGTTGTTGGTTTTTATATTCCGCCTAAGGGCTCTGAAGAAAAACCACGAGCTATTGGACGTTTGCTACGTACAACAGATGCTTCAATCCCTAAATAGCAGGTGCACCCACCGGCATGCTGTCCGCAATATGTGTAGCATGCCGGTAGTGTATGTGTTTTCTTAGAATCAATTTTTCGGAGTGAATCATGAGTGAATCAGGTGCGCAGGGACAGTTCGAGGTTCGAGGGGCAGTTGATTTATCTAGCCTTAATCGCCCAACTGCGCCACCTCCAGGTGAACCAGGTGGGGCACCTGAAGCTCAAGGTTTTACAGTTGACCTCACCGAAGAAACATTCCCTTCGGTTGTTGGTAAATCCGCACAAGTTCCAGTATTGGTTGTTTTATGGCGGCCCACAGATGCTGAAAGCGCACAATTAGCCACCACATTAGGAACTCTTGCTGGACTGTATGAGGGCCGTTTCTTACTTGCGCGTGTAGATGTAGAAGCGTGGCCACGTATTGCGGCGGCTTTCCAAGTTCAGGATTATCCAACGACTATTGGTCTGATTGCTCAGCAGCCAGTTCCGTTATTTGCGGGAAATCATGATGCGTCTGTTATCCAGGGAGTGATTGATCAGTTCTTGGCTGCTGCAGAGCAAAACGGTGTCTCTGGCACGTTAACTGCTGACGGTGCTGCTGAAGAAGCACCAGAAACGGTGGAGGAACCGTTGCCTCCGCTGCATCAAAAAGCTTATGAAGCTATTGAAGCTGGAGATTTAGATGCGGCAATGTCTGCATATCAGCAGGCTTTGCGGGAAGACCCACGTGATGCGCAAGCGTCAGCAGGATTAGCGCAAATATCGTTGATGGCTCGTACCCAACACGCGGATCTTGCGGCTGTACGTAAAGCTGCTGCTGATGCGCCCGACGACATTGCGGCGCAAATGGCTGTCGCTGATATGGACCTCATCGGCGGGAAAGTTGAAGACGCGCTTACCCGACTTATCGATTTGGTGAGGGTCACTACAGGTGACGACCGTGACGTGTTGCGTGTGCGACTTATCGAATATTTTGAAGTTCTTGGACCGGAAGACCCTCGGGTAGGGCCGGCACGTCGTTCGCTGGCAAACGCGCTGTACTAAACCAGTTCATACGCAAAAGGGGGTGGGGTTCACCAAACGTGAACCCCACCCCCTTTTTGTCACCTCTTAATCAAGAGGTCGAAAATATGCGACAGCATAGGGTGGGATGCGTACTGAAGCGGAATGGCTGCCGTTTCCCCACGCAATATCTTCTGCTTCAAATGGTTTGGAATTAATAACCCCAGAACCGCCATACGCTAAGTCATCAGTGTTGAGTATTTCTTGCCATGTGCCGCTGCTGGGCAATGGAACACGATAGTTCTCATGTGGGATACCAGCGAAGTTTGCGATAACTACGAGCGGGTCTCCATCTTCGCCATACCTGGCAAAGCACACTGTGTTGTTTCCGGCGTCCCGGTATTCCATCCAACGGAATCCAGCCTCCGTGAAATCTTGTTCCCACAGTGCCCGTTCGTCGACGTAGAGGGCGTTGAGGTCAGAAATGAGCGCCTGAATGTGTTTATGTCGAGGGTCGTTGAGCGATCCCCATTCGAGGCTGTCGTTTTCTTTCCATTCGCCTCGTTGCGCAAATTCGGAGCCCATAAATAGTAGCTGTTTGCCGGGGTACGCCCATTGATAGGCGTAGAGTGCACGAACGCCAGCAAATTTTTGCCATTCATCGCCAGGCATTTTTCCGAAAATGGAGCCTTTTCCGTGGACTACTTCGTCGTGGGACAGCGGCAGCACGTATTGTTCAGAAAAAGCGTAGCTGATGGTGTTGGTTAATACATCGTGATGGTATTTGCGGTGTATGGGCTCTTGTTCAAGGTATCGCAAGGTGTCATTCATCCAGCCCATATTCCATTTCAGCCCAAAACCAAGACCGTTGTGTGACGTGGGCGCTGTGACACCAAGGAAAGCTGTGGATTCTTCAGCGATCATGAGTATGCCAGCTGACCGGCGGTAGGCTGTGGCGTTTGCTTCTTGTAGGAAAGCTATAGCTTCAAGGTTTTCTCTGCCACCATAAATATTTGGTCGCCATTGCCCTTCGTGGCGTGAATAGTCGAGATACAACATGGATGCGACTGCATCAACACGCAGGGCGTCGATATGGAATTCTTCTAGCCAGTAGGTGGCGTTTGCTACGAGGAAGTTACGGACTTCTTTACGTCCGAAATTGAAGATGAGCGTACCCCAGTCGGGGTGTTCACCAAGGAGCGGGTCAGGATGCTCGTAGAGTGCAGTGCCATCAAAACGGGCTAACGCCCAGTCGTCTTTGGGGAAGTGCGCTGGCACCCAATCTAGGATTACTCCAATACCGGCATTGTGGAGGGTATCGACGAGGTATTTAAAGTCTGCCGGCGACCCGTAACGTGACGTTGGCGCATAGTATGAGGTCACTTGGTATCCCCACGACCCGCCAAAGGGATGTTCGGCTAAGGGCATGAATTCAACGTGTGTGAACCCTAGCTCGCTCACGTAGGCAACGAGTTCGTGCGCTGCTTGACGATAGTCTAAACCTTTGCGCCACGAGCCTAAGTGCACTTCGTAAATGCTGATGGGTGCACTGTGTTGTTCTGTGTTGGCGCGGTCCTCCATCCACGTGTCGTCAGTCCAGTCGTAGTGTGCGTCGACGACTCGACTAGCGGTAGCCGGTGGTACTTCAGTGTGACGTGCCATGGGGTCTGCTTTACGAAGCCATTGGCCGTCAGCAGCATGAATCTCGTATTTGTAGGTGCTACCTGCCGCAACGTGAGGGATAAATAGTTCCCAAATCCCGCAACCGCCAAGTGATCTCATCGCATGGGTGCGTCCGTCCCATCCGTTGAAGTCGCCGATGACACGTACAGATTGTGCAGCTGGAGCCCACACTGCGAAGGCTGTTCCAGTGACTGAGCCGAGAGCAGTTTCAAAGGTTTTAATGTGTGATCCGAGGACTTTCCAGAGCTCTTCGTGGCGGCCTTCTTGGATGAGGTGGATGTCGAGTTCACCTAATGTTGGCAGGTAGCGGTAGCCGTCGTCTGTCGTATTCTCTGTGGTGTCGTAGGTGGTGGACACCCAATAGTCGGGGGCAGTGCTGTCAGGGACTGGAATAACTGCAACCCAGATTCCTTCATGTTCGTGGTGCATGGGAATTCGCGCGTCAGCAGTAATCAGGGTAACCGCGGACGCTAGGGGACGTAGTACGCGCACAGTCGCCCACTGAGGCTTGCGTGCGGAGGTACGCTCAGGCATGAGGTGAGCACCAAGCACACTATGCGGGTTGTGGTGTGTACCTTCAGCGATGCTGGTGAGTAGATCGCCAGCCACAGATGCGTGTGTAGGAGCTTGTGGCGACTTGTTATCCGTGGTCATCTCTTGGCCTTCGTGAACGTGGGCACACCGCCCGGCTGATCTGTGATTACAAGGTGGTTTCTGGTGCTGGACGTAGTGCTAGCCACAAGAATTCGCGCGAACCGAGCATTATTGTTGCTTCCCCTTGAGCGTCAAGCGTGCCGAGGGTTGCGCCACCAAACAGATCCACGAGATTCTTGCCGGGATGATCAGGCAAACTGATTGTTCCGGCGCGGGCTGTTGCGGCAAAGTTCACTGCGCACAGGACGGTTTCGTCGGGGATGCTGCGTGTGTACGCGAAGATGGATTCGTTGTCGCATGGGACGTTGTGGAAGTCGCCGAGGCCGAAGACGGGGTGGCGTTTGCGTACCGCAAGCATGCCTCGCGTCCAGTGCAGCAGGGACGTAGGTTGTTCAACTTGTGCTTCTACATTGGCGTTTCGGTAGTTGTAGACGAGCGACTGGACGATCGGTAAGTAGAGTTTTCCGGGATCAGCGGTGGAGAACCCTGCGTTGCGGTCTGGCGTCCATTGCATGGGGGTGCGTACGGAGTCGCGGTCGTTGAGCCAGATATTGTCGCCCATCCCTATTTCGTCGCCGTAGTACAGGCAGGGGCTCCCTGGTAGGGAAAGAAGCAGGGCGTTTGCTAGTTCTACTTCTTTTCGAGAGTTGTCGAGGAGTGGCGCGAGGCGTCTGCGAATACCAACGTTTGCGCGCATGCGTGGATCGGGTGCGAACCAACGGTACATGGATGCGCGTTCTTCGGTGGACACCATTTCGAGGGTGAGCTCGTCGTGGTTGCGCAAGAACGTGCCCCACTGCTGTCCACCGGTGAGTGTGGGGGTGTCTTCGAGGATGTCTGCTAGTTGTCTAGAGTGCCCGTCTTTTATTGCATAGTAGATGCGTGGCATGACCGGGAAGTGGAAGCACATGTGGCATTCGGGTTCTTCTTCGGTGCCGTAATAGTGGATCACGTCTTCTGGCCACTGATTTGCTTCAGCGAGCATGATCCGTCCGGGGAATTCCGTATCAAGGAGGTTACGCAGACGACGCAAGAAGGCGTGTGTTTCTGGCAGGTTTTCGCAGTTTGTACCTTCTGCTTCAAACAGGTATGGGACGGCATCGAGGCGGAACCCATCAACGCCTTGCTGGCACCAGAATCGGGCAACGTCAAGCATTGCGTCTTGAACAGCAGGGTTTTCAAAGTTGAGGTCTGGCTGGTGGTGGAAGAACCTGTGCCAGTAGTACTGGCGGCGTACTGGGTCGAGCGTCCAGTTCGATGTTTCAGTGTCGGTGAAGATAATGCGAGCATCCGCGTATGCGGTGTTGTCGTCATTCCACACGTAGAAGTCACCGAAGGGGCCGTCGGGGTCTGTCCGCGAAGCTTGGAACCACGGGTGTTGGTCGCTGGTGTGGTTCATGACGAGGTCAATGATGATTCTGATACCGCGTCGATGTGCTTCTGCTATGAGTTCTTGGAAGTCTTCCATGGACCCCAACTGTGGGGCGATTGACGTGTAGTCTGCTACGTCGTAGCCGCCATCTTTGAGGGGTGATGGGTAAAACGGAGGCAACCATAGGCAGTCAACTCCGAGCCAGCGCAGGTAGTCGAGACGGCCAATGAGTCCTCGAAGATCACCTGTTCCGTTTCCGGTAGAGTCGGCGAAGGCTCGCACAATAACTTCGTAAAAGACGGCGGTCTTATACCAGTTGGGGTCGTTGGATAAACCTGATGTTTCGCCAGTTACTCCGGGGAACTGGTTTTGGGCGGTGAGGAAGAGGTCGCTTCCTGAATGTTGTGCAGGCATGTGGATGTCGGGGAAGGTACTCATGACAGTGGCCTTACGTGGACGATGTGTGCGCAGTGAACTGCAGGGTCGAGCTTGACATAAACCCGTTTACCCCATTGGTAGGTTTCACCAGTGAGTAAGTCGTGAGCAGCAAATACTGGTTCGGACACATCGGCAACGTCGTCGCTGTATCCGAGGGCTTCTAAATCTAACCAGATTGTTGTTTCACGAGTGTTGTGTGGATCAATGTTGACGACGGTGATGATGGTGTCTGATACGTCGCCAGCAAACTCTTTGGGTAGGTGTGAGGAGAACGCAATAATTGAATCGTCGTTGGTGTGGTGCACGGTGACGTTTCGTAGTTGTTGTAGCGCAGGGTGATCTTTACGAATGTGGTTGAGCGCCGTGATGAGTTGGGTAAGACCAGTCGTGCGTGCGTTATCCCAGTCACGTGCCTTGTATTCATATTTTTCGTTGTCGATGAGTTCTTCAGCGCCGGGCCTTGGGGTGCGTTCAGCGAGTTCGTAGCCGGAATAGATACCCCAAATAGGTGATGCTGTGGCGGCGAGCACCGCACGAATCGCAAACGCGGGAATACCGCCGTGTTGTAGGTAAGGCGGAAGAATGTCGTGTGTGGTGGGCCAAAAGCTGGGGCGCATGTATGAGCCTTGTGGGCCTGTCACTTCTCGAATGTAGGTTTCGAGCTCGGCCTTTGTGTTCCTCCACGTGAAATAGGTGTAGGACTGGTGGAACCCAATTTTCGCAAGCGTATGCATCATCGCCGGTTTAGTGAACGCTTCAGATAAGAAGATCACCTCTGGGTTGCTGTCTCGGATTTCGGTGAGGAGCCGTTCCCAAAAGTTCAAGTTTTTGGTGTGCGGGTTATCGATCCGGAAAGCAGTGACACCATGATCGATCCACACCTTAAAGACCCGCAAAATCTCTTGATAGATACCCTCTGGGTCGTTGTCAAAGTTGAGTGGGTAAATATCTTGATATTTTTTGGGCGGATTTTCGGCGTAGGCGATAGTACCATCTGCCCGAGTGGTGAACCACTGCGGATGTTGGGTAACCCACGGGTGGTCGGGTGAGCACTGCAACGCGATATCGAGTGCAACTTCTAGCCCTGCAGCATGTGCGGCGGCAACGAAATCGTCAAAGTCGTCAAATGTGCCTAAATCAGGGTGGATGGAGTCGTGCCCGCCATCCGCGGAGCCAATACCGTATGGGGATCCGGGGTCTCCCGGAAGAGCCTCTAAAGTGTTGTTTTTGCCTTTACGGTTTGTCACACCGATGGGGTGTATTGGGGTGAGGTAGATGGTGTCAAACCCCATGCGTGCAATGTCAGGCAGGCGTTTTGTGGCGGTGCGTAAAGTTCCTGACGACCACGTCTGTGTAAGTTCGTCGTAACGGGCACCTTCAGAACGTGGAAAGAACTCGTACCATGCGCTCGCGAGCGCTGCTTTTCGGGAGACGAAGAGCGGGTATGTTGCGCTTGGGGACACGAAGTCGCGTACTGGGTTGGTGTAGCGCAGGAGTTCGGTTACTTCTGGTGTTGTTGCTGCGCTGAAGCGTTGTTCGGGTGCGAGGCGCGTGTTTTTTAGGGTTGTGTGTACCTCGGTGAGGAGCCGTATGTGTGCGCGAGTCATATTGGGGTAGTGCGTTGCACGTTCGAAGAGGAGGGCACCTTCGGCGAGCATGAGTTCAACGTCGACGTCGGCTGCGAGTTTGATGCGGGTGTCGTGTTCCCACGTGGAGTATGGGTCTGACCAGCCTTCTACGCGTAGCCCCCATTGTCCTAGCGTGGTGGGTGCGAGTAGCCCTTGGAAGTGGTCTAAGCCGGGGGCTATATCGGTCATGCGGGTGGTGAGTTCGGTGCCGTCTGGTGCAACAAGGACAGCTGTTGCTCCGACAGCGTCGTGTCCTTCTCGGAAAACTGTTGCCGTAATGGGGATCATTTCCCCTTCGACTGCTTTGGCAGGCCAGCGTCCTTCGCTGATGACAGGTGAGACGTCAAGGACTGGGATGCGTCCGATGGGAGCATCGAGGTGCTGGGCAGTTTTACGACGAGATGAAGTCACAATAGAACGCTACCTAACTTATGCACAGTTGTGAGAATCGCCACCCCGAAAATGAGGGTGCTTTGCCCACTATCTGTCGTGTATGAGCAAAATTTGAGGCGGACAGGTCTTTATGAGGGGTTCGCTTGAGCGACATAAACTTGGATGCTCAAAGCTTCAACGGTGATGAGCGTTCCCCCTCCTAATGTGTGTGGAGATGTTTCCTTGGAGGGAATCTCCCATTCTGAGTCCCATGTGAGTGACCATTGCCGGGTTGAGTTGTCGTCTATTGGCAGGGTGACTACTGCGGGGTTGAGCGTTCCATTAAATACTAGTAATACGTGCGGGTCAGGGGTTTTAGTGTGTTCGGCGAGTCGGCCGCGGCGGAACATTTGGAAGATGCGCGTGTGTGGGTCGTTCCATTGTTCGACGGTGAGTCGTCGGCCTTCTTGTCCGTACCAGGCGAGGTCTGGTTGGTGGTCTTCGTCGTGGGGGAGTGGTTGCCCGGTGAAGAAGGTGTCGACGTGTAGGGCGGGTAGTTCTCGCCGTAGTGTGAGTAGGAATGCTGTTGTTTCGAGTAGGTGTGTGCGCCAGTCGTTGAGTTGCCAGTTCAGCCAACTGGTGGGGTTGTTTTGGCAGTATGCGTTGTTGTTTCCGTGCTGGGTGCGGCCAAGTTCGTCGCCTGCGGTGAGCATGGGGACACCTGTTGAGAAAAGTAGTGTTGCGAGCAGGTTGCGTATGGAGCGTCTGCGCATGGGCGCGATGACATGCCAGGGGTCTTCATGGTGGAGGGCGCCTTCGACTCCGTGGTTCCATGAGCGGTTGTCGTTTGTGCCGTCGCGTGATTCTTCACCGTTTGCGTCGTTGTGTTTGTGGTTGTATGCGACGAGGTCTGCGAGTGTGAATCCGTCGTGGGCGGTAACAAAGTTGATGGAGGCGAGGGGGCCGCGCATGAGGGGCGGGTCTGAGTGTCCGAAGAGGTCTACTGAACCGGCCAGTCGTGTCGCAAATTCTCTGATGCCGGATCCGGGCTGGCCGTGCGATGCGGATTGGGCGTCTGAGAGCCAAAAATCGCGTACGGCGTTGCGGTAGCGGTCGTTCCATTCGGTGATGGGGCAGGGGAACTGGCCGGTTTGCCAGCCGCCTGGGCCAACGTCCCATGGTTCGGCGATGATTTTTGCTTGCGCTAAAACTGGGTCTGTTTGTAGTGCGACGAGGAAAGGGTGGTTGGGGTTAAACCCTTCACTGTCGCGGCCTAATGTTGCTGCGAGGTCAAGGCGGAAACCATCGACACCGAATTCGGTTATCCAGTAGCGCATGGAGTCGAGTGCTAGTTGGATGACGCGTGGTCGTCGGAAATCTAGAGTGTTTCCGCAGCCTGTGACATCTGCGTAGTGTGCGGGAAGGCCACCGTCGTGTAGGTAGTACACGGTGTTGTCGAAGCCGCGGAGCTAAGATGTTGGCCATCTAAACCGCCTTCGCATGTGTGGTTGTAGACGACATCGAGGATGACTTCGATGTCGTGTTCATGCAATGTGCGAATAGTGTTTTTGAGTTCTTCGTGTACAGCTGCTGCACCTTGTCTTTGGGCGTGTTCTGTTGCGTATCCTTCATGCGGCGCAAAAAAGCTCAGAGTGTTGTAACCCCAATAGTTGGTGAGGTTTTTGTCGATTAGGTGCGGTTCAGATACGAACGCGTGGATGGGAAGCAACTCAAGAGTGGTAATCCCTAGTTTTTTGTAGTGCGCAATAAGTTCGGGGTGACTTAATGCCGCGTATGTTCCTCGGAGTTCTTCAGGAATGTCGTGGCGCAGTTGGGTGAGCCCCTGTACGTGTGCTTCATAAATAACCGTGTTTGCCCAGGGAATGTGCGGACGAGCATGCTCAGGGGAAGCCGGGGGATCTACAACAACCGCGTGGGGTACATGATCGCGTGAATCACGAGGGTCTGCTGCACCGTAAGGGTTGGGCGAATCTTTATCGTCGCGGACGTACCCGTACGTTTCATCGCCATACTGAAGTCGGCCGACGACCCCGCGAGCGTACGGGTCCATCAAAAGTTTTGCAGGGTTGTGTCTCAACCCCGTGTGCGGACGCCATTCACCATGCACGCGAAACCCATACAGTTGCCCCGCACGAATACCGGGAACAAAGTCATGCCACACACCAAAAGAATTCTTAGATAGTGGGATGCGTTGTTCCATATAAAGATCATCGTTATCTTTATATTCAGCCGAGCTCTCCGGTATCCGATCCAATAAACACAAGTCAACGCCGCTCGCATGCGACGCGAACACTGCAACAGTAGCGCCGTCCTGTGTAAGGTGAACGCCTAGAGGGGGAACCGGAGACGATAGGGGGGTAGTCGGTGCAACGGTCATAGGACCATTGTCGCAGCAATTACTTCCCCACCGTTCGCGTAACCGTATGTAAAGGCGTTGTAGGCTTGCCTTGGAGAAAATAGATCGACGAAAGAGTTGTATCTGATGAGAATTGTGGTCCCCGTAAAGCATGTGCCCGATATTCACTCGGACCGCAAATTTACGCAAGAGGGACGCGTCGCCCGTGGCGCAGAACATGGAACCCTCAACGAACTCGACGAAAACGCAATCGAATGCGCATTACAACTCGTCGAAGCATTCGGTCCCGAACTCAGAGAAACACACGAAGTTATCGTGCTGACAGTCGGACCGATCGAAGCCGAAGGAGCAATCCGTAAGGCATACCAACTCGGAGCCGACACCGGCATCCGAGTAACAGACGAAGCATTAGCAGGATCAGACATATTCGGTACCGCAACGGCACTCGCCGCAGCCATCCGAAAAATTGAACAAGACGGCCCAATCGACCTCGTCATCACCGGAATGGCAGCACTCGACGGACTCGGCTCAGTCATCCCAAGCCTGCTCGCAGCAGAACTCGCCCGCCCACAAATGACACTGGCAACAAAACTTTCAGTAGAAAACGGTGTCATCGAAATAACCCGCGAACTCGACGGCGTCACCGAGGTCCTCACCGCAGCGCTCCCCGCAGTCGTATCGGTAACCGACCACGTCAACACCCCGCGCTACCCAAACTTCAAACTCATCATGGCCGCCCGCACCAAGACGATTGAAGAATGGAACCTGACAGACCTCAACCTGCCAGCAGACACAGTCGGCACAGCAGGAGCACGCACCACAGTCACCAAGAGCGCATTGCGGCCACCACGCGAACTAACAGAACTCGTCACCGATAAAGGCGAAGGCGGCACAGCGTTGGCGCACTACCTCATCAAGAACGACTTAGTGTGAAACGAGGGGACATGACACAGCCAAACGTACTCGTACTGCTAGACACACCCGAAGCAGAACTACGATCCGCAGCCAAAGAACTCTTAACCCTGGCACGCGGAATAGGAAACCCTGTAGCAGTTGCGCTCGCAGAACCAAGCGAAACTACAGTGGAACAGCTCAAAGAATATGGGGTCGCGCAGCTTTTGGTTGCCCATATTCAAGGAGAAACAAGCGTCCATTTGTCGCCTGTCGCGGCTGAAGCTTTAGCGTTAGCTGTAGAGAAAATACAGGCTCGTGCAGTGCTGGCATCGCCAACATTTGAAAACAAAGAAATCGCGGCACGACTCGCATACGCCATCGGCGCTGGACTCGTCATCGACACGGTGACTGTTGGCCTTGAAGGCTCAGATTTCATTGGCTACAAGCGTGTATTTGCTGGCGCATGGGATATCGACTGCAAAATTACAACACCTGTAGCTGTTGCGACAGTGCGAGCGAACGCTGTTGTGCCAACGCCAGCCGAAACTCCAGCGCAGACTATCGTCCGTGAAGACTACGATGTGCAGCCAAGCGAACTAGCCCAAAGCGTGGTTCTTGTTTCCCGCACCGAACACCCACCGATCGCTGGTGGAACAGGCCGACCAAAACTAGCCGAAGCAGCATACGTCGTTGCTGGCGGGCGAGGAACAGGCGGTGATTTCGGTCCCGTGGAGGAACTCGCTGACGTGTTGGGTGGCGCGGTTGGTGCTACTCGAGATGCCGTGGACGAAGGATGGATAGAACACGACGCTCAGATCGGTCAGACGGGTGTTACCGTCGCCCCACGCGTCTACATTGGTGCAGGAATCTCCGGGGCGCCACACCACCGTGGTGGTATGCAGGCTTCCGGTGTCATCATCGCAGTGAACTCTGACGCAGATGCACCTATCTTTGAAATCTCTGATTTTGGTGTTGTGGGCGAACTAGCAGATGTGCTGCCACAAGCTGCACAAGCCATCCGCGAATATAAAGCAAGCCAGTACGACATTTAATGTAACTGCCGTATATTTGCTGTGTGTGGGGTGGGAAACACGTACGTGTTTCCCACCCCACACATGTTTTAGGGGAGCGGACCTAAAAGAGTACGAGCCCACGCGTTGTGTACTGATTCGTCGTCGGACGGATGGAAAATTCCGGCAAGCACATCACGGTAAAGCCGTGAAAGCTCGGAACGGTTGAAATACGATGAACCACCAGACACACGCACTGCTTTTTCAACAACACGTAATGCAGTTTCTGTTGCTTGTGCTTTCACGTTTGACAACTGCGGGAACCATAGTTCTCCACGATCAACCTGATCATCAACGTCATAAGCAGCGCTGCGAATAAGCGGGAAAAGGACATCAAGTTCCATGGCCGCATCTGCTATTCGCCAACGGATCGCAGGATCATTGGCGTACGGCTGACCTGTTGAAACCGCGACACGTTTTTTAACCGTGTCCACTGCAACGTCTAATGCCCGACGAGCAATTCCCGTGTAGACAGAAGCAAGAAGAATTTCAAAGTTAGCGAAAATACCAAAAATAAAAGGATCCGCTGAGGGGCCTGCCGGTATTTCGCGAACGATCCGGTGCGCTGGAGCGAACGCCCCATCAAGGATCGTTGTACAGGACTGGGAAGCCCGCATGCCTAGAGTGTCCCAGTCTGTTTTTACGGTGACATGCTCGTCACGGTCGACAAACCCCCACACGTTGAGGGTCTCACCTGCGTCGTCGGTAATGGCACCGAATGTGCCAAGTTTCGTCCAGGCCGGAGAAAGCGAAGTGAAAATTTTGGTGCCATAAAAGCGGTATCCACCAGTTGCATCGCGCTCTGCTCGGCTTTGTGAACCAAACAGGACAAGGTCGTTACCGGCTTCTGAAACTCCAAAAGCAAAGATTTCGCCGCGCATGGCATCTTCAAACATGAAGTTCATGGACGAATCACCGGTCTTGTACACGGTGTTTGCGACCCCTAACCACACCTGATGCATGTTGACTGCGAGAGCCGTTGCTGGTGCTGCTCCGGCAAGAGCCATCTGTTCGCGTGTGATGTCTTCTAAAGTGAGTCCGCCGCCCCCAAATTCTGTGGGAACAAAAGCTGTAAAGTAGCCGGCGTTTTTTAAGTCGTTAAAGTCTTCGGTGAAGAATGTGTTGTTCTGGTCGTAGGTGTGTGCTCGTTCGCGGATCGTTGATAAAAGTTCTTCACTAAGAAACACGGCGTGCCTTTCTTCTGCACTTCGTTGAGGAACATGGTGTAACTTGACTCGGTTTGATCGTACTGCGCTTTGCATACTCGTGTGGTGAAGGTAGGACTGGTCACAAAGATGTCTGTGGTTTGGTCTCACCAAGTAAACTTGTCTCTTGTGACGCAACTTCGTACTGCCTATTTTGACCATGCGGCGACCACTGATATGGAGCCGCAGGCAGTCGACGCATACGCGCATCATATGGGGATGCTCGGGAATGCTTCCTCGTTGCATAGCCGTGGACGAGCAGCACGACGAGTGGTCGAAGAATCACGTGAAACTATCGCTCGTGCTTTTGGCGCACACCCTAGTGAAGTTGTTTTTACTGGTGGTGGCACAGAATCAGACAACCTAGCAGTCAAGGGTCTGTTTTGGGCGCGTAACGTTGAGAAGCCTCGTCCTAAAATTGTTATTTCTGCGGTTGAACATCATGCAGTGATGGATCCTGCGCATTGGCTTGAAACCCATGAAGGCGCAGAAATCGTGTGGATTCCAGTTGATGAGTGTGGTCTAGTCAGTATTGATGTTTTAGAAAACGTATTGCGGGATAACGCAGACTCGATCGCATTCGTTTCAGTCATGTGGGCAAACAATGAGGTTGGAACGATTCAGCCGGTTGCTGACATTGTCGCTTTAGCGCATAGCTATGACGTTCCTGTGCACAGCGATGCGGTGCAAGCCGCAGGCCATGTTGATGTCAATTTTTCTGCGAGTGGTCTTGACGCAATGACTATCACTGCACATAAACTTGGCGGTCCGGTTGGTGTGGGCGCTTTGTTTTTGCGACGTGACGTGAAGGTCGTTCCTGTTATTCATGGGGGCGGACAAGAACGGTCAGTTCGTTCCGGTACGTTAGATACAGCCGGAATTGCTTCTTTTGCGGCCGCTGTGTCCGTGGTGCGTGAACGCATAGTTGAACATGGAGAACGTTTAGTTGCATTGCGTAACCTATTGATGAGGCGGGTGCGTGAAACAATTCCTTCTGCTGTTGTGCAAGGAATTGACCCTGAAGGGGAAAACGCACATTTGCGGTTGCCTAGTAACGCCCATTTCACTTTCGATAACTGCGAAGGTGATTCACTCATCTTTTTGCTTGATTCACAAGGCGTGGCAGCGTCAACAGGGTCAGCGTGCCAAGCCGGTGTACCGCAACCGTCACACGTGTTGCTTGCTATGGGGGTATCAGAATCTGTTGCTCGGGGTGCATTGAGGTTTTCCTTGGGGAACACAACGAGCATGGATGATGTTGACCTTTTGTTGGATGTTTTGCCGCAGGCTGTTGAGCGTGCGAGTGCAGCAGGGCTTGCGTCTGCTGGGAAATGAAGTGACCGCTGAAGTAGCGGTTATGTAGGAGGGGAACTTATGCGGGTTTTAGCCGCAATGTCAGGTGGAGTTGATTCAGCGGTTGCTGCAGCTTTGGCAGTGGAAGCTGGACACGAAGTGGTCGGCGTTCACATGGCACTGTCGCGCAACCGTAACGAATTTCGTTCGGGTTCACGTGGATGCTGCTCTATTGAGGATGCCAGCGACGCACGTCGAGTGGCTGACATGCTGGGCATTCCCTACTATGTGTGGGATCTTTCAGAAAAATTTGAAGACACAGTCGTAGCAGATTTTATTTCTGAGTATGAGGCAGGGCGCACCCCTAACCCGTGTGTTCGTTGCAATGAGCACATCAAATTTGAGGCGTTGCTTGATAAAGCGCGTGCGCTTGGTTTTGATGCTGTTGCGACTGGTCACTATGCACAGGTTCTTGATAGGGAAGACGTGGATGGAGAAACTATTCGCGAATTGCGTCGTTCTCCAAATCAAGCGAAAGACCAAAGTTATGTGCTGGCGGTTATGGGGCCAGACCGGTTGAAGCACGCTATTTTTCCGTTGGGCGGTTACGCGTCTAAGGACGAGGTCCGCGCTGAAGCGGAACGCCGCGGCTTGACGGTGTCGAATAAGCCAGATTCATACGACATTTGCTTTGTTGCCGACGGTAACACGAAGGGGTTCTTGCAAGAACGCCTTGGTTCACGTCCTGGTGAGATCACAGATGTTGATGGAAACGTGGTTGGTTCTCACGATGGTTCATATGCGTATACGGTTGGGCAGCGTAAAGGGTTAGCTTTGGGTAACCCTGCCGCTGACGGTAAGCCGCGCTATGTGCTGGAAACTAACACTAAGAGCAACACAGTTATTGTTGGCCCGGCAGAACTGTTGACCGTTAACCGGATCGTCGGCGATAAAGCTGTGTGGTTTGCACACGATGTTTTGCGTGAAGCACACGTGGACGAGTCTGGCTCGCAGTGGTTTGACGTTGATGTGCAGGTGCGCGCTCATGGCATCCCTGTTGCTGGACGAGCCCGCGCTGTGGCGTTGTCTCGTGCGAACGAGGTTGTTGGCGATGGGCGTGAGCATTTAGCAGAATCCTGCACACGCGCTGAAGGCATTGATGACACTCACGATAACCGTGCTCTGCTTGAAGTTGAACTCACTGGTGGAACCTTGAGGGGCGTTGCAGCTGGTCAGTCTCTTGTGGTGTACAGCGGAGATCGAGTGTTAGGCCAAGCAACAGTTGTTGCCAGCGATCGTAAAGCAACACCAGTTCCAGCCCTATGACAGGGGTGACCGGCCCAAGCCTGTGGCCTGGCATGTCACTACTTGACGAACAACTGGGAATTTTTGAAACCTTTTCTTCGGCTCCATATGGAGTCGAGGGGATCCCATTTTTTGCGGTGCTTGGGTCGCACACCCCGTGGGGCGACGAATTGGGTCGCACGTTAGCGTTGCTTGATCAGGTTCCAGTGGAGTTAGGGCCGCACGGCTGGAAAATGGCTGATCGGCCGGGACTGGATGAACAACGTGTCAACCAGCAGTTAGCGTTAGACCTTGAAGCTTTGTCTATTGCGGCTAGTGGGTATGACGGCGACATCAACATTCATGTGATGGGGCCGTGGACGCTTTCCGCACTGTTATATCTGGCTAGAGGCGATAGAGCGCTGACAGACATGGGCGCTGTACGAGAGTTAGCGCAGTCACTTACTGCGGGGGTGCATAACTTCTGCGGTGAGTTGAAGAAACTGTTACCTCGTACACGGGTCCAGGTGACTGTGAATGAGAAACTTATCGGTCAAATAGCTGCAGGTGTTTTACCAACGTTTTCTGGCTATTCGCGTATTTCGCGAGTTTCTGGCCCGACGCTAGTTGAACAGTCCACACCTTTTTACGAGTCGTTGACCAGTGCCGGTATTCCGGTGACGGTACATGTTGGTGACGCGTGGGTTGGAATTGCGCCGACGGTGTTATCCGGTGCGACGAGACTGGCAATGGATTTTGGGCGAACCCAGTCGTGGAATGAACAAGGCTGGTCAGCCATTGCCAGAGCAGTGGAACGCGGAGTGGGCTTCTCCATGGGAGTGCCCGCGCCTGCTGTGTCACAATGCGCTGGGCCAGATCTGCGTGCTTTAGCTGACACACTATTGGTGCCGTGGCAGCGTATTGGTTTGGAACAGAAGCGTTTGTCTGAGGTCGTTTTAACGTTGGGTGAGAGTGCCGCACAAGAGGCTTACCGACATGGCACGCAACATGCTCGGGGAACGTTAGCAACGGTGTTTCGTGTGGCTGAGTATGTTGCTGAGAAAGCAGCGCAGTAAAATCCATGCCACGCCTACTCGTTGATTTAACGCCGTTAAAAGAGTCACCTGACTTTGCTCGACTGTGGTGGGGCCTTGGAATATCAAACTTTGGCGCGCAGCTTACTGTCATGGCGGTGGGCCTTGAAGTGTATGACATCACTAAGTCAACATTTCATGTTGGTTTGCTGGGTTTATCTGCCTTAATTCCACTGGTGCTGTTGGGGTTGTATGGTGGGGCGCTGGTAGACGCGTATGATCGTCGTAAAGTTGCGTTGACTACGTCGACTGCTTTGTGGATTATTACGGCGGTACTTGCTGTACAAGCATGGCTGGGTGTGCGTAACGTTGTTGTTTTGTACGTCATTGTGGCCTTGCAATCTGCGTGCTTTGCAGTAAATAATCCAGCGAGACAAGCAATTATTCCTCGATTAGTGCGCCCGGAATTGATGCCGGCAGCTAATTCATTGATGGGGTTAACTGGAAACCTTGCTTTTTCTTTAGGGCCTTTAACGGGTGCTGTCCTCGTGCAATACGTTGGTTATGCCACGGCGTATTCTATTGACGCTTTACTGTACTTGGCAGCACTTTTTGCAGTGTTTAAATTACCGTCCATGCGCCCACAGACAGTACAAGAAACGGGCGAGCTTGCCCCGACCAGACGCGTAGGTGTGCGATCTGTGCTCGACGGATTCGCTTATTTGAAAACCCAAGCCGATGTGCGCATGACATTCCTAGTCGATTTATGTGCAATGATTTTTGCTTCGCCGAAGGTGCTACTTCCTGCAATTGGGGTAGTTGCGTTGGGTGGTGGAAGTACAACCGTTGGAATATTAACGACAGGCGCAGCTATCGGTGGATTACTTGCTAGTGCTTTTTCTGGTGGGCTGACTGGCGTTATCCAACAAGGAAAAGTTATTACCTATGCCATCACGGCGTGGGGCCTTTCCATCGTTTTATTCGGAATAATTGTTGTTTCCGCAGGTCAAACTAACCCACAAGAACCTAAATGGGCTTTGATCATCGCAGCATCGTGTGCGTTAGTTTTGGCCGGTGCATCTGATCAGATTTCTGCTGTTTTCCGTCAAACTATTTTGCAAACTGCAACCCCCGATCATATGCGCGGGCGTCTGCAAGGAGTCTTCATTGTGGTGGTCGCTGGAGGTCCGCGTTTAGGTGAAGTGTGGTTGGGGCTGGAAGCAACCTGGTGGGGAGAAGGCACAGCAGCGATTGTCGGTGGGCTAACATGCCTTTTTGCTTTGTGGTTGCTTGTGTGGCGACAACGTAGTTTCTTTCGATATGACGCTTCACGAGTCGTCGCGCAGTTCTAAACGACAAAGCGGGTGGGGCCCACACAGATTGTGTAGGTTCCACCCGCTTTCTAGCGGCTACGTGAGCTCGCTACATTAGGCGTGGCTTAACTCGTCAAGGACGAGCGGCAAAATAATCTCACTAAACAGTGGCGCGGTTTTTAGGCGTGCCGCGTGCTGTGGTGCAGTCCACGTTATGTGTTCAATTTCGGCTGCTGCCTGCACAGTTGTGTGTTCGCTTGGGTGTAAACGAGCTCGAACACATTCCGCATGAATCGTATATCCCGGTTCGTTTGCCGCTGGCGCTTGAAAAGATCCGATGTAACTAAACCTATCGAGTGGAATGGAAAGGCCCGTTTCTTCGTGGATTTCTCGTTGCGCAGTGTGGAGGGTGTCTTCGCCTAATTCAGGTTTTCCCCCGGGCTGTATATACGTATCAGTATTTTTCTTACGGACCAGCAAGATGTTGTCGTTGTGGTCTTGCACGAGAACGGCAACAACGGTGAATGATTTGTCAGGCATGGTTAAGCGAGTTTCTCCCAAAGGAATTCGTAGGTGAGAGTAGCCATAAAAGCAGACTGTTTGTTGTCTGCAGCGCCGCCATGCCCACCTTCGATGTTTTCGTAGTAGGTCACGTTCTTGTTGGCTTCTAGTAACTTTGCAGCAAGCTTGCGGGCATGGCCTGGGTGCACACGGTCATCACGCGTAGAGGTAAGCAGCAAAACCGGCGGGTAGTCCTGTTGAGGGTCAAACAGGTGGTAGGGCGAGAACGTTTGAATATACTTCCACTGCTCTGGATCGTCCGGATCGCCGTATTCAGCCATCCACGAAGCTCCAGCAAGCAAATGCGTATAGCGTTTCATATCAAGCAGCGGTACCCCGATAACAACAGCCCCAAATAAATCTGGGTACTGAGTGAGCATGTTGCCAGTAAGAAGACCACCATTCGATCGCCCATCTGCACCTAAATGCGGTGTAGATGTGATCTTTCTGTCGATGAGGTCGCGGGCAACAGCCGAAAAGTCTTCGTACGCTTTATGCCGGTTTTCTTTAAGTGCAGCTTGATGCCAGCGCGGACCGTATTCACCTCCGCCACGAATATTCGCAACAACGTATGCTCCGCCGCGTGTTAACCACCCTCGTCCTAAAGCCCCCGAATAAGACGGTGTGAGGGAGATTTCGAAGCCTCCGTAGCCGTACAGCAAAGTAGGGGTCGTTCCGTCTAACGGTATATCCGTGCGATGAACAATGAAGTAAGGAATCCGTGTGCCATCACGTGACGTAGCGAAGTGCTGTTGAACGGTGAGCCCTTCCGCATCAAAAAATTCCGGCATGGACTTGAGCGGAACTAGCTGCGCGTCCTCGCCAATTTCATGTGCGGTAATAACTTTTTCAAGCGCAATACGGCTGAGCGCTGTGGGCGTGAGATAGTCAGTGGAAACAACCCACACGTCATCGTTACTTAAAGAATCAACAGCGCTGACGGAAACAGTGCCAAGCTGAGGCAACCCAGTAAACGGTACGTGCGTCCACGCCTGCGTCGCATCATCCGAAAAGAGCGGGTTGTGCAAGGGCGGAACAACAACTGAGACGCGGTTTTTTACATCCTCCATGACATTGAGGACGAGATAATTCTTTGTCCAGGCAGCTCCCGCAAGAGAAGTTGAGGGAGTGGGGGCGAACAAGACCGTAAATTCGCGTTTCCCTGCAAGGAAATCTTCGAATCGTGTAACGAGCAGGGAACCCGACACGTACGTAACGCCGTTGATAATCCAGTCGTCGCGTAGTTCTACCATGATCCACTCTGCGCGAACTGACACTTCCGCAGACCGCGGCACGTCAATGAGCGTAAGCGCCCCATCGTCGTGAAGTAAATAGGTTTCGGAGTTGTAGAACGCAAGGGAACGCCCCACAAAATTCCTTTCATACCCTGGAGTGAAGGAGTGCCATGCGGAGATGTACATGTCTTCGTGGACGCCCGCGTATACGGTTTGTGCATCGCGCATAGTTTGGCCGCGTTGTAGTTTTTTGACGACGCGAGGGTAACCAGACGACGTCAGAGTTGGCTGACCGTCTTCGTCGGGGCCAAAGTCTGTGTACACAAAGACTTCATTGATGTTTATCCACGTCATACCGCCTTTTGATTCTGGACGGTAAAACCCGCCGTCTTGTGGTGAGACGAAGGAGCGGGTGGCAAGATCGAACTCGCGGGTTTCGTCCGCGTCCGTGCCACCTTTGGAAAGAGCTATGAGTGCCCGGTCGAACGTTGGCCGCAGTAGTGAAGCGCCGTGGAAAACCCAGTTGATGTCTTCGGTTTCGCAGAGCGCGTCAACGTCAAGAAGCACATCCCACGCTGGTTTATCTTGTGCGTACTCTTCACGTGTTGTTCTGCGCCAGATTCCGCGAGGGTGTTGTGCGTCGCGCCAAAAATTGTAGAGGTAGTCTCCGGCGGCTGAGACCATAGCGATTTTGTCGTCTGAATCAAGCACTTCAAGGATGTCACTGTTGGTGTTTTTAAAGCTATGTGTGGCAGCGATGGTGCTGTTTACCGTGTCATTTTGTTCGCGCACCCAGGTGAGGGCTGCGTGTCCGTCAACTTCTTCTAACCACATGTAGGGGTCTGGGGTGTGATCTCCGGACAGTATGCCTTCATTAAACGTCATGTGTTCAGCCTATCTGTCTGTGCTACTTAAATTTTTACGTTTCGCTGTGTGCATGATGTCAGTGGGGCGTGGAAAATAGGGAGCGTGATGAATGAGCAAGAACCTGTCGTTCCTACCCATGGCGAAGTAGCACAAGGTGTTTCCGCGGAGACCTCGTCGGCCGCTGCCCTATTACACGGGGGCGCTACCGCAGCGACGCTTATGGAGCAGTGGGAAAAGTTGGCGGCTGTCGTTCGCGGCTACCAGTTTGATTACTACATTTCCGGTGAGTCTTCGATCCCTGATGCGGATTTTGATGAACTGTTGAAACAACTTGCTGCGTTGGAAGACCGTATGGGGGAGGTACCTGCAGGTTCGCCTACCTCAAAGGTTGGTGGTGGTTTCACCACAGAATTTGGGGAAGTCAATCACGTGCAGCGAATGCTGTCGCTTGATAATGCTTTTACTTTTGATGAGGTATCGGCGTGGGCTGATCGTGTGCATTCAGAACTTGGTTCCGTGGATGTCTCATATTTGTGTGAGGTCAAAATTGATGGTCTTGCTATTTCGCTGGTTTATGAAGACGGCGTTTTAGTCCGTGCAGTAACTCGCGGTGACGGTCGTACCGGCGAAGATGTCACGTTGAATGTGCGCACGATTCGATCTGTTCCGCAGAAACTTCAGGGTGATGCAGCTTCTCATCCGAAATTGGTGGAAATCCGCGGTGAGGTTTTCATGTCTGTCGCTGATTTTGAAGCGTTGAATGACGCGCAAACTGCTGCGGGCGGTAAGGTCTTTGCGAATCCACGTAACGCGGCGGCTGGTTCGTTGCGGCAGAAAGATCCTCGCATCACTGCGTCACGTTCGTTGTCGATGTACGCCCATGGCGTTGGCGCTTTGGAGTGGGATGGCCCAGCTCCAGTTACTCTTGTTCGTCAGTCGGATGTTTATGCGTTGTATGCGCAGTGGGGTATCCCGGTATCTAGCCATAATTCTGTTGAACATGGCTTGGATGCGGTGGCTGCGAAGATTGATTATTACGGTGAGCATCGTCATGACGTCGAGCATGAGCTTGATGGTTTTGTTATTAAGGTTGACGAGTTTTCTTCACAAAACCGGTTAGGTGCTACTAGTCGTGCACCACGCTGGGCTATTGCGTTTAAGTATCCTCCTGAGGAAGTGACCACTAAGCTCCTCGATATTTTGGTTAATGTCGGTAGGACTGGACGTGTAACTCCATTCGGTCAAATGGAACCGGTTGTTGTGGCTGGTTCGACGGTTTCTATGGCTACTCTTCATAATTTTTATGAGGTAAAACGTAAGGATGTTCGCCCTGGTGACACTGTTGTTATCAGGAAAGCGGGGGATGTGATCCCAGAGATTTTGGGTGCGGTTCCAGAGCTGCGTCCTGCAGGTTTGCCACAGTGGGAGGCGCCAACGCATTGTCCTTCGTGTGGGTCGGAGATTCGAGAAGCTAAAGAGGGCGACAAGGACTTGAGATGTCCTAACGCTCAGTCATGTCCTTCGCAATTGCGTGAACGAGTTTTTGCTATTGGTGCCCGTTCTGGTTTTGATATTGAGGCGTTGGGTTGGGAAGCCGCGGTGGCTTTGTGTGACCCTGATTCTTCTACGCCTCCTCATATTTTGGCGCAGCGTGCTGCTCAAAGTGAGCTGATGGGGCCGGAAGGTATCGATGAGCAACTGCGGCCGTTAATTCCGGTGTTAACTTCTGAAGCTCAGTTGTTTGATCTTGCAGATGAATCTTCGCAGTTACGTTCGCAGTTGCGTGATGTTGTTGTGTGGCGTGAGCGGAAACTGAAGTCGGGTAATAAGTGGGAACTGTTGCCGTACTTTTATTCGATAGCGACAGCGAAAAAGCCGTCGGCACCTACTGCAACAACGATCAAACTTTTTGAGGAGTTGGCAAAAGCTAAGAAGCAGCCTTTGTGGCGGGTGCTTGTTGCATTGTCGATACGTCACGTTGGACCTACTGCAGCGCGTGCTTTAGCGACTCAGTTTGTTTCGTTGGATCGTATTCGTGAGGCGTCACTTGAGGAGCTTGCTGCTGTTGAGGGCGTCGGTTCGACGATTGCTGTCTCAGTGAAGGAATGGTTCGCTGAAGAATGGCATGAAGCCATTGTTGATGCATGGCGTGCGGCAGGTGTTTCGTTGGAGGACGAAGTCGATGAGTCTGTTGTTCGCACATTGGAGGGTTTGACAGTTGTTGTAACTGGTGGACTTGAGGGATTCTCGCGTGATGGTGCAAAAGAGGCAATCATTTCGCGGGGTGGTAAAGCTGCCGGGTCGGTATCGAAGAAAACCGATTTTGTGGTGGTTGGAGAAAACGCGGGTTCGAAAGAAGCTAAAGCGATTGAACTGGGGCTTCGGATTTTGGATGAGGCAGGCTTTGTTTCTTTGCTAGCAGGTGGGCCGGAAGCTGTAGCTGAATAAATATGACTGGGTGTCGGTAGGCGCATTGTTGGCCTGTGTTTGGGGTCACGTGTTTGCCGGTGGCGGTGAGGCTATACGTGGCTGTAATGTTGTGTGAGCGCGCTGAGCGTGGGTGTTTATCTCGTTGGTTTTCTTCTTAAATCTTGGTTTGAGTTGAGGGCATGGATGGGGTAAGGTTAATACCCGGTTCGCACAGCGGGCCGTTTCTTCTCAATCTTATTGAGGTTCTTTCACTTCTTTAGTTAGATGTTGGTTTCAGTTTTTCAACTGATACTGAGTTTGACTGGTTGGTGTGGGTCTGGTAGGTTTGAGAGGTTGCCCCGGATGGGTTTGGCCGGTTTGTTTGGCTGGGTTTTGATGGTGTGTGGTTGTTGTTTGATATCTCAATAGTGTGTTTGATTGTTGATGCCATTAGGGCATTGTTGTGGTGTGTGTTTCCTGCTTTAGATGGGTGGGTTTCATGTGCTGTGGTGATGTTCGTTTTTATTTTTGGTATTCAAAAATGTTTTTTTGTTGTTAAACATTTCTTTTATTGTTTAATGATTCTGGTTTTGAAGGAACATGCGTGCACGTTGTGTGGGTGTGTTTTTTGATGCTAGTTGTTTTTTTGGATGCTGGTTTCAAATTTTAGTGCTGATGCTGTCGTGCGTTTTCCCGTGCGTGGTGTTGGTGTCTATGGATTTTATTTTTTCATGGAGAGTTTGATCCTGGCTCAGGACGAACGCTGGCGGCGTGCTTAACACATGCAAGTCGAACGATGATGAAGGGTGCTTGCACTTTTTTGATTAGTGGCGAACGGGTGAGTAACACGTGAGTAACCTGCCCCTTACTTCGGGATAACCATTGGAAACGGTGGCTAATACTGGATACGACCCATAGAGGCATCTTTTGTGGGTGGAAAGATTTTTTCGGTGAGGGATGGGCTCGCGGCCTATCAGCTTGTTGGTGGGGTGATGGCCTACCAAGGCGACGACGGGTAGCCGGCCTGAGAGGGCGACCGGCCACACTGGGACTGAGACACGGCCCAGACTCCTACGGGAGGCAGCAGTGGGGAATATTGCACAATGGGCGAAAGCCTGATGCAGCGACGCCGCGTGGGGGATGAAGGCCTTCGGGTTGTAAACCCCTTTCAGTAGGGAAGAAGCGAAAGTGACGGTACCTGCAGAAGAAGCGCCGGCTAACTACGTGCCAGCAGCCGCGGTAATACGTAGGGCGCAAGCGTTGTCCGGAATTATTGGGCGTAAAGAGCTCGTAGGCGGTTTGTCGCGTCTGCCGTGAAAACCCAACGCTTAACGTTGGGCTTGCGGTGGGTACGGGCAGGCTAGAGTGCGGTAGGGGTGACTGGAATTCCTGGTGTAGCGGTGGAATGCGCAGATATCAGGAGGAACACCGATGGCGAAGGCAGGTCACTGGGCCGCAACTGACGCTGAGGAGCGAAAGCATGGGGAGCGAACAGGATTAGATACCCTGGTAGTCCATGCCGTAAACGTTGGGCACTAGGTGTGGGGCTCATTCCACGAGTTCCGCGCCGTAGCTAACGCATTAAGTGCCCCGCCTGGGGAGTACGGCCGCAAGGCTAAAACTCAAAGGAATTGACGGGGGCCCGCACAAGCGGCGGAGCATGCGGATTAATTCGATGCAACGCGAAGAACCTTACCAAGGCTTGACATACACCGGAAACGGCTAGAGATAGTCGCCTCTTCGGACTGGTGTACAGGTGGTGCATGGTTGTCGTCAGCTCGTGTCGTGAGATGTTGGGTTAAGTCCCGCAACGAGCGCAACCCTCGTTCTATGTTGCCAGCACGTTATGGTGGGGACTCATGGAAGACTGCCGGGGTCAACTCGGAGGAAGGTGGGGATGACGTCAAATCATCATGCCCCTTATGTCTTGGGCTTCACGCATGCTACAATGGCCGGTACAAAGGGCTGCGATCCCGTGAGGGGGAGCGAATCCCAAAAAGCCGGTCTCAGTTCGGATTGGGGTCTGCAACTCGACCCCATGAAGTCGGAGTCGCTAGTAATCGCAGATCAGCAACGCTGCGGTGAATACGTTCCCGGGCCTTGTACACACCGCCCGTCAAGTCACGAAAGTTGGTAACACCCGAAGCCGATGGCCTAACCCCTTGTGGGAGGGAGTCGTCGAAGGTGGGATTGGCGATTGGGACTAAGTCGTAACAAGGTAGCCGTACCGGAAGGTGCGGCTGGATCACCTCCTTTCTAAGGAGCATATGCAATGCGCTAGGCGAGTGTTCTAGTGGTTGTGCTCATGGGTGGAACATTGACAAGCATTCCTTGATCATGTGCGTGTGCACGTAGTACCTGACTCTTTTTGTGGGGTTGGTGGAAGTGTGCGGGCGTGGGTGGTTGGGGTCAAACACACTGTTGGGTTATGAAACATCAACCCGGTTTTCTTATGTGCGCGTTCGTGCGTGTGTGGGGAAGGGTGTGAGGTTTTAGCCATGTCGCATGGATGACGCTGCTTGATGGTGGTGGTTGTTTGTGTGGGTGTGGTCGTTGTTTGAGAACTGGATAGTGGACGCGAGCATCTAATCAAAAAATGATTTTATGTCTTTTTTGGTGTCTGTGATTTTGTATGAAATTTTTTGTGTTTTGTTAAGTTTTTAAGAGCACATGGTGGATGCCTTGGCATTAGGAGCCGATGAAGGACGTTGTAGCCTGCGATAAGCCTCGGGGAGTTGGCAAACGAGCTGTGATCCGAGGGTGTCCGAATGGGGAAACCCACCCCAAGTCATGTTGGGGTACTCCTTGCTGAATATATAGGCAAGGTAGAGGGAACGTCGGGAAGTGAAACATCTCAGTACCGGCAGGAAAAGATATTCCGTGAGTATTGGCGAGAGAAAGCGGATAAGGCCAAACCATATGCGTGTGATACCCGGCAGGGGTTGCGTGTATGGGGTTGTGGGACCACGTGGTTCAAGCTGCCGTTTGAACACACAGTTATCAAGTATGCGTGTAGGTGAAACTCTTGGGAAAGAGTGGCGTAGAGGGTGATACCCCCGTAACTGAAACATGTATACCTGTGTCGTGGGATCCCAAGTAGCACGGGGCCCGAGAAATCTCGTGTGAATCTGCGAAGACCACTTCGTAAGCCTAAATACTACCTAATGACCGATAGCGGATCAGTACCGTGAGGGAATGGTGAAAAGTAGCCCGGGAGGGCAGTGAAATAGTACCTGAAACCATGTGCTTACAATCCGTCGGAGCCTCCCTCGTTGGGGTGACGGCGTGCCTTTTGAAGAATGAGCCTGCGAGTTAGTGCTCAGTGGCAAGGTTAACCCGTGTGGGGCAGCCGTAGCGAAAGCGAGTCTGAATAGGGCGAATGAGTCGCTGGGTCTAGACCCGAAGCGAAGTGATCTACCCATGGGCAGGTTGAAGCGCGGGTAAGACCGCGTGGAGGACCGAACCCACCTAGGTTGAAAACTGGGGGGATGACCTGTGGGTAGGGGTGAAAGGCCAATCAAACTTCGTGATAGCTGGTTCTCCCCGAAATGCATTTAGGTGCAGCCTTACATGTTTCTTACCGGAGGTAGAGCTACTGGATAGCCGATGGGCCTCACCAGGTTACTGACGTTAGCCAAACTCCGAATGCCGGTAAGTCAGAGTGTAGGAGTGAGACTGCGGGGGATAAGCTCCGTAGTCGAGAGGGAAACAGCCCAGACCACCAGCTAAGGCCCCTAAGCGTGTGCTAAGTGGGAAAGGATGTGGAGTTGCATAGACAACCAGGAGGTTGGCTTAGAAGCAGCCACCCTTGAAAGAGTGCGTAATAGCTCACTGGTCAAGTGATTCTGCGCCGACAATGTAGCGGGGCTCAAGTACACCGCCGAAGCTGTGGCATTCACATATGTACCTAGCCCCTTGTGGGTTCAGGTGTGTGGATGGGTAGGGGAGCGTCGTGTGGGCGATGAAGCTGCGGGGTAACCCAGTGGTGGAGACTACACGAGTGAGAATGCAGGCATGAGTAGCGAAAGACGGGTGAGAAACCCGTCCGCCGAATGATCAAGGGTTCCAGGGTCAAGTTAATCTGCCCTGGGTTAGTCGGGACCTAAGGCGAGGCCGACAGGCGTAGTCGATGGACAACTAGTTGATATTCTAGTACCGGTGAAACACCGCCCAACACAAAACACTATAAAACACCTCCCACACTGACGCATGCATAGCCTTCGGGTTGTGTGTGGTGATGTGTGCTGGGTGTGGCGTGGTGTGGCGTGAGCGTATGAACAGGGGTGACGCAGGAAGGTAGCCAAACCGTCGCGATGGTAGACGACGGCCAAGGATGTAGCTCAAGTCTTAGGTAAATCCGGGACTTATTAAGGGTGAGATCTGATGGGGTTAAGTTGGTGATCCTCTGCTGCCAAGAAAAACCTCGACGCGAGGTGTTAGCCGCCCGTACCCCAAACCGACTCAGGTGATCAAGTAGAGAATACTAAGGCGATCGAGATAATTATGGTTAAGGAACTCGGCAAAATGCCCCCGTAACTTCGGGAGAAGGGGGGCCCCAACCGTGATACACACACGCTGTGTTGAGCGGATCGGGGTCGCAGAGACCAGGGAGAAGCGACTGTTTACTAAAAACACAGGTCCGTGCGAAGACGCAAGTCGATGTATACGGACTGACGCCTGCCCGGTGCTGGAAGGTTAAGAGGACTGGTCAACCACCTTTGGTGGTGAAGCTGAGAATTTAAGCCCCAGTAAACGGCGGTGGTAACTATAACCATCCTAAGGTAGCGAAATTCCTTGTCGGGTAAGTTCCGACCTGCACGAATGGCGTAACGACTTCTCCGCTGTCTCAACCATAAACTCGGCGAAATTGCAGTACGAGTAAAGATGCTCGTTACGCGCAGCAGGACGGAAAGACCCCGGGACCTTTACTATAGCTTGGTATTGGTATTCGGTATTACATGTGTAGGATAGGTGGGAGACTATGAAGCATGCACGCTAGTGTGTGTGGAGTCATCGTTGAAATACCACTCTTGTGGTTTCGGATACCTCAACCTCGAACCCTAATCGGGTTCAGGGACAGTGCCTGGTGGGTAGTTTAACTGGGGCGGTTGCCTCCTAAAATGTAACGGAGGCGCTCAAAGGTTCCCTCAGCCTGGTTGGCAATCAGGTGGCGAGTGTAAGTGCACAAGGGAGCTTGACTGTGAGACTGACAGGTCAAACAGGGACGAAAGTCGGAACTAGTGATCCGGCCATGGCTTGTGGAAGCGTGGTCGCTCAACGGATAAAAGGTACCCCGGGGATAACAGGCTGATCTTGCCCAAGAGTCCATATCGACGGCATGGTTTGGCACCTCGATGTCGGCTCGTCGCATCCTGGGGCTGGAGTAGGTCCCAAGGGTTGGGCTGTTCGCCCATTAAAGCGGTACGCGAGCTGGGTTTAGAACGTCGTGAGACAGTTCGGTCCCTATCCGCTGCGCGCGCAGGAAACTTGAGAAGACCTGTCCCTAGTACGAGAGGACCGGGACGGACGAACCTCTGGTGTGCCAGTTGTACCGCCAGGTGCATGGCTGGTTAGCTACGTTCGGAAGGGATAACCGCTGAAAGCATCTAAGCGGGAAGCCTGCTTCAAGATAAGGTTTCCAACAACAATTGTTGTGAAGGCACCCACCAGACCAGTGGGTCGATAGGCCGGACGTGGAAGACAGGACTAACGACTGTCGCAGCTGACCGGTACTAATACGCCAACAACCTAACAACACACACACACTTACTGCACGCGTCCACTACCCAGCTCCCACACCACGACCCACCACCCCAACACACACGGGGTGAAACGATGGTGAACAAAACGTACGGCTGTCATAGCGTCAGGGAAACGCCCGGCCCCATTCCGAACCCGGAAGCTAAGCCTGACAGCGCCGATGGTACTGCACTAGCAATGGTGTGGGAGAGTAGGACACAGCCGACACACACATAACACGCCAGGCCCCACCACAACGGTGGGGCCTGACGTGTTTATATAGGGAGAATGCCTAATGAAACCACGCATGCTGTGTGTATTATTCCCCTATGGTCAATCAGGACATTTCTTCTTCAGTTGAGCAAGGCGTTGATGCTACAAAAAATCGTTGCACTGTCTCATTGATGCATGCGCTCATCGCTGTATGCGTGTTTCTTATAGTGGGAATTCTTGTTGGCACATATGTGATTAGCAGCGGACCGCGTAGCAATATACACATTGATTACTTTGATGCAGACGAAACGCCCACTCGTGCGGTGCTATCTGCCTTTAGTGCGGTAAACGTGCGTGACAAGCAATACTTTGAACAGCGAAACATGGAATATTTTTATGATGTATGGGCTGGTCCAGCCGGTATTATCCCGCATCTCCCACAGATGCATGCTGTTAACGTTACGAACGAAAGGCTGTCCAGTGATCAGCTTACGGGCTCAGTTCAAGTAGATTTTTTTACAACAGTAACTGACATATCAATGGATAGAGGAAGTATCTATGGATGGACCTTCTATCTAAAGCGAGAGAAAGCCGATCAGCCGTGGCGAATCGGTGATTGGGGTGCTGGATAACCTCGACTCGATCGACAAAGTAAAACCGCAGCAAAGAAACAGCGCTATTTCTAACATGAAACATAACCAAATACGCGTGTAAAACAAACTAGAATGGACCCATGTCCACTATTTCTCGTGATGAGGTCGCGCGCGTAGCTGCGCTTGCACGCATCGACTTGCGGCCCGAAGAGCTAGATCGTTTAGCGGGAGAACTCGAAGTTATCGTTAACTCTGTTGCACAAGTCAACACTGTTGCGACTCCTGATGTTCCTGCAACAAGCCACCCAATTCCACTTACTAATGTCTTTCGTGACGACACCCCAGTAACCCCTCTTGATCGCGACAAAGTATTAGCAGCTGCACCTGCAAGCGACGAAGGTAAGTTCCTAGTACCGCAGATCCTAGGGGAGGAATAGGAATGTCAGAAATCATCAAACTCTCAGCAGAGCAGATCGCTGAAAAACTTCAATCCGGAGAATTGACTTCCGTTGAAGTAACGCAAGCTTTCCTAGACCGAATTGCTGCTATCGATGAGACCATCAACTCTTTCATCGTTGTTACAGCAGACGATGCACTCGCCACAGCCGCAGAGGTAGACAAGCTACGTGCCGAAGGCGCACAGCTACACCCGCTAGCTGGTGTTCCTATTGCGGTCAAAGACGTTGTTGTTACTGACGGTGTGCAAACTACCGCAGGATCAAAAATGCTTGAGGGCTGGATCCCTCCATACGATGCGACACTCGTCGAAAAAATCAAAGAAGCAAAACTTCCAATCCTTGGTAAAACCAACATGGACGAATTCGCTATGGGTTCTTCCACAGAGCACTCAGCATACGGTCGTACCTTAAACCCGTGGGATATTGAACGAATCCCCGGTGGTTCTGGTGGAGGCTCCGCAGCAGCACTTGCAGCGTTTGAAGCTCCTCTAGCAATCGGTACAGACACAGGTGGATCGATTCGTCAGCCAGGTGCGGTAACGGGAACGGTTGGTGTTAAACCAACATACGGCTCAATTTCTCGTTATGGTCTTATCGCTATGGCTTCTTCGCTTGACCAGGCAGGCCCAGTAACTCGCACAGTTATGGACTCGGCCCTGCTGCACGAGCTCATTGGCGGACATGACCCTAAAGACTCCACGTCCTTACCTGAACCACAAACCGGGTATGTTGCTGCAGCACGCGAAGGTGCTCAAGGTGACCTGACCGGTGTGCGTGTGGGAATTGTTAAAGAGCTCAGCGGCGAAGGCTACCAAGAAGGCGTACAAGCTCGCTTCGACGAATCCGTTGAACTGTTACGTGCGGCTGGAGCAGAAATCGTTGAAGTTTCTTGCCCAAGCTTTGAACACGCGTTAGCAGCCTACTACCTCATCATGCCAGCTGAAGCGTCCTCAAACCTCGCAAAGTTTGATGGCATGCGTTTTGGTTTACGTGTTGAACCTACAGAAGGTCCCGTTACTGCAGAGCGCGTCATGTCAGCTACTCGTGGCGCCGGTTTTGGTGACGAAGTAAAACGACGCATCATTATCGGAACATATGCGTTGTCGTCTGGTTACTACGACGCGTACTACGGATCTGCTCAAAAAGTTCGTACGCTCATCCAACGCGACTTTAATGCGGCATTCGAAAAAGCGGACATCCTTATTTCACCGACTGCCCCAACAACAGCATTCAAATTTGGTGAAAAGCTTGACGATCCACTAGCCATGTACCTTAACGACATAGCAACAATTCCAGCTAACCTTGCAGGCGTGCCAGGTATGTCACTTCCTAATGGTCTTTCAGATGACGGAATGCCCGTAGGATTCCAAATCCTTGCACCGATACGTGAAGACGCACGCATGTATCGAGTCGGAGCAGCACTTGAAGCAGCTTTAGAGCGCAAATGGGGCGGTCCACTCTTGAACCAAGCACCAACCGTGGAGGCCAACTAATGAGCGGCATTGTAGATCTCGTTTATTTTGACGACGCTGTCGCAAAATATGATCCAGTACTTGGCATCGAAGTGCACGTAGAACTTGGTACACGTACCAAAATGTTCTGCGCCGCTGAAGTTGAGTTCGGTGGAGAGCCCAACACTCAAGTTACCCCCGTGTCGCTCGGGCTTCCCGGCGCATTACCTGTGGTGAATGGAAAAGCAGTAGAAGACGCAATCAAAATTGGTTTAGCGTTGAACTGCAAAATTGCAGAGACATGCCGTTTTGCACGCAAAAACTACTTCTACCCAGACGTCCCAAAGAACTTCCAAACATCGCAGTACGATGAGCCAATCGCTTATGACGGCTACCTCGATGTAGAACTTGAGGATGGCGAGATTTTCCGTGTTGAGATTGAACGTGCTCACATGGAAGAAGACGCTGGTAAAAACACACACGTCGGTGGTTCAACAGGGCGTATTCAAGGCGCAGAGTATTCGTTGATCGACTACAACCGTGCAGGAATTCCACTTGTAGAGATCGTGACACGCCCAATTACGGGTGCTGGCGAGCGAGCACCAGAAGTGGCGCGTGCATACGTACAGGCCTTGCGTGACATTTTCCGTGCATTAGAAGTATCTGAAGCACGCATGGAACGCGGAAACGTACGAGCAGACGTGAACCTGTCGCTTCGAGCTAACCCAGAAGCACCGCTAGGAACCCGCACCGAGACCAAGAACGTGAACTCTTTCCGTTCCATCGAACGTGCGGTTCGCTATGAAATTGAACGCCAAGCAGCAATTTTGGATGCTGGCGAAAAAGTTATTCAAGAGACTCGTCACTGGCATGAAGACGACAACACAACCAGCTCTGGTCGTGAAAAGTCAGACGCAGATGACTACCGCTACTTCCCAGAACCGGATCTTGTTCCTGTATCACCAAGCCGTGAATGGGTTGAAGAAATCCGGGCAGGGTTACCGGAACTTCCAGCAGTGAAGCGCCGCAGGCTAATCACTGAGTGGAGTTTCAGCGATGTTGAAATGCGCGATGTGATCAACGCTGGTGCTCTTGAACTTATCGAAGCAACTGTTGCTGCTGGTGCTGCTCCTGCGGCCGCACGTAAATGGTGGATGGGGCCGCTGTCTCGTAGTGCCAAGGAACAAGAAATTGATCTTGGCGACGTTAAAGTAACTCCGCAGCAGATCGCAGAACTGCAAGCACTCGTTGATTCAAAGCGCATCAACGACAAAATTGGGCGTCAAGTCCTTGAAGCAGTGCTTGCCGGTGAAGGTAACCCTGAAGAGATCGTTGTCGCAAAAGGACTTGAAGTTGTCTCGGACGACGGAGCTCTTCTTACTGTTATTGATGAGACTCTTGCAGCACAGCCAGACATCGTCGAAAAGGTGAAGTCTGGAAACATGGGCCCAATCGGTGCGATCATCGGTGCGGTTATGAAAGCAACCAAGGGTCAGGCTGACGCTGGACGAGTTCGTGAACTTGTTTTGGAACGGATTGGTTCTTGAGATGACTCGTGGACCAGAGATCGTTGGTGAGCTTGTACGGTTGCGTCCCATTGAAGCAAAAGATGCGCAGCGCATGTGGGAGTCGTTGCAAGACGATGAATCTATGCGCCTCACTGGGACTCACCGTACATTCACGCGTGAAGAAATCGATGAGTGGACACAAACGGTTTCATCGCGCGACGGACGATACGACTTTGCTATGACATCACTTGCGGTCACTAAAGAAGGGACTGTGAGCGATGAAATGATTGGGGAGATTGTCATCAACGAGATTGATGACATTGCACGTAGCGCAAATATGCGGTTGCAGTCCTTGCCTCAATATCGTGGCCGAGGGTACGGACGTGAAGCGATTTCTTTGGTCTTAGATTTTGCGTTTTCGCCACAACCTCATGGCGCTGGTTTGCACCGGTTGTCGTTGGACGTGCTCAGCATTAATCCGCGTGCGCGGATGTTGTATGAGTCGTTGGGGTTTGTGCAAGAGGGCGTGCTCCGTGATGCGCATTTCGATGGTGAAAACTATTGCGATGTGATTCTGATGAGCATCCTTGAGGACGATTACGAGTCGTCGACGTCTTGACGTTGTTATGTGTGGGGTCTTCTGAATAGTTCAGAAGGCCCCACACATGTTTTGTCGCGGTAATGCACGAGGAAAGCCTTTATCTGTGCGGTTTTCCTTCTATCTGACGCGTCCACAGAATGAATCTCAAGTCTTAGAATGTGAGACTGTCGGGATGAAGTGTGACAACAGGAGTGGTAGAGGCGTACTCTGCTTCTATGCGTTACACAATTCTTCTAGTCGTTATCTAGCGCGTTGGCCGAGCTAACACGTTAAGTCTTGTCAACGCGCTTACCCTCCCAGACACCTCACCGGTGTGGAGGGTTTTTTCATGTCACAAGAAAATGACATGAGGTTTCTGGCTCAAAAGGCAAAAGGAACTAGTACATGCATTGCCCGCCTGAGGTGCACGCCAAAGGCACACGATGTCCTAATGAGCAAGACCCGCTGCCCATAACTCCACAATAGTTAGAGAAACAGGAGAACCACATGGTCCAGGGTGAGACGCCAGCGGCAAAGCCGCAGGCACCCAAACCTGCTCCAACTCCGGCCGCCATAGCGCGCTCTTCACAAGGCGCTGTGTCATCAGAGAAATGCACAGGCGCTGAATCGATCATTAGGTCACTAGAAGAAGTAGGCGTGGACGTCGTCTTCGGTATTCCAGGCGGAGCGATACTGCCGACATATGACCCACTGATGGATTCAAAAAAAGTCCGTCACATTTTGGTTCGTCATGAGCAAGGCGGCGGGCACGCTGCTGCAGGATATGCACATGCAACGGGTCGAGTCGGAGTCACCATGGCTACGTCTGGGCCGGGTGCAACTAATCTTGTCACCCCCATCGCTGACGCAAACATGGATTCAATCCCGCTGGTTGCTATCACAGGGCAGGTGGGTGCGTCACTTATTGGAACAGACGCTTTCCAAGAGGCTGACATTGTTGGCATTACTCTCCCGGTTACAAAACACAATTTTCTTGTAACTGATCCAGCAGAAATTCCGCGCACAATTGCGGAAGCTTTTCCACATTGCGCAGACAGGTCGTCCGGGACCAGTTCTGGTTGACATCGCAAAATCGGCGATGCAAACAGAGACAACCTTTTCTTGGCCGCAAGACATCAACTTGCCTGGATACCACCCAGTAACAAAACCGCACAGTAAGCAAATTAAGGAAGCTGCTCGCCTTCTAGCGACTGCTCGACGTCCAGTCTTGTATGTTGGTGGAGGAATCATCCGATCTGGCGCAGCAGAACACTTGCGTAAACTTACAGATCTTTCTGGCGCAGCAGTCGTTACGACGCTCATGGCACGTGGTGCATTACCTGATTCTCACCCACAACACTTGGGTATGCCAGGCATGCACGGGACGGTGCCCGCAGTTGCTGCACTCCAAAAAGCTGATCTTATTGTTGCTTTGGGTGCACGTTTTGACGACCGCGTAACAGGAAAAGCTTGATTCGTTTGCACCACATGCAACCATCGTTCATGCGGATATAGACCCCGCAGAGATCGGGAAGAATCGTGTTGTTGATGTGCCTATCGTGGGCGATCTAAAAGAAGTTATTACTGACCTTCTTCCTGAACTTACTCGCGAACACGAGAAAAACGGTAAGCCAGATGTTGAAGGCTGGTGGAACCAAATTAACTCGTGGCGCCAGACTTACCCGCTGGGATATACCGAAACCAACGATGGGCTCCTTGCCCCACAACATGTTTTAGGGCGCCTGTCAGAAATTTCAGGCCCAGATTCTATTTATGTTGCGGGTGTTGGGCAGCACCAAATGTGGGCTTCGCAGTTCATCAAGTATGAGCGTCCAAATACGTGGATTAACTCTGGTGGTTTAGGGACGATGGGATTCTCTATTCCTGCCGCAATGGGTGCAAAAGTTGGTCAACCTGACCGAACTGTGTGGGCGATCGATGGTGATGGTTGCTTCCAAATGACAAACCAAGAGCTTGCCACCTGCACCATCAACGACATACCGATCAAGGTTGCACTTATCAACAACTCTTCGTTGGGTATGGTCCGTCAGTGGCAAACACTGTTCTATAACGAACGGTATTCAAACACAGACCTGCACACTGGTCATGGAACCCGCCGCGTTCCAGACTTTGTAAAGCTTGCAGACGCCTATGGCTGTGTAGGTATTCGTGTTGAGCATGCGAACGAAGTTGATGCTGCGATCAAACGTGCCGAAGAAATAAATGACGTGCCTGTTCTTGTCGATTTCAATGTGTCACGTAACTCCATGGTGTGGCCGATGGTTGCGGCAGGCGTATCAAATGACGACATCCAGTACGCCCGCGGGATTTCTCCTGCGTGGGATCGTGAAGACTAAGAGAGGAATACACCAATGTCACGTCACACCCTCTCCGTTCTTGTAGAAAACAAGCCAGGTGTTCTTACCCGAATTGCCGGTTTGTTTGCTCGACGATCCTTCAACATCCACTCTCTTGCTGTTGGGCCAACCGAACATGAAGAGCTTTCTCGCGTAACGGTTGTTGTTGATGTAGATGAGTTGCCTTTGGAACAAGTCACCAAGCAGCTCAACAAACTCATTAACGTCATCAAGATTGTTGAATTAGAACCACAATCAGCAGTTCAGCGTGAACTTATGCTCGTAAAAGTGCGTGCAGACGCAGCAACGCGTTCCGGTGTTGTTGAAGTAGTGCAGTTGTTCAGGGCTCATGTCGTCGACGTCGTGCCAGACGCGGTCACTATTGAAGCAGTGGGGAACCCAGACAAACTTGCTGCGTTGTTGAACGCACTTGAACCGTACGGTATTCGCGAAATCGTGAAATCTGGAACAGTCGCTATTAGTCGCGGCCCACGTTCCATGACTGACCGCGCTTTGGAACGCTCCACGCGCAATAACTAACCCATTTACACTTAAGTCAAACATCAAACTTATAAGGAGACACTCCGGTGGCTGAACTTTTCTACGACGACGATGCAGACCTGTCGATCATCCAAAACAAGAAGGTTGCTGTAATCGGTTACGGCAGCCAAGGGCACGCGCACGCACTCAACTTGCGTGACTCTGGCGTAGACGTTCGCGTTGGCCTTCGCCCAGGTTCTTCTTCTGCTGTGAAGGCAGAAAACGAAGGTCTCAAGGTTTTGCCAGTAGGCGAAGCAGTGGCAGAGGCTGACGTTGTTGTCATCCTGACCCCGGACCAAGTGCAGCGCACTGTCTATGCTGAAGAAATTGCGCCAAACCTTCAAGACGGAGCGGCGTTGGTATTCGGTCACGGCTTTAACATCCGTTTCGGATACATTAAGCCAGAAGCTGGCCATGACATCCTCATGGTTGCGCCTAAGGGTCCAGGGCACCTTGTTCGTCGCGAATACGTTGACGGCCGTGGCGTTCCAGTGATCGTTGCTGTTGAGCAGGATGCTTCGGGTGCAGCGTGGGATCTTGCGCTGTCGTACGGTAAGGCAATTGGTGGTTTGCGTGCAGCAGGCATCAAGACAACCTTCACTGAAGAAACCGAAACTGACCTCTTTGGTGAGCAGGCTGTTTTGTGCGGTGGTGCATCACAGCTCGTTCAGTACGGTTTTGAGGTTCTTACCGAAGCTGGCTACCAGCCACAGGTTGCATACTTTGAGGTTCTTCACGAACTTAAACTCATCGTTGACCTTATGTGGGAGGGCGGCATCGCTAAGCAGCGTTGGTCCGTTTCTGACACTGCTGAATACGGTGACTATGTTTCTGGTCCACGCGTTATCACCCCTGAAGTTAAAGAGAACATGAAGGCTGTTCTTGCTGACATTCAGAACGGTGCATTTGCTGAGCGTTTCATCAATGACCAAGAAGCTGGCGGGCCAGAGTTCAAGGAACTTCGTGCGAAGGGTGAAGCGCACCCAATCGAAGCAACAGGTCGTGAACTTCGTAAACTTTTCGCTTGGAGCAAGCGCGAAGGTGACAACACCGCTGACTACGTCGAAGGTTCCGTCGCTCGTTGATCGTAGGTAATAACGCAGCGTAGCAAGTTGTTGCCGTAGAGCAATGGTCGTTGTGAACCTGAGCCATAAGCGCTGAGGGTTCCGTCGCTCGTTGATCGTAGGTAATAACGCAGCGTAGCAAGTTGTTCGTTGTTTTCCGTTAGGGGTCTATAGCAGTGGTTGCTGC
This sequence comes from Timonella sp. A28, assembly GCF_051200815.1. GTDB lineage: Bacteria > Actinomycetota > Actinomycetes > Actinomycetales > Cellulomonadaceae > Timonella. Next base: position 1,146,565 of record NZ_CP195159.1, on the reverse strand, counting down.
TATAGGCCTCTTGCGTGTTTCTGGGGTGTAGAGGTTTTGGCTGTTCAACCACAAGTGTGATCACATAGTGGTCACGGTATCCCGATAGATGGACTGCGGGATTAACATGAGTTCATGACGAAGAACATCGACCTTGCAGTAATCGCAGGTGACGGAATCGGTATTGAGGTAGTTGAGCAAGGACTTCAAGTACTTGAAGCAGCACTTGCTAAGTCTGATGTTTCACTCAGCACTACAGACTTCAACCTTGGGGCAAAGCGCTGGCATGAAACCGGCGAAACATTAACCGATGAGGATCTAGCCGCGATTAAAACCCGTGACGCAATCCTGCTTGGCGCGATTGGCGACCCGAGCGTTCCATCTGGTGTTCTTGAACGAGGTCTGCTCCTCAAACTACGTTTTACACTCGACCACTATGTGAACCTGCGCCCGGGGAAGCTGTATGAGGGTGTGAAATCTCCTCTTGCAGAACCTGGCGATATTGACTTCGTCGTCGTGCGGGAAGGCACAGAAGGACCATACGTCGGTAATGGTGGCGCTATTCGTGTAGGAACTCCTGCAGAAGTTGCAAACGAAGTTTCAGTGAACACGGCGTTCGGTGTTGAACGTGTTGTTCGTGATGCATTCGCGCGCGCGGCTGCCCGTGAGCGTAAACATGTGACGCTGGTGCATAAGCACAACGTCCTCGTGCATGCTGGGCACTTGTGGCGACGCACAGTAGAACGCGTTAACGCTGAGTTCCCAGAGGTTACAACTGACTACCTTCACGTAGATGCAGCCACAATATTCTTGACGACGAACCCATCGCGTTTCGACGTTATCGTTACCGATAACCTATTCGGTGACATTCTGACTGACCAAGCTGCTGCTATCACCGGTGGTATTGGCCTTGCGGCTTCGGCCAACATCAACCCAGACCGAACCGCTCCATCAATGTTTGAGCCAGTGCATGGTTCCGCCCCAGATATTGCAGGTCAAGGCAAAGCAGATCCAACCGCAACGGTTCTTTCTGTCGCAATGCTTCTTGATCACCTCGGCTATGCAGAAGAATCCAAAACTGTAGAAGCAGCTGTAGCTGCTGACCTCGTTGAACGGGGAAGTACAGTACGGTCAACAGCTGAAGTTGGTGAAGATATCGCTGCGCGAGTTCGCGGCTAATCGCATTATCTTCGTGAGGGCGTGTACTCGGCTCCTATAATGAGACCACTGTGTGTTGTGACTGTTACTACTACATGGCAGTCACAACACACCACGAGGTCGTCCGGTGAAAGGCCCCTACATGAGTTCTCAATTTGAAACTCCCTCAATAAACCTTGAGGAAGCAGTATCACGATTTGAAGTGTTCCCAACTGATACACCGTCGTCTGTTGAAGAACGCGAAGCTTTTAAAAGCAAACCCGAAGTTCGGTACAGTCTTTACCGATCACATGTCTGTGATGTCATGGAATGCAGATCAAGGTTGGGCTAACCACAGGGTTACACAGTACGGTCCGTTACAGCTTGACCCTGCCGCTGCGGTTCTTCATTATGGGCAAGAGGTGTTTGAAGGCCTCAAAGCGTACAAACACGCAGACGGATCAGTATGGTCTTTTAGGCCTGAAGCAAACGCACAACGTTACATTCGGTCTGCCTACCGCTTAGCTTTGCCAGAACTTCCAGTGCAGGACTTTTTAGGGTCTGTAGCAGCGCTAGTGCGCATGGACATCGACTGGATACCGACGCAAGAGGAAGCTTCGCTGTATTTACGCCCGTTCATGATTGCAACGGAAGCGTTTTTGGGCGTGCGTCCAGCTCGTGAGGCAGAGCATATTGTTATCGCTTCACCTGCTGGCCCATACTTCTCGGGTGGAGTGAAACCGGTCAGTATTTGGATCACTCAAGAATACGCGCGCGCTGGACACGGCGGTACGGGTGAAGCTAAATGTGGTGGTAACTATGCGGCTTCGTTATTGCCGCAAACACAGGCCGCGCAGCATGGCTTTGATCAGGTTTGTTTCCTTGATGGCACTGATAACCCAGCAATTGAAGAACTCGGTGGCATGAACGTGTTCTTTGTAAAAGCAAACGGAGACGTTGTAACACCTGCTTTGTCGGGTTCTATTCTTCATGGCATTACTCGTTCTTCGATTCTGCAACTGATTGCAGATCGCGGAGTAAAAGTAACTGAAGAGCGCATTCAACTCACACAACTGAAATCCATGTTGGAGTCGGGAGAAATTGCTGAAGCTTTTGCGTGCGGTACAGCAGCAGTGGTTACCCCTATTGGGCGTTTAGCAGACACTACTTTTGATATCGCCATTAATGATGGTGAGCCTGGAAAGTTCACCATGGATATCCGTGAGGAACTTACAGACATTCAAAACGGTAGGCGTCCAGACCGTCACGGCTGGCTTACCCGCCTCGCATAAACGCATTGTGGGCCCCGAACATATTGTTCGGGGCCCACAGCTTTATTGAGGTGTGTGGAGGTTAAGCAGTTTCAGTTAGTAAAGCCTCATTTCGTTTACCTGCGAGCATGCCGATGCTGTATGCACAGAGAATGGGGCCAAGAATAGCGATAGCGGTTGTGACATCGGGCAGCGAAGCAAGAGAGTTAAAACCGGCTATGTTGTCAGTCTGTGCGCGATATAACATAAGAGCTGACCCAATGGTTGTTTCCGTGACGTAACCAATGATGTTCCCTGTTATTACTCAGTAACAACAGATAAATAAAAAAATTCTGTTTTAATAAAATTGGGACTTTTTATATAAAATGAATGTTTCGAACTTCGCAGAGTCCTCTGTGTGTATGCCACTAGCGCAACGGGGATACATGCTGAGACAGCCTTTGCAGATATATGCACATGTGTAAGAATGTGAGACATGGCACTGTGGCACGTCATTATTATCGCTTAGCGCGTTTGAACAGCAGCACACCCGCTGCACACCAAGCGCGCAAACCTCCCACGCAATTTCGGGAGGTTTTTTTGTTGAAGAAGCACACAACGCACCGTTCAACGCTAGCCACAACCGCACCACCATGTGGGAAAATATGGCGGGACAACTGGAGTACCCGCACCACCATGTGAAACGAGATACCCGTGAACTTCCACGTATACGACACGACACTACGCGATGGCGCACAACAAGAAGGCATCAACCTTTCGGTCGCAGACAAGCTCGCCATAGCGCCACTTCTTGACGAACTAGGCGTGGGCTTCATCGAAGGTGGATGGCCGGGTGCCGTACCCAAAGACACAGACTTCTTTACACGAGCGAAAAACGAACTCAACCTAAAAAATGCAGTTCTCGCAGCCTTCGGAGCAACCCGCAAAGTAGGCTTGCGTGCCGCTGAAGATCCGCAAGTTCTCGCTCTCCTCAACTCAGAAGCGCCAGTGGTTACACTCGTCGCAAAATCAGACATCCGTCATGTTGAACGCGCGTTGAAAACAGACGGCACAGAAAACCTGAAAATGATTGAGGACACCGTCACATTCCTCACCCAAGAAGGAAGACGCGTCTTCATCGACGCAGAACACTTCTTTGACGGATACCAGTACGACCCCACATATTCGCGTAACACAGTGCTGGCCGCATTTGAAGCAGGCGCTGAAGTCGTCTGCCTATGCGACACAAACGGTGGCATGCTGCCCCACTGGGTAACAGACATCGTCGGCGACCTCCACCAAGCGACAGCCGGACACGGCATTCTCGGAATGCACGCACACAACGACTCAGGTTGCGCAATCGCAAACACCCTCGCTGCTATCGACGCCGGATGCGAACACTTCCAAGGCACAATAAACGGTTACGGTGAACGCACCGGAAACGTCGACCTCGTAGCAACAATAGCTAACCTAGAACTCAAGTATGGTCGCAAAGTCTTACAAGGAAACCTAGACGATGCCACCTGGGTGTCACATGCAATCTCAGAAATAACAAACATCTCCCCATTTGCCCGTCAACCCTATGTGGGAGCCAGCGCCTTTGCGCACAAAGCAGGATTGCACGCCTCTGCAATCAAAGTAGATGCAGACCTGTACCAGCACACAGACCCAACACGTGTGGGCAACGACATGCGCATGCTCGTCTCTGACATGGCCGGACGAGCCTCTATCGAACTCAAAGGACGCGAACTAGGCTTCGACCTTTCCGGTAGGCCAGAAATCCTCACCGCAGTAACCAACCGAATCAAAAAAGCCGAAGCGCAGGGTTACACCTACGAAGCAGCAGACGCATCATTTGAACTCGTACTCATTGAAGAAGTCACAGGCTCCCGCCCAGAATACTTCCAAGTCGAATCATGGCGAACACTCGTAGAACGAACCGGGCGTAGAGGAACAGAAGCCCTCGCAGAAGCAACCGTGAAACTAACCTCCGGCGGAGAACGCGTCATCGTCACCGGTGAAGGAAACGGTCCCGTTAACGCACTCGACCAAGCATTACGCCAAGCCCTAGAGCGCGTCTACCCAGAAATCGCGAAATTTGAACTCATTGACTTCAAAGTTCGAATCCTAGACCAAGAACAAGGCACCGACGCTATTACTCGCGTACTCATCGAATCCACAGACGGAAAAACCTCATGGTCAACTGTGGGTGTTGGCCCAAACATACTTGAAGCATCATGGGAAGCCCTGACCGACTCTGCGATTTACGGCCTCATACACGCCGGCGTAAAACCAGTGTGACGGTGAGGCACCACACACCAAAACTATGCGTGTACAGGCGTAACCTTGATTAGGTGAGAGCAGAATATAAAGTTCCTGGCGGAAAACTCGTAGCAATAGACCTTGACGTTGTTGAAGACAAACTCGCGAATGTTGCAATCAGTGGTGACTTCTTTTTAGAACCTGACCACGCATTAGACATCCTCAACAAAGCAATTGATGGCCTCCCAGCCGAATCGAGTTTTGCCCAGATAAGCTCAGCCGTTGATGAGGCAATCACCGACGACATGACCCTGCTAGGGTTCGACTCACGTGCCCTAGCAACAGTCACTCGTCGTGCATTAGGTAAAGCAACAACGTGGGACGACCACACCTTCGACATCATCCACGACCAACCAGCACACCCGCCAATGCAGGTTGCCCTTGATCAAGCACAAACCGAATTTGTGGAATCAGGCGCTCGCGGCCCAGTGCTACGCATCTGGGAGTGGGCTTCTAACGCCGTCATTATTGGTTCGTTCCAGTCCTACCGCAACGAAGTCGACGAAGAAGCAGCCAACAAACATGACGTGACCGTAGTGCGACGCATATCGGGTGGCGGAGCTATGTTCGTAGAACCAGGCAACACCATCACCTACTCGCTGATCGTCCCACAATCACTCGTAGATGGCATGACCTTTGAAGAATCCTACAAATTCCTCGATCAGTGGGTCATTGACGCACTCGCCGAAATCGGCATTAAAGCAGTCTACAAACCACTGAACGATATCGCCTCAGAGCACGGAAAAATTGCTGGTGCAGCCCAAAAACGGCTCGCCGGTGGAACGGTTCTGCACCACGTCACCATGAGCTACGACATCGACGCCAACAAAATGCTTGACGTGCTACGCATCGGCCGCGAAAAACTATCAGACAAAGGCATTAAATCAGCGAAAAAACGGGTCGACCCATTACGTTCGCAAACCGGAATGACCCGCGAAGCAATCATTAAAGCCTTCCTCGAGCACTTCCGTAGCCGCTACAAAACAACAGAATCACACGTAAGCGAACACGAGCGTGCCCGAGCGGCGGAACTCGTCAACGAAAAGTTCGGCACCGAAGAATGGCTCAAACGCGTTCCATAAACACCACACATGCGTGTGTGCGCATTATGAGACAAATCCACACATGTGCGATGAAGTGATTTAGCCTATGAACGTCCCACGGGAGTCCGGCGAACCGGGCTGAGAGGAAGCTGACACGGCTTCGACCGTCACACCAGACCGGATCATGCCGGCACGGAAGAGAGAAGTTATGACTACTTCTATACCTACAACAGTGCTACCCGAAAACGGGAAAACCACCAACGAAAATCAAGAAAAATCCAAAAAAGCGGCCGTCAAATCAGCACTCGCCGCAAACTATGTGGATCAGTTCGACATCTTCGTTCCCGTCATCGCGTTAGCACCGGTAACAGCACAACTCTTTGGCGAAGATAACCTTGCCCAAACAGCAGGACTCGTCTTTGTCGCCACACTCATCGGACGGCCACTCGGCTCTCTCATCTTTGGGCCAGTGGCAGACAAGTATGGTCGCAAAACCATTGCAGTTGTCACACTCGCAGGGATCTCACTCACAACCTACGCAATAGCCCTTGTACCCGACCACACCAGTTGGGGTGCATGGACACTCTACTGGGTCATCATCATGCGGTTCCTTGGCGGACTATTCCTTGGTGGACAATACTCCGCAGCCATTCCGCTCGCAATGGAATGGACTCGCCCTCGCAACAGAGGATCGCTAAGCGGTGGAATCATGGCAATGTCACCGCTCGCCAACGTAACAATCGCGGCCCTCACACTCCTGCTACTCGCCACGCTAGGCATAGACACGTACGCAGCATGGGGATGGAGAATCCCATTCCTCATATCAGCCACACTCGCAGCAGTGATGATGTGCATCTACCTAGCCAAAGTAAAAGAATCCGACACAGCTCGACAACTTCACGCAACACCGCCCACAACAGGCATCAAAACCACTGCACTGAGCGAAGTCACCCTCGGCACACACCGAGGAACCTTCGCACGGATTTTCTTACTCATGACAGGGCTGTGGATCATCGCAAACATGACGATCCCAGTCGTAACACGACAACTCACCGCACTACAGCAATGGACCCCCACCCAAGTAACCCTGATCATGCTATACGGGACCGCAATCGCAGCAGTATCAATGTGGGCGTGCGGACACCTATCAACCTTCCTCGGACGACGAAAATTCTTCATCATTGCAGGCATCGTCATCACGCTCATTGCCCCACCTAGCTACCTGTTCATCTGGGAAGCCACAACACTAAGCGGAGTAATCATCTGGGTTGTCCTACTCCAAATCTTCACCGTGTCCGTATACGGGCCAATCGGGGCGTACCTCTCAGAGAAATTCCCCACACACGTCCGATCAACCGGATACGGTCTAGGTTACTCACTCTCCATCGTCATACCAGCGCTTTACCCCTACTACCTGCCCAGCCTGCAAAACCAGTTTGGGGAATACGGGGCAGTAGGGCTACTCCTCGCACTAAGCGGCATCCTCATTATGAGCGGTGCAGTCTTAGAACGACGCCAAGAAAGTTTGCTGGCATAAACCCCAACACATACAACGGGTGGGGCCTCATCAATAATGAGGCCCCACCCGTACACCAACTATTCAGCGATCATCTCTTCAATCGCTGAACGAGAATCTACAATCACCACAAAATCAACTCGCGTCCCAGCAAATTGATTCTCGCCTTGCTCAAGCTTCGCAAGAGTAAGCGGACCAGCCGCATCCTCATTGACTGCAACAGTAAGTTGAATGTCGTACCCCGAAGCACCATCAGGAACTACAGCTAACGTTTCTGCAGCATTGAGCGAACCTAACGTCCGCTCAACTAAATGCGACACATCAGCCTGAGTCTGCGCGTCTGCACCAGCCTCACCCAGCACCACAATATCGGCACGCAAAGCGCCATCAGTCTCATTCCACGTAAAGACAGCAGGAGACAAATCCTCACGCGGAGACACTGAAGCAGCTGAATCAGAAGCGGTGTTTGCCGCCTGAGCCTGCTGCTCAGCAGCTAACTTCATCGACTGCCAAATCGAAAGTTTCTTTCCGTCAGCATCATATTTAGGAAGTTCCGGCATGCCCGGCGTAGGCTTCTTCGCTTCTTCTTCCCGAGCCTTTTCCGCAGCTTCAACAGCCTGTGGGTCAGTTTTTACATCAATAGACATAGACTTACCCAAGCGTTCCCGCAGAATATCAAGCGTATGCAAAGACAGCGGACCCAAAACTGTGCCGCCCGTGTTCACCTCAACTTTGACCCTCGCCCCTGAAACACCTTCAGGAATGCAGTGGCCAAAATCGCCAGACTGAATCCCGCCGATAGTTGCAATCACTGCGTTAGATAAATCATCGGCAACGTGTGACTCATCTCGTCCAGAAGCATCAAACGGGATAGAGACAACTACAGAGGTATCCTCATCTGACCAATACTCAGTAACCCCAGCAGGGATAGCCGATACCGTCTGCTTACGTCGGAATAAACCCATGGGACGCAAAGCCCCTTTCTGAAAATGAAATCATGTGCGTGTGTGCAAGGAACACACCAATCGTAAGCCTTGCATGAAAGACTGAAAAACACACTGGTAGATCCACCACGTACAGTAGAAGAATGCGCACTTTACTGAACATTATTTGGCTTATCTTCGCAGGCATTGAACTAGCCATCGCCTACGCCATCGCCGGAATTATTTGTTGCCTACTCATTGTGACCATCCCTTTCGGAATTGCCTCCTTCAGGATGGCCAACTACGTACTGTGGCCCTTCGGACGAGCAGTAATAGATAAACCAACTGCTGGAGCATTCTCCACACTGGGAAACATCATTTGGGTTATCTTTGCAGGCTGGTGGTTAGCCCTCGGGCACATCATCACAGGCATCATGCTGTGCTTCACGATTATTGGCATACCCCTCGGAATCGCTAACTTCAAAATGATTCCGTTAGCGCTCCTTCCACTCGGAAAACAGATCGTTTCCACCCGCGGCAGCGAATTCGGATACAGGCCCGCTTAATCTCGCGCTATAGAAAACATCTGGCCGGCCGTAGCAGCACATAGATCCTGCGGGCCCAACCCAATATCTAACCCGCGACGGCCGCCAGAGACATACACCTTCTCAAACAACAAAGCAGACTCGTCTATAACAGTGCGATGCCGGTTTTTTTGGCCCAACGGTGAAATACCGCCGACAACATAGCCTGTAGCGCGTTGCGCAGCAGCAGGGTCAGCCATGGACACCTTTTTTACGCCAAGCACTGTTGCTAAAGCTTTAAGATCCAATTTCTTATCAACAGGCACAACAGCTACCGCAAGTTTTCCATCAGCAACAACCATCAACGTTTTAAACACTTGCTGCGCTGCAACCCCAATAGCCTGCGCCGCCTCAAGGCCATAACCAAGATCAGTGGAAGGATCATGCTCGTAAGGGTGAACAGTGTGGTCAATGCCAGCCTGCTCTAACGTGAGAATAGCCTGTGTGCCATGAGTGTGTTTACTCTTCTTAGCCATGCCAATATTTTAGTCGTCGTGCACCTGATCATTGGGATATAGTGCACAACATGGACTCGCTAGTAGCAGCCGAACAGACACAACTCCACTTTCCTGACTGCGTTCCGCAGCTCTCAGGAGAAGGAATCATGCTTCGCGCGCACACCCCCGAGGACCTCCCACGGATAGTAGAACAAAGCCAAGACGAAGCATCACAACGGTTCATCCCGTTGCCTCACCCCTACACGCTTCAACATGCGCAAGGCTTTTTAAACGACTACGTCGAACCCCAATGGAACGAAAACACACGACACGAATTCGCAATAGACGAAATACGCGACGGAACCCCACTCTTCGTCGGAAATGTGAGTGTGTGGCCCCACGGAAACGACCGTTACGAGATCGGCTACGTCCTACACCCCGAAGCGCGCGGACGCGGTGTAATGCCCCGAGCAGCACACAGAATCTTAGAGTGGGTATTCACCGAAAAGAACGCACGCGTCGTGCTATGGCGTGCAGACGCACACAACACAGCCTCCCGCAGAGTCGTCGAAAAACTTGGTTTCCACATCACCACGCCACTGCTCAACTGGATGCCGTACCGCGACACATACGTTGATCAAGTACAAGGAACACTCACCCGGACACAATTCCACGAGTTAGCGAAGCGGCCCAACTGACTCTATAGACAACGCAACCTCGCCACTCGCATCACTTTCATCCAAATCAACAAGCACCGTGATCGCCCAATCGTGATCGCCGCGAGGATCATCCAACACTTGTCGTACGCGCCACAACCTAGGATTGTCGTCAACAGATCGTGTTATCTGCAGTAATTTAGGGGAACGAGCGTCAGGACCAATACCGATAGCGTCGTCGCCATAATCCTCAAACATAGGGTCAATGGCGTCAGCCCAATCGTCGCCATTCCAGCCATCCTTGGCCGCAAGTCGATCAAACGCGTCATAATCTTCACGCGACAACAACTCAACACGATAAAACAACGCATTACGAAGCATCACCATGAACGCCCGCTCCTGTGCCGTAATCGGACGAGGAGCTTCCTCCGCAATAACCTCAGGCTCATTTTCGGGATCAAAATCTTCAGGATGAGCTAGACGCTCCCACTCGTCCAAAAGCGACGAGTCAACCGAACGCACGAGCTCACCAAGCCACTCCGTAATACCCTCAACGTCATCGCTGCGATGCTCAGTGGGGACAGTCTGACGCATAGTGCGGTATGCATCCGCAAGATACTTCAGGACAACACCCTCAGAACGCTCAAGCTGATAACGAGAAATAAACTCAGTAAACGTTTGAGCTTTTCTAAGAAATCTCGCACCACAGACTTAGGGCTCAACTCCATGCCAGAAACCCACGGATTTGTTTGCTTATACGTGTGGAAAGCAGGAATAAGAATATCTTCGAGAGGTTTCGGCCAACTGATGTCTTCCAACAACGCCATACGTTCGTCGTATTCGATGCCTTCAGCCTTCATCTCAGCAACAGCAACCGCCTTGGCTGCCCGCTCCTGACCAAAAAGCACCTGACGTGGATCATCCAACGTCGACTCAATAATCGACAAAATATCCAACCCATGAGTGGGGGAGTCAGCCGCAATCAAATCCATTGCAGCAACAGCAAACGGAGACAACGGCTGGTTCAACGCGAAATTGTCTGGAACATCCACAGTCAGTTGCACGCGGTAAGACGACCGGCCACCAACCACACCCGTGGGAACCTTTACTTTCTCAACGATTCCAGACTGACGCATAGACCGGTAAATCCGGAAAGCCTGACGAACATGCGCACGCTTCTTTGCTTCAGGATCATGGTTAGCTGTGAGGAGATGGCGCATAGAAGCAACAGGATCAACAGCCCGACCCTCACTATCTTTACGCGCAAGAACATTCAAAATCATGGCGTGAGTGACAGCGAACTGACTGTTCAATGGCTCAGGAGGCGCCTCAATAAGACGTTCATATGTGGACTCAGTCCAGTTCACATGCCCAGAAGGGGCTTTCTTACGAACAATCTTCTTCAGTTTCTTTGGATCATCACCTGCTTTTTCAAGCATTTTACGGTTTTCGATCACATGATCCGGCGCCATCACAAGCACTTCACCAACAGTGTCGTATCCTGCACGACCTGCACGTCCAGCAATCTGATGAAATTCGCGGGCAGTCAGATGCCGCATACGTTCACCATCAAACTTCACCAAAGACGTCAGCAGCACTGTACGAATCGGCACGTTAATACCAACACCAAGCGTGTCAGTACCACACACAACCTTCAGCAGACCCTTTTGCGTAAGACGCTCAACAACACGGCGATACTTAGGCAACATGCCCGCATGATGCACACCAATACCCGCACGCAAAAACTTAGAAAGCAACTTACCGAAACCAGAACCAAACCTAAACTCACCAAGTTCAGCAGCGATCGCTTCTTTGTCTTGCTTGGACGCAATCTTCGTTGAAAGCAACGCCTGCGCGCGATCAACCGCATCCTTTTGCGTAAAGTGAACGACGTACACGGGCGCGCGGTGCGTACTTACTAGCTCTTCGATGAGTTCACCTAAAGGCTCCACCACATACGAGAAATGCAGGGGAACCGGGCGTTCCACACCTGCAACTTCTACAACATCACGGCCGGTACGTTCCTTTAACTCTTTACGGAAGAACGACGTATCCCCAAGAGTTGCAGACAAAAGTAAGAACTGTACGTGCGGAAGCTCAAGTAAAGGAACCTGCCAAGCCCAACCACGTTGTGGGTCGGCATAGTAGTGGAACTCATCCATAACAACTTGATCAACGCCCGGATCAAACGCATCCACGCCGCCTCGTCGCAAAGCCTGATTTGCGAGGATTTCCGCAGTGCAACAAATAATAGGGGCATCAGGGTTAACCGCAGAATCACCGGTCATCATGCCAACATTCTCTGACCCAAACACAGAAACAAGATCAAAAAACTTTTCTGAAACCAACGCTTTTAACGGAGCTGTATAAAAACTACGCTGCCCACGAGCAAGGGCAATAAAGTGCGCAGCCATAGCCACAAGCGACTTCCCTGAACCTGTAGGCGTAGCCAAAATCACATGATTTTCAGAAAGCAACTCGATGATTGCTTCTTCCTGCGCTGGATACAGGGACAACCCGCGATCAGCAGCAAACTGAACAAACGAACCAAGGACCTGATCAGGGCTTGCGTCGTCGGTAAGGCGGGAAAGAGCAAGGGCAAGAGGCGCTGAAGTAGACATCCCCTCCATTGTCTCAGGTCTTCACAAACACACACACCGTTTAAACCGAAACTCGTGAAAGCAACTAGTATTCGTACAAGTCAAAAAGAGCACAGGAGCGAAGTACAAGGAGCACATATGAAGATTGAGGCGGTGCGTATTGTGGCCGACAGCCAACCCGTCCTAGCCACTATCAGCGACTTCTTGTACACCTACATGCTGATATATGTGCTTGTTGGAGTTGGCTTGTACTTTTCGATTCGTACATGCCTCGTGCAACTACGGCACTTTCCTGACATGTGGCGCACCATGCTCTCGAAGGACGACGAAGGCCACGGGATATCGTCATTTCAAGCATTTGCCACCGGAATGGCCTCACGTGTAGGAACCGGAAACATTGTCGGTGTCGCCCTAGCGCTCACATTAGGTGGCCCAGGCGCTATTTTTTGGATGTGGGTAGTCGCCTTTGTGGGTATGGCAACCGGTTTTGTGGAAGCAACCCTCGCTCAAATATTCAAAGTAAAAATGCCGGACGGAACGTACCGCGGCGGTCCAGCCTATTACATCCGAACCGGACTGAAATCACCGGTATGGGCTTCAATTTTTGCAGTACTTTTGATCTTTGCTTATGGCTTCGCATTCAACATGGTGCAAGCCAACACAATCGCTGACACCCTGCACGCCAACCACACCGTGCCACAATGGGTAACCGCACTTGCACTTGTCGCCCTGTCAGCGCCTTTATTGCTCAAAGGCGTTCGACGCATCGCAGCTTTTGCAGGGAAAGTAATGCCGTTTGTTGCGGGCTTCTATGTAGCAGTCGCGCTCTTCATCATCTTGTTAAATCTAAACAGTGTCCCCGGCATATTCGCCAATATCTTCCAAGGAGCTTTTGGGCTCAACGAAGCTCTCGTCGGCTCAGGTGCTGGAATTCTTGCAGCGTTACTCAACGGAACAAAACGTGGACTGTTCTCTAACGAAGCGGGGATGGGGTCTGCTCCAAACATGGCGGCAACGGCCAGCGTCTCACACCCAGTAAAACAAGGCCTCATCCAGTCCTTAGGTGTCTTCTTTGACACCATGATCGTGTGCACGGCAACAGCGTTCATGATCATGGCATCAGGCGTGTATGGCGTAGACAGTATCGGGTCAGCGCAAGGCGCAGAACTCACCAACGACGCGATTGTTGGAAGTTTGGGTGGCTGGTCTGTCTGGTTAACATCCTTCATCATCTTTGCGTTCGCTTTCACAACCCTTTTCGGGAACTACAGTTACGCCGAATCAAACCTCAACTATTTAGGTGTTGCCGGACGTAAACTCTCATACTTTAGAGTCGCCGTACTTGCTAGCTTTGCGGTTGGAGCACTACTCAGCCTAGAAACAGTATGGACACTCGCAGATATTGCGATGGCCTTCATGGCAACCACCAACCTCGTCGCGATTGTCGCCTTAAGTAAATGGTTCTTCGGTGCTTTAAAAGACTGGGAAGACAAAAAGAAACACGGGAACACAGCGCAACGGTTTGTTGGACACGGAAACCCATTCTTGCCAGGAGACGTTCCCGGCTACGTGTGGGCTATAGACGCTCAGGACCGTGCCGCCTACGACGCAAAGCCGTAGGAGTTGCGTCGTGGGACCTAACCGATGCGGGTCTAAAACTTTGTGATCATTCCCGGTGGAGCCTCACCGGAGTTATAGCTAGTAGCACTCACCGGTGAACGTGGTGCCAACGTAAACACATTGTCCTGTTCAGCTTGAGCGAGTAAAGATCGAGCGATTTTACCGCTGTTAACTTTCCAAAAACGGGGAACACCCATCACAAGCAGCACACCACCTAAAACATTGATCAGCCACGAAGGCAGAGCCTCAAGGAAACCAACGTTGAATGGTAGAAGATGAAACTTGTCGAGGAAGAGCAGAGCGCCCAAGCCCGTAAGAAGTAACGCTTCAAGAATGTAAAAGAAGCGGGTGGTGCGGAATCGATTCCACACACTCGCTTGCTTTTCCTGCCCTTTAAAGTGCGAACTGAGCAAAACCTTTACAGAATCAACGACCGCTCCGCCTACAGAAGAAGAATGTTCTTTCACATAGGTGATAGCCAAAGGCGACCCATTTACACCGACGCGTGCTGGCCCCCCGGTCGCGTTAAACCAGCGGACACTACTGGCAAGGCTAGGAGGCAGCGCTGCAGCTTGTATCGCATTGTCAAAGAATTGGTCAGCGGGAGCAGCAAGAAGTTCCTGCGAACGCTGGGCGACAGAAACTGCAGTTTTCCAACAGTGCTCAGTTTGAAGCGATACAAAATCTTCTTCTGGAACCTCGTCAAAACCGATTTTATTAAAATCGTATTCGTTAAGCCAACAGTCCTTAAAGACGAGACGCTGACCTATCACGAGTTCCTGCTGGATAGTATGTGCGTCCGAGCCTACGGGAACGTCAACGACTGCTTGTCCCGCAGGAACATGGTGAAGAGCCATGAGAGCATCAGCACCAGGCTGCTCATAAATAATGAGTGATTTGCGTTCACCTGCAGTAATGAGGCACAAACGGGTTCTTTGGGCATCACGTGATTCCCACAGAACAGAACCAACCTGCCCAACACTGGGGTAACTCAGCGCATAAGAATCTTTTAACGAATACCAGCCACCATCACTGATAAGGGCTTCTAAGGAACTGGCGGGGGTTGTATCCGGCATGATTTGTAGGCTGGTTCCAGCCCACGGGGAAGAATCTCCAGCGTCATACGCCAACAAATTATCCGTGGATTCATATGTTTCGCATTCTCTGTCTGAAATTTCAGATAAATGTGAAGCTAAATCATCGATGTCCATGTCAGCGTCGACGGCTGCTTGTCCGGCCTCTGACGCGATGACAACGTTCTCTGACTCTGGATGTATTGCAACACATATGAGCGCTTGATAGTCGATTCCTAAATCTTTTCCTTTATGCACCGCAGCAAGAATCTTTTTTGTGTGCAAAAAATTAATGATTTCGGACAACCCTAAAGTAGAGCTATACCTAGCAGAGTAAGCACTGTCTTCTAGTTCATCAGGAAGATCAACAGTGATATATGCAAAATGAACATTATGTTTTGCGAGTCTACGATCTAAAGTTAATTCCATGTGGATTCCTTAGTTGAATGCGAAGAGCGCAATGCGGAAATGAGTTTATTGCTGTTTTCTAACTCTTGAAAGAATGCAGATAGCATGGAACGTCTACATAGAATATTTAGATAGCAGCCAGTGAAATAAAAAAATATAAAACCGAGTGTAAGAGGAAAAGCTATGTTGATATCTAGTGTGTCACGAATACTAGGCACGACCATAGATAAGAGAGCAGAAACGCCCAAAATTCCACAAAAAACAGTCATAAGAGAAGCAGTGCGTACAGTGCGTTTCATTAGAGATGATGTAGAAACATAATTATTTTTTTGTATGTACTTTTTATTTATTTCTACACTCAAAAAGATTGCTTCAGGTGCTAGCAGTGAGCGGGTATTACGCAGTAACGCGTGATCGAATACTGCATAGCCGTATTCACGTGGACTTTTCTGCTGAGTAACGGACTGCTCCTGAAAATCTTGTAACGCTGCGATAACCGCTGGCGAAAAATGCAGAACCTGAGCAACACGTTCAAAAAAAGTTACACTCTCGCCAGAGACAAGATCACTAGCAGCCGCAGTAAGTTGAGAATATGCACGCCCACTAGGCGAACCAGACTTTAAACTCTTTTGTTGACGGCGCGTAAGGTCTTCGTCATCAATTATGACTTTAGGTAGCTCAATGAGGAGCTGCTCCACATCCCGTGCGGTAGACCCAAGCGGGGGAGAGCACACTGCATCAAATGATGGCCCGCAATGAAGCGTGACGAGCGGTGGAGCATTCTTTACTGCAGAAAAATGAACAGTACGGACGTCCCCATCAACCACAAACGTAGTTAACGGTAGTGTTTTCTCGTCAAAAACCAAAAGGTGCCCACCAGGGAGCGCCGACTTCTCAGATAACAAGAGTCCGTGGTTCTCGACACGCATATAACCGTAAACATCGGTATTAGAAAAAACGATGTTACTGACACTATGCAGCCCCGGAGAAGACATGACAGTTAAAGAACGGCAGGGAGCATCCTCGCCTAGACCTTCATAGAACTGGAAACTTCCATCAGCGCCAACAATAACCGTTCCATCAGCAATAACCGTGGTGTCCAGTCCATACGCTAGCCCGCGCAGAAACTCTTCAATATGTTGACCGCGGCCCACTGTATCGGCTTGTGAGGCAACAGCAAGATAGTCGTCTTCGAAAGCCGCGCAGTTAACAACGACTTGCGCAGTGCTGCCAAACCGTTCGCCTAATCCAACGCTCGCTAACACCTTACGCGCCGCGAAAAAAGCAGAGACCTCATCGAGGGTCGGGCCCTCCCCACATTCGCGAGGAAGAACTTCGATGCCCACAAGAGATAAACCGTGCTGCTGCAATGCCACATCGGAGTCAGGAAAAACACGCATGACACATACTTTACTGTTGGGAGTACTGACCGGTAAGCATACAGGCGAGAACTAGACACCAACATTTATTTTTGGAAAATACGCCCCAACCAGCCATGCACAGACGAACCCTGCTTACCCGCGTCCGCAGGCGGCTCGACAACAACCGGCACATCGTCGGAAAGCCAGTCACCTTCAACACACGAAACAAGAGCTTGCGGCAAAGACAACGCCCCAAACGCCCGATCAAAAAATAGGCCGCGCTCATCCCACACACTCAATTGCCCAAAAATATCTAATAACTCGTGCGGGAACCCCCTCCGACTAAGCGAAACCTGCCCAGCAACAACACGCGCTGGCTCCAACGACACAACAACATCATGTGCAGGAGACCCAGAAACACATTCAACAGCCAAAAAACGAGGCAAACACGCAACCACAAAATCAACAGGCTTCCGACGACTACCCGCACTCACCTGCACGCAACGCACATCACCGGCACGCGAAGCAAGAACAACACGATCACGTGCCACCTGACGCAACCCCACAGGTAACTCTGCAACCCCCTCAGGCAATTCAACAACCGACAAGCCAGCCACAGACCACACCCGAACAGGACGTGAAGTATCAGCAGCAACAGCCTCAGCAACACTCAGACCATCACGCTCACTAGCGTAAGCACACGCCCGCGAGCGCAACCGGACAGGGGACACCCGCCACTCATCAGGGAAACCTACAACTTGGTCGATGCTTTGTCTGCGAGGATCCAACTCCACAAATTCGGGTTCGTGCCCACCGTTTGGGTTGTATGACACATACTCGTCTGCAATAAGGGGCGCTGAGAGACGACGAGAAAGCTCCACACAGATATCGCCAGCAAAACCACCTTCACTCACAGCGCCGTCAGGAGTGGACACGAAAACGGCAGCGTCGTCGTTGTCGGGTACGACAGCAATTTTTGCGATGACCGCAGTATCAAGCCCAAAGGTCGCACCTGCTGCGGCCACCCCAACAAGATTCAATTCAGTGAACGCGTGCAGCACGTCGTCGACTGTAGGGGCGGTGCCGTCTTCGCGGCTAAAGAATTCCATATACATGACATCAGCCGTGACGGGCGACTGCTCTGAACTCTTCACCATGGTGAGCACCTGACTTGTGAATCTATGCGGACGAAAACTGTAGTGAGTTTAGCGAAGAACTGAATCGCACACGTCGATGAGGCGTTGGCGTAACGGCTGGGAGCGTTCCGCGAATTCGCCTTGTCGTCGTGAATATTCGGTTTTACCTTCCGGTGTTTCAATGCGTACGGGCGGTAGCCCGAACTTGGACACGTCATAGGGGGAGGCCTGCATGTCTAAGTAGCGGATGTCGCGGGCCAGTTCAAAACAGTCGAGGAGTAGATCCCCTGGAGCTGCTGGCGTTAATTTCCACGCCCACTTATATAAATCCATGTTGGCGTGCAAACATCCTGGCTGCTCTAGCAGGGGTTGGGTGTCTCGTGTTGGCTGCATGCGGTTGAACGGGCGCGCTGCAGGTGTGAAGAAGCGGAACGCATCGAAGTGCGTGCACCTGATTTTGTTGACTTCAACGACACGGTCGGTTTCTTTACTGCCTAAACGCAGTGGTAGCGCGTGACGAGTCTCGTCTTGCTGGTACACCATCGCCCACTCGTGCAGTCCAAAACAGCCAAGGTTCGCGGGACGTGAAGCTGTGCCTGACAAAAGCGCGCGAATGTATTTCACGGCAGGTCCGCGGTCTCGGTTATATGCTTCGATGTCCAACATGACACCGTCTTGAACACGAGTAAACCAGCGTGCCTGCTGGCGTTTTGTTAATTCTGCGCCAACATCAGGATCGGAGTGTTCTGGAAGGAGTAAAACCCCAACCCCCGCAGCCCAATGCCGTAAGCGGGCAGGACGAATCGGATAGTACGAAAACAAGAAATCTTCGATTTCGTGGGCGCGCTGCGCATCGTGTGCTTCACGCCACCGGGCCGTCAACGTGTCTGCACGCACCTTATGTTCAAACGCTAAAGACCGCCACGTTGATGCAGCCAGTTCGGTGGTAACAGAAACACTCACACACTTAGGCTACGTTCGGTAACTCAACCAACCCAAACCTTTGCGTTGTGATTCTTAACTAGCGTTCGCACTCGTTTGCGGCGTTAGAAGAGCGCGATGCGTGCTGGAGGCGGAAAAATAGAGTCGATCACTGCACGATCATCAACGCTTAGTGGGTGAATCGCTTGAGCGTTCTGGTTTATTTGAGCGATCGACGTTGCACCCGCAATCACCGATGACACAACGGGTTGTGCCGCAAGCCACGAAAAAGCGACTTCAAGTAGGGTCATGTTGCGCTCGCGGGCGAAGTCTTCTAGTTGTGCGAGTGCGTCCCATGGAGCGGTTTCTAATAGTTCGGGTTTGCTGTGGGTGACGCGGCCGTCTGCTGGCGCATTGTTTTTGGAGTATTTTCCGGTGAGTAGCCCGTTGGCGAGTGGGAAGTAGGGGAGGACACCTAACCCGAATTCTTGTGCGGCAGGAACGATTTCTAGTTCGGCGCGACGATCAAGCAGGTTGTAGTGGTTTTGGCTGGATATGAATCGTGCCGTGCCGAGTTCGCGTGCTACATATTCTGCTTGCGCTACTTGCCATCCGCTGCGATTGGAGTGTCCGATGTATCGGACTTTCCCTTGAGTGATGAGGTCGTCTAACGCGGAGAGGGTTTCGTCGATAGGTGTGTGCAGGTCAGGGGTGTGGTGTTGGTAGAGGTCGATGTAGTCGGTGTTGAGGCGGCGTAGTGAGCCTTCTACGCAGCGCATAATGTAGGCGCGTGATCCGCGGGCTCCGAAGTCTGGCCCTGAAATGCCTGCGTTGTTCATCCCAAATTTTGTTGCAACGATGACGTTTTCTCGCTGGGAGCCTAACGCTTTGCCGAGGAACTCTTCTGAAACTCCGGGGGTTTTTCCGTAATTGTCTGCGACATCGAACAGGGTGATACCTGCGTCGATTGCTGCTCGTACAACCGTTGTGCTGACTTTTAACGATTCGGTTGCGGTGTGAGTTCGCCCAAGGTTGTTACAGCCAAGCCCGATTGCAGAGACGGTGAGCCCGGAGTGTCCAAGGCGCCGTAACTCTGGTGCATTGTCTCGGGAAGCAGCAGTGAGCGGGTGATGTGTTGGAGAACTCATACAGTGCACTTTACTGGTTCTTTCTGCGTAGTTCCTTGAAAAACACTGCTTGAAGCGTGGTCTTCCTCGAAACATGCGTGACCGTAATGTGAGAAGGGTGGTTCATTATGTGGCAAAGGTATTTAACGTCGAAGTATGAATGACTTTGCAGCAAAGGACCTACACCGCACATCGGCAACCCATAACGATGTACGTGTTGCGCCTCGAACCGCACACAGTGAACAGGCTTTGGAATCAGAGTCGTACACTCACGGACACCACGAATCAGTGTTGCGCTCGCACCGGTGGAGGACGGTCTCGAACTCTGCTGCATATCTTGCACCGCAATTACACAGCGGACAGACCGTACTCGATATTGGGTGCGGTCCTGGAACCCTCACCGTTGATCTTGCCCGCCATGTCGCGCCGGGGCAGGTTATTGGCGTTGACGCGGCAGACGAAGTTTTAGACGACGCACGTGCGCATGCCGCTGAAGAGAACGTAACCAACGTCGACTTCCAGCACGCAAACGCATACAAGTTGCCTTTCGCTGACAATTCTTTTGATGTTGTTCACGCCCATCAGGTCCTTCAGCACTTGTCTGATCCTGTTGCAGCCATCCAAGAGATGCGCCGCGTTGTGAAAGACGGCGGAATCATTGCTGTTCGAGAAGCAGACTACGGATCCATGACGTGGTATCCGCCTAACCCTGGACTCGACGAATGGAATGCGCTCTACCACGAGGTAACGAGCGCTTACGGGTACGAGGCTGATGCTGGACGTCGTCTACTGTCGTGGTTCCACAGCGCAGGAATTGACCAAAACAGTATTTACCCGTCGGCTGGAATCTGGTGTTATGCAACACCAGAAACCCGCACCTGGTGGGGCGGGCTGTGGGCAGAACGATGCGTCGCCTCAAACTTCGCCCACCAAGCCAAAGAAGCTCAACTCGCCGATGATGTTGCCTTAGAAGAACTCGCCCACGAGTGGCAAAACTGGGCTGAAGAACCAGACGGCTGGTTCATCGTGCCCAACGGCGAAGTCATCGTGAAAGCGTAATCTCACCGTTTTCTAGGTAGGGCACACCAGTTTCCGGTGCGTCCTACCTATGTAGTCAGCCACGATTGTGGTGTGAAGCTCGCTTCATTCGCCCCCGCCGCTCGCATGAAACCAACTAGACTATGTGGTGTGCGAATAGCGAGATTTACAACCGGCGACGAACCCCGGTACGGATTCATTCAGTCAGATAACGGCAAAGACTACATTGCTGTCCTGAGCGGCGACCCACTCTACACACCGATTGCTCCCACTGGAGAGAGACTTGAACTCGGTGATGGAGTGCGCCTCCTATCGCCAGTAATTCCACGTTCTAAAGTGGTTGGTGTGGGGCGTAACTATGCCGACCACGTGAAAGAAATGGGCAACGAAACACCCACATCGCCGCTGCTGTTCTTCAAACCAAACACGGCAGTAATCGGCCCAGACGACCCCATCGTCCTGCCTGACTTCTCTGAAGAAGTTTCTTACGAAGCAGAACTTGCCATCGTCATTGGCCGACTCACCCGCAACGTCAGCCCAGAAAACGCACACCGTCACATTCTTGGCTACACAGTCGCAAACGATGTCACCGCGCGAGATGCACAACGCACCGACGGACAGTGGGCGCGCGCTAAAGGGTTCGACTCGTCTTGCCCGCTTGGGCCGTGGATTGAAACAGACTTCAAACCAGAAGACGCTGTCATCCAATCCACAGTCAACGGCGAACTCAAACAAGACGGCAACACCGCCGACATGATCTTTGACCCAGCGTTTTTGGTGTCATACATTTCAGAAGCTTTTCACGCTGCTGCCTGGAGACGTCATCTTGACGGGAACCCCCGCAGGAGTGGGAGTGCTCAGCCACCAGGACCGCGTGGACTGCACCATTGAAGGTATTGGCACTCTATCCAACCCGGTACTGCGTCGCTCCTGGGACGACTAGTCCACACGTGCGCGTAAGCGCTTAGAAGTAACATAAGAATTCGTACACGCACCACAAGCGTGTACACCACACTCACTACCAAAGGTGCGCCTTGACTACCTCAACGTCCACGCCCGCACAGACAACCGGCTCTGAAGTGCGCGTACGCTTTTGCCCGTCACCAACTGGAACTCCTCACGTAGGTTTGATCCGCACCGCCCTTTTCAACTGGGCGTATGCGCGTCACACCGGCGGAAAACTCATTTTCCGTATCGAGGACACAGACGCAGAACGTGACTCGGAAGAAAGCTACCAGCAGCTCATCGAAGCACTCACGTGGCTTGGATTGGACTGGGACGAAGGCATCGAAGTTGGTGGACCTCACGGACCATACCGTCAGTCACAACGCGCAGACATCTACCAAGACGTCATCAAAAAACTTGTTGACGGCGGATACGTGTATGAGTCATTCTCCACCCCAGAAGAAATCGAAGCTCGTAACGTTGCCGCTGGACGCTCAAAGGCCATGGGATACGACGGCTATGACCGCACCCTCACAGACGAGCAAAAAGCTGCTTTCCGTGCTGAAGGTCGCGAACCTGTTTTGCGTATGCGCATGCCCGACGAAGACGTGTCATTCTTTGACGTAGTACGCGGCGAAGACGTCACCTTCAAAGTTGGAACAGTGCCAGATTATGTGGTTGTTCGTGCAAACGGTCAGCCACTGTACACACTGGTTAACCCAGTAGATGACGCACTGATGGAAGTTACCCACGTGCTTCGCGGCGAGGACTTGCTGTCCTCCACCCCACGCCAGGTTGTGCTGTACCAGGCCTTGCTGGAATTAGGTATCGCCCAGGTCATGCCACAGTTCGGCCACCTCCCATACGTGATGGGAGAGGGCAACAAGAAACTGTCCAAACGAGACCCAGAATCAAACCTTTTCCACCACCGCGAGCGCGGTTTCACACGCGAAGGTTTGCTCAACTATCTTGCTCTGTTGGGTTGGTCTATCGCTCCAGACAACGACATTTTCTCTATGGAGGAAATGGTTGCCGCTTTTGACGTCAAAGATGTGCTGTCTAACCCTGCACGTTTCGACTTGAAAAAAGCTGAAGCCATCAACTCGACACACATGCGTATGCTCGACATCGCTGACTTCACGCAGCGTATGGTTCCTTACCTGCATGAAGCGCACCTTGTCACAGCGTCGTCGTTTGAGCAGCTCACTGAACGTGAGCAGGATATCCTCACGCAGGCGGCACCACTCGTCCAAGAGCGTATGACGTTGCTTGGTGAGGCTAAGGGAATGCTTGGGTTCTTGTTTGTTTCTGACGCAGACATTGCGGCGAACTATGACGAAGAGTCTTTAACTCAGGTCAACAAAATCGAGCAGCGTGTAGAGATCCTTAACCGTTCCATTGAACTTATTGAAGGTCTTGACTCGCTTGCTCACCCACACGACGTTCAGCAGGCATTGCGTGCAGTGCTCGTTGACGACATGGGTGTAAAACCTCGTCTGGCATTCACACCGTTGCGTGTTGCAGTAACTGGCCGCCGCGTGTCGCCACCGTTGTTTGAATCTATGGAAATCTTAGGTAAGGAATCGTCACTGCAACGTTTGAAAGCGTTCCGTGACTTCCTTGGAGCAGCCCAGTGACTTTAAGCAACACCATCAAAGGCGTCCTGTTCGATATCGACGACACCCTCGTCGATACGCGGGGCGCCTTTGCCCATTGTGTGACAGTGCTTGTGGATACTTTCATGCCACACCTACCACCCGAACGCCACCACGAGGTTCTCGCCATGTGGCGCACGGACCCTAACGGACACTATCGGGCGTATACGCGTGGTGAGAAAACTGCACGAGAGCAGCGCATGGCTCGCGCCAACGAAGTGCATGAAGCTTTTGGCGGTCAGATACTGAACGATGCAGGCTTTGACGAGTGGGATGCCGTATTCCAGAATGCGTTCCGTACCGGCTGGCAGCCTTTTGCTGAGTCGCGCACTGTGGTCGATGAATTGCGTGCGCAGGGCATCCTTGTTGGCGCTTTATCGAACGCGCCGCGGGCAATGCAAACAGAAAAACTTGCTATATGCGGGCTTGATGATGTGGATCTGCTGGTCACTTTAGACACGTTTGGGGTGGGCAAACCAGACCCGCGGGTATTCCTTGAAGCTGTCAGGCTCTTAGGATTATCACCAGAGCATGTCGCATATGTTGGCGACGAACTCGACTTTGATGCTCGAGGCGCTGTCCACGCAGGGTTAGGGCAGGGGATTTGGGTGGATCGCGCTGGAACACGCCGCGGCGGGCCGCACGACGAGTCACACGACCATGCGGCGGATACTTCCATCACTGTTGTGAAGTCTTTGGCGGACCTGTTGAAGCGCAGCGGGAACTGATAACGCATCGAGTGCTGAACGAAACCGGCAGAAGAGTAACGCGTAACACGTCTGTAGAATTTGGTTTCCGACGAGTACCTCGGGTAATGTTTTCGTTGTTGGAAGTCCGGCATGCCGGGCTAGACCTGACGAGCTCATCGTTAAATCGTTGAAATCAAGCCAAAAGGTCGAATCCAGTGGGGTATGGTGTAATTGGCAACACAACGGTTTCTGGTACCGTCATTCTAGGTTCGAGTCCTGGTACCCCAGCCATACATATGAAAAGTTCCTCTCATGCGAGAGGAACTTTTTTATTTTGACTAAACCCGATTGTGCTGATGCTAATATTTGCCGTTAATGGATGCAAAAACGAATGTAAGTAGTCAATCAAGACTATTTCGTCTTCAGGTGTGGTTAAGCGTTCCCGTATTTATTGTTGGCTGCGTTGCCAGTGCGTTGTTCGTCCTTCCATGGTTTTCTGCACATACTGATATTGCTCGTTTGCCTGTTATTGCAGGAATCGTAGCGTGGCGTGCCGTGTGTACGTGGGGTTTAGTGTTGTGTACGGTACTGCTCACAACATCACTGATTTTCCGACAGTTTCGCAGGTTTGCTCGGTCTCTATTAATTCCTGTTGCGAGTGCCGCCAGCATCATGGTGGTAACACTTATGCACGGGGCAGAACCTCAACAAGGGTCCGAAAACAATGTAACGTCATCTTTGACTGTCATGTCGTGGAATACCAACGGCTCCCTTGTGGACGCACAAACTATCGCAGCAGAAACGCTAAGGCATCATCCTGATGTTCTAGTGTTGCCGTCAATAAACTCAGATGTTGTGCAGCTGCTGGCTGCAGCGTTACAACCAGCAGGGTATGTGATGGCTCGACCTCAAGATTCCTTGACTGCAATATTTACTACAGAGCAGCACACAATGTTGCCTAGCGGTAGGCACGCTACATATTCAAAGAGTGCAGCAACTATTCAATTGAGTAATGGAATGCCTCGAGTTGTCGCAGTGCATTTACCTATCCCATTGTTGTCGGATGGAAACGCTGAGTGGAATCGCGCGGTTACAGCTCTCGGTGAGTTATGCGAGTCTGATGGGCCAACGATCATTGTTGGTGATGTGAACTCTACTGTCGATAATTTTGCTGGAACAGGCCTTGCGCAATGCGAAAACGCGGGTGCGGTAATGGGGAAGCAATATGAGGGGACGTGGCCTACGAGCCTGCCCGCAACTTTGGGAATTCCAATTGATCATGTTTTTGTGCATGGAGGGGGCTGGAAAATAACTGACTTCACAGTTTTATCTAGTCAGGATGAAAGTGGGGCGAGGCATCGTCCGGTCCTAGCAACGCTTGGTGTAAGTGAATAAGGCTTGTCACTGCATGCCGGAAAACAATTAAAAATGGGCAGTGGGCGTTAGTTTTCTGTGATCCATCCTGCGAAGACGTGGGTGTCTTCGGCTCCTGTGAGTGTTGTGTGCCAGGTGCGTATCCATTGTTTTCTGATCTCGCTGGGCGGCCATGGTTGGGTGCGTAGTTCTAGGGGGATGAGCGGGTCAATTCGCAGGACGCGTTCGAGTGCGTCAGCAAGTTTTAGTTGACGGACAAAAGGTTGTTCTGCGGGGTTGTCTGCTTCGAGTGCGTCCGTTAATACGTGGTAGAGGTCGATGACGTGCTGTGCTGGCCAGAGTTCTTCTGCTATAGCGTGCGGGTCTGTGAGTCCTCGAATGTTGAGGTCTTGTGCTGTGGCTGTCACAAGGTAGGGTTTCACCGAATCGGGGAATAGGTCGCTGAGGTTGTGTGGGCTCACATAGAGTCCCGTTGAGATGGGCGCGCCGCCGATCATGACGATTTCTCTGCGTAGTGCGTCGCGTATTGAGCGCTTATTTTCTGGTGCGCTTAAAAGCTAAGAGTTTCCAGGTGCCGTCCCACGTTGTTGTGTGGTTGTCTTGGTCGAAGGCGAACTGTAATGCGATGCGGTCGCGGAGTAGCCGTGATTTTCCGCTTGGGGTGAGTGTGATTTTTCCTGAGCGGCCTCGGCCCACTTGTTCAATATCGCCTGCCGCGATCATGCGCCGTAATGCAAGCCGGATGGGTTGATCGGGGATCCCCACATGGTTTGCCGCGTCAAAGACAACGTTCAGTGCGGTGGGGTGTTCTGGCTGGAGAAAGCCTTCAATGACGGTGCGGGGCGATATTGCTTCGGTCATGAGTGTGTTGGTTTTTCCATGATCGTGTAGTGGGTGAATCCGTATAGTCGGCTGAAGGGGCCTAGCGCGCGTGTGGTTGTCGGCTGGAATCCTTCTCGACGATATAGCGCTTCTGCCCGTGGGTTTGTGTTGATGACGGAGAGTCGTACGGCGCGTTGGTTGGTGTTGCGTGCTCGTTCAATTGTGGCAGCAAGTAGTGCTGACCCTATACCTAAACTTCTGTGCGTTGATGACACACAGATTCCATCTAAGACGAGGATTGGTTTCTTTTCGTTGCGTGACAGCATGCCAAGAACGAGGGCGGCCTTGAGTGCTTGGCTGGTGGGCATCAGTTGTGTGAGTAGAGCCCATGAGAGGTCAAGAGCGCCGGTTCCGTTTTCATAGAAGCCGCATACTCCTGAGACTTTTCCATCTGTGCGAGCTACGAGTACGTGGTCGGGGCTCATTGCTTGTTGGATGGCACTTTTTCCGATGTCGTGGTTGGGGAATGCGTGGCGGAATTTTTTGTGGAAGGCCTCCCAATAGATGCTTCCTACTTCGTTGCGTTCTTCTTCGGCAAATCCTTGACTTATGTGTGTTTCCTTCATGAGAAATTTATATCATGTATTATACGAACGTGAATAAAAAGAAAGTTAAGCGTCGGGTTTTTATCGCAACAGCCGCAGCATGCACCCTCATCCTTGCCGCAGTAACAGTGTTTATCGTCGGCAACGATTACAGGTATGCCCAAACAAAAATACAAATACCTAGTGCAGACGGATATCTAGAAGGCGTGTATGCGAAACCAGCAGGTGCGCCAGCCAAGGGGCTCGTCATTATGGTGCATGGAGATGGCCCAATAAACGCGACACATAACGACTTTTATGCACCATGGTTTGAAGCTGCCGCTGATGCAGGCTTTGCGACCGTTTCTTGGAGTAAGCCAGGGGTCGCTGGATCTGACGGCAACTGGCTCAACCAATCCATGGACGATCGAGCACAAGAAGTGCACGACGTACTTGATTGGGCCCATACGCAGTCAGAAATCCCTACCGAACACATCGCATTGTGGGGAGCGAGTCAAGCTGGTTGGGTCATGCCGCAAGTTGTTGCGCAACGTACCGATATCGATGGAATGATCGCTGTGGGTACCGCAGTTAATTGGCTGGATCAAGGACGTTACAACCTGCATGCGGAATTAGACCATGCCGGTGCGACACAAATTGAACGTGACGCAGCGATCGCTCACAGCGACCGCGTTCGAGACCTGCTAAAGAGCTCAACAGGTTACGACGAGTACACGGCCATCGAGATGGACGAGTCACACATGTCTGCTGAGCGCTGGGAATTTGCGCGAAAGAACATGATGTCAGATGCAACCGAAGATCTACACGCGGCAGCGGAGCGTGACATCCCTGTTTTTCTTATGGCCGCTGAGCATGATCGCAACGTTGATATAGCAGAGACCGAACGCGTATACCGCGATGCTTTTGGCGAGAAACTCACCGTGACATATTTTGATGCAGTGCATTCGATGGCAAAACCGCGCGTTGAAGAATCCGCTTTTATCGGTGCAGTCACTGCAATTTTTTGGCCGCGAGCTTTGTTTGGCGAGCACGTGCTTGACAGTTACAGGGAGTTTTTAGAGGCGACAAACTAGGCCTGTGTGCTTGATCATAGGTTTGAAAGTTGCGTGATGGGGTAGCCGTCAGGATAAACTTACGAAGTCGAAAACGCGCTTAGCGTAGTTGTGACAAGCCCCCATAGTATAGCGGCCTAGTACGCCGCCCTCTCACGGCGGTATCACGGGTTCGAATCCCGTTGGGGGTACCACTAAAGAAAGCCACTCAGGAAACTGAGTGGCTTTTGATGTATCTACCCGTGAAGAGTGCACATTTTGCTATGTGTGCTTGATCATAGGTTTGAAAGTTGCGTGATGGGGTAGCGGTCAGGATAAACTTACGAAGTCGAAAACGCGCTTAGCGTAGTTGTGACAAGCCCCCATAGTATAGCGGCCTAGTACGCCGCCCTCTCACGGCGGTATCACGGGTTCGAATCCCGTTGGGGGTACCACTAAAGAAAGCCACTCAGGAAACTGAGTGGCTTTCTTTATTTTTCTAACTGTTACGCGAGTCTTCGCCCGCTCGACGCAGCACTTCGGTGAGGCGATTAGCTGCTGCAACAACCGATCCGGCATGCAAGCGGCCTGGTTGACGGCTTAACCTCTCTACCGGTCCAGAGATAGATACTGCGGCAACGATGCGACCCGAAGGGCCACGAACCGGGGCAGAAACAGACGCTACACCCACTTCACGCTCTGACACGGACTGCGCCCAACCGCGACGACGCACACCAGAAAGAATGGTTGCAGTGAATTTAGATCCCTGCAATCCTCGGTGTAGGCGGTCAGGTTCTTCCCAAGCGAGTAGGATTTGAGCAGCAGATCCTGCTTGCATCGTGAGAGTCGCACCAACGGGGATGGAATCTCGTAAACCGACTGGGCGTTCTGCAGCGGCAACGCAAATACGTTGGTCGC
This sequence comes from Timonella sp. A28, assembly GCF_051200815.1. GTDB lineage: Bacteria > Actinomycetota > Actinomycetes > Actinomycetales > Cellulomonadaceae > Timonella. Next base: position 1,117,395 of record NZ_CP195159.1, on the reverse strand, counting down.
CTTGGCGTCGGTACAGTTGAGCGCTTTCGCCTGTGTGGTCGCGAAGCGCTGCAAGTACAGGGTTTGCTGCGGCTAACAGTCGGTCTTCGCCTGCTGCGGTAGCTAGTTCATTGAGGCGAGGCCCAAGGATGAAACGTCCTTGCATATCGCGGGTGACAAGACGGTGATGTTCTAGCGCAACTGCCAGACGGTGCGCAGTTGGTCGCGCTAGGTGTGTTGCTGCCACAAGTTGTGCCAGGGTGGCTGGCCCTGCTTCAAGAGCGCCAAGAACGGCAGCTGCTTTATCGAGTACGCCGACTCCACTAGAATTGTCCATGTATTGATATTGCAGTCTCAAGTGTCGAGAATGCAAGTAGACTCTCCGAATAGACCCCCCAGAAAGTTCCGCAGATGTAGGTTCTAGGCGGATAAGAGAGGAAAAACCATGGCCGGCACCCTGGCAGAAAAGGTATGGGACGCTCACCTCGTGCGTCGTGGCACTGACGGATCTCCAGACCTTCTCTACATTGATCTACACCTCGTACACGAGGTCACCTCTCCGCAAGCATTCGAGGGTTTGCGCCTTGCTGGACGGCAAGTTCGACGCCCTGACCTCACGATTGCTACCGAAGACCACAACACTCCAACCCTCAACATTGACCGTCCTATCGCCGATTTGACGTCCCGCACGCAGATCGACACTCTGCGTAATAACGCAAAAGAGTTCGGCGTTCGCATCCACTCTTTGGGTGACGCGGACCAAGGAATCGTGCACGTTGTGGGCCCACAACTTGGACTGACCATGCCAGGCCTCACCGTAGTGTGTGGCGATTCTCACACTTCAACGCACGGTGCTTTCGGTGCGTTGGCGTTCGGTATCGGCACCTCCGAAGTTGAACACGTGCTTGCCACACAAACACTTCCGTTGCAGCCATTTAAAACAATGGCAATCAACATCAACGGTGATCTTCCTGAAGGGTCAACAGCGAAAGACATCATCCTCGCAATCATCGCGAAGATCGGCACCGGTGGCGGACAGGGCTACGTTCTGGAATACCGCGGTGAAGCAATCCGTAAACTTTCGATGGAAGGTCGCATGACGATCTGCAACATGTCCATCGAAGCCGGTGCCCGCGCTGGAATGATCGCTCCAGACCACACCACATTCGACTACCTCAAAGGCCGCCCACACGCTCCAGAAGGAGCCGACTGGGATGCAGCCGTTGAATACTGGTCAACCCTCAAAACAGACGAAGACGCTGTGTTCGACGCAATCGTCGACCTCGAAGCAAAAGACATCGAACCATTCGTCACATGGGGAACAAACCCAGGGCAAGGCCTCCCGCTTTCCGCAAACGTTCCAGTGCCAGCAGAAATCGCTGACGAGACAGAACGTGTAGCAGCAGAACGCGCAATCGAATACATGGGCCTGACCCCAGGTGCTCCACTGCGTGATGTCAAAGTCGATACTGTATTCATTGGTTCCTGCACAAACGGACGCATCGAAGACCTCCGTGCAGTTGTCGACATCATCAAAGGCCAAAAGAAGCACGACGACGTACGTGTTCTTGTCGTTCCGGGATCGGCACGTGTGCGTCTCCAAGCAGAAGCAGAAGGACTCGACCAAGTCTTTAAAGACTTCGGTGCAGAATGGCGTAACGCAGGCTGCTCAATGTGCCTCGGTATGAACCCAGACCAGCTCAAGCCAGGAGAACGCGCAGCGTCAACGTCCAACCGTAACTTTGAAGGACGCCAAGGTAAGGGTGGACGTACACACCTTGTGTCACCACTTGTAGCAGCAGCTACTGCCATTCGTGGAACTTTGTCATCGCCAGCAGACCTTAAACAAGACGCTGAGCTTGTAAACGCCTGATCGACGCGCCGGAAAGAGAAACAAAACCATGGAAAAGTTTATTAAGCACACAGGCATTGGTGTTCCACTGCGTCGGTCCAACGTAGACACAGACCAAATCATCCCAGCGGTTTACCTCAAACGAGTCACCCGTACAGGCTTTGAAGATGCACTCTTCTCAGCATGGCGCAACGACCCAGAATTCGTGCTCAACCAAGAGGCGTACACGTCAGGTTCAGTACTTGTCGCTGGTCCAGATTTCGGTACCGGATCGTCACGTGAACACGCAGTGTGGGCTCTGAAAGACTACGGCTTCCGCGTTGTTCTTTCCTCACGATTCGCAGACATCTTCCGCGGAAACTCAGGCAAACAAGGGCTTGTTGCCGGAATATGCGCACAAGAAGACATCGAACTGCTGTGGAAAATCCTAGAAGAAAACCCTGGAACAGAAATCACAGTAGACCTCGAAAACCGCACAGCATCAGCAGGCGACGTAACCGTCCAATTCCACATTGACGACTACACTCGCTGGCGCCTCATGGAAGGCCTCGACGACATCGGGCTGACCCTCCAAAACGAAGGCGACATCACCGAGTTTGAGACGCACCGTGCTAACTGGCGTCCAAAAACCCTGCCTGCAAAGCACGAACCAAAAGTGCACATTGAGGCAGCGCGGCCAGTCGAATAAGAAGACCCCACACAGTTAAAGGGAGCCTGCCACACTCGTTTTGAGTGCGGCAGGCTCCCTTTCATTGCGCCTCAACGCAACACAAGTCACCACCACACATAATAAATGTGCAGGTCACCACATCGAGTGACGAAACCAACCTAGGAAATATTCGCCAAGTGGCATACCCTTCATAGGTATTCGTACCCGTGGCAACACAGGCAAAAAGGCGTAGAGTGGGGCCGCACGGAATGCGCATAACCACTTTTGTGTTCATTAGGCAAAGGTATAAAGAACCCCTTTGCCAAGTTAGGCAATCGGCAGCGAGATAGGCGACGATTAATACATGACAGATATGATCTACGTTCACGGCGGAACACCACTGAACGGAACAATCACCGTTCGCGGTGCAAAGAACTTTGTTTCCAAAGCAATGGTTGCAGCTCTGCTTGGAGAAACACCCTCAGAATTACGCAACGTTCCAAACATCCGTGACGTTCACGTCGTTTCTGGCCTACTAGAACTCCACGGAGTCAAAGTCGACTACGACATTGAAGCAGGCATCCTCAAACTTGACCCAAGCAATGTTGAATCCGCGCATGTTGCAGACATCGACGCACACGCAGGATCAAGCCGTATCCCCATCCTTTTCTGCGGACCATTACTCCACCGTTTAGGTGAAGCTTTCATCCCAGACCTCGGCGGATGCCGAATCGGCGACCGTCCCATCGACTTCCACCTCAACATCCTTCGTGACTTTGGTGCAGTCGTAGATAAGCGACCAAACGGGATTGTCCTTTCGGCGCCTAACGGCCTCAAAGGAACCAAAATTTCGTTGCCTTACCCATCAGTAGGCGCAACAGAGCAACTCCTCCTCACTGCAGTACGAGCAGAAGGCATCACTGAACTATCAAACGCAGCAATCGAGCCAGAAATCATGGACTTGATTAACGTGCTGCAAAAGATGGGTGCCATCATCTCCGTGGACACAGACCGTGTCATCCGCATTGAAGGTGTCCCAACCCTACGCGGATACTCACACACTGCGTTGGCCGACCGGATCGAAGCAGCATCATGGGCATCAGCAGCACTTGCTACTCGCGGTGACGTTTTTGTTAAAGGCGCAACCCAACCCGAAATGACTGCCTTCCTGAACACCTTCCGTAAGGTCGGCGGTGAATTCGATGTTGAAGACAACGGCATCAGGTTCTACCACCCAGGTGGGGAACTCAAATCCATCGTCCTCGAAACAGACGTACACCCAGGCTTTATGACTGACTGGCAGCAGCCATTAGTCGTTGCACTCACCCAAGCTAAAGGTTTGAGCATCGTCCACGAAACCGTATATGAAAACCGCTTTGGATTTACTGAAGCGCTCAACGGTATGGGCGCACACATCCAGGTATACAAAGAATGCTTAGGTGGACGAGACTGCCGATTTGGACAGCGAAACTTCCACCACTCTGCAGTAATCGCTGGACCAACACCACTTAAAGCAGCAAACATTGAAGTTCCTGACCTGCGCGGAGGGTTCTCGCACCTGATTGCAGCGCTTGCTGCTGAAGGCCGATCCTCAGTGAAAGGCATCAACCTCATCGATCGTGGATATGAAAACTTCCGCGGAAAACTTGAAGCTCTCGGCGCAAAGTTTGAAATGGAATAACGCGCGTTATTAAACATAAAAAGTGGGCACCTGTCTGATGAGGACAGGTGCCCACTTTGTGTTAAATCACGTACCTAAGGACATAAAGAGTCACGCTATTCGCGGTAGTCTAGTTCGGTGAATACACCAGTTGAAGGCCCCGCAGCGGAGTTTTTAAGCGCTCCGTTAAACCCGGGAAAGAACTTGTTGTATAGGGTTGCGGCGGTTATTGTTCGTCCGATTATGTTTGCGATCGCTCGTCGGAAATGGAATGGAGTAGACAACATTCCAGACAGCGGTGGAATCATCGTCGCAGCGAACCACGCTTCGCCCATAGATCCACTCATGTTGGCGCATTACCTGTACGACGCCGACCGGCCAGCCCGCATCTTGGCCAAAGAATCACTGTTTCGCGTACCCGTGCTGAAAATCTTTATGAACAGGCTCAACATGATCCCTGTTTTTCGTGGCACCGCGAAAGCCGCGAAGAGCTTAGAAATTTCTGGTGACCTACTTGACCGCGGCTTTTGTATCGCTGTTTTCCCAGAAGGCACACTGACTAAAGACCCCGACGGATGGCCGATGCAAGCGCGCACAGGTGTTGCGCGTATGGCTTTAACGACAAGAAAGCCAGTAATTCCTATCGGGCAGTGGGGCCAACTCGACGTTTTGCCAAGGGGAGCAAAATTCCCGAAAATTTTCCCACGAAAAACTTTTTATGTTGCAGCAGGTGAACCCGTTGACCTGTCAGACCTGTATGACCGCGACCTGAACGGACAAACACTTCGCGAAGCAACAGACCGCATCATGACCGCAATTACAGAATTGGTTGCCCAACAACGCGGCGAAACAGCGCCAGCAACTTTTTTCAACCCGCGCGCATAACACCGCGGCATAAGACTTAATGCCCGCAGATGTGGGCGTCTATTGAGGATAAAAATATGAAATCAGCTGTTCTTGGAATGGGCGCGTGGGGAACCACGTTCGCACAAGTCTTGGCAGATGCAGGCGGCGACGTCGTCATGTGGGGGCGCGACGCTGGAACCGCCGCAGAAATAAACGGAAATCACGCAAATTCAAAGCGTCTTCCGGGTGTCACCCTGCACGCCAACATTAAAGCCACAACGAATGCACAAGATGCCCTGCGCGATGCAGAACTTGTCATCGCTGCAATACCTTCGCAAAGCGCTCGTGCGATTCTTGAACCATTAGCAGACTTCATTCCGCAAGGTGCCATCGCAGTGTCGCTGATGAAGGGTGTCGAACTCGGCACAGATCAGCGTATGAGCGAAATGTTGTGTGAAGCGTTAAATCTTCCCCTTGAGCAAGTAGTTGTTGTGTCAGGCCCCAACCTAGCTGCAGAGATCGCAGCTAAACAGCCCACCGCAACAGTCGTTTCCGGTATCGATACAGCAAACGTAACCAAAGTTGCGGCGGCATGCTCTAACGCTTACTTCCGCCCCTACACCAACCACGATCTTGTTGGTGTGGAACTCTGCGGAGCAGTAAAAAACGTTATTGCAGTAGCTGTCGGAATGGCCCAAGGAAAAGGCTTTGGACACAACACCACAGCCACAATTATCACGCGTGGTTTAGCCGAAATTACTCGGCTAGGACTCAAACTAGGTGCAGAACTGGAGACGTTCCCAGGCCTCGCAGGTATGGGCGACCTCATGGCAACATGTGCATCACCGCTGTCGCGTAACCACACGCTCGGTAAGCATATTGGGCAAGGACTCTCGCTAGAAGAAGCAATCGCTGTGACTGGCGGAACCGCGGAAGGCGCAAAATCGTGCCGGTCAGTGGCGCAGCTGGCACAACACGTTGGCGTAGACATGCCTATCACGAACGCTGTCGTCTCCGTCCTGCATGAAGGTATGCCCGTCGACGAGATGACACGTGCGTTGCTGTCTCGTCCGCAAAAAGCAGAAGGATCTCAATACGACCTGTAATGAGACCCCACATAAAGAGGGCACCTACTAGGTAGGTGCCCTCTTTTTTGTTACCCCTCAAGCGCGTTGAGCGCCTGATTGAGGTCATTCCACAGGTCTTCAATGTGTTCAATGCCGACGCTAAGGCGTATCAGGTTTTCTGGAACGGTCGGGGACTCTGTTGAGAACCTGCGTCGCCGTTCAAGTGTTGATTCCACTCCGCCAAGACTCGTTGCCGGAGTCCACAAGGTGAGGTGGCTGATCATGCTGTCAGCTTCTGCTATGCCTCCTACCGGCTGAAGAACCACAATAGCGCCATAACCGTTCATGTGAGCCGTAGCGTTCTTGTGGCCGGGATCAGTTGGTAGCCCCGGATAACGTACTGCCGCAACCTTAGGGTGCTGTGACAGGCGTTGCGCTAGTTCCAGAGCGTTTGCTTGAGCGCTATTCACCCGAAGAGCAAGCGTGCGCAAACCACGTAGGGCAAGCCACACCTCAAACGGTCCTGCAATTGACCCGTGTAGGGTCCGGTATGCGCGAACAGTCTGCGCGAGGTGCGCCGAATTGGTGACCACAACACCAAGAACTACATCGGAATGACCTGCAAGATATTTTGTAGCGGAATGGATAACAAGGTCAGCACCAAGACTTAACGGCTGCTGTAGTAGGGGAGTCGCAAAAGTGTTATCGACTGCGACGAGAGCTCCCGCAGAATGCGCTGCATCAATGAGTGTAGGTAAATCTGCAACCTCAAGCATGGGGTTGGTAGGTGACTCAAGGAAAACAAGATCAGCCTCATCGAACGCTTTGATTGCAGACGAGGTATCGGCGATGTCGATCTTTTCTACCCGTATGTTATGCCTCTCGATGAGATCTTGCGCGAAACCAAGCGTTACTTGGTACGCGTGACGAGGCACAACAAGTTTTCCGCCATCTGGAATGAACGATAAAACCGACGCTATTGCAGCCATACCAGAACTGAACACAACGGAAGGCTGATCCGCGTTTTCGAGTGAACTGACTGCTTCTTCAAAAGGCTGCCACGTTTCTGTATCCATTCGGGTATAGAGAAACTCGTCAGGCTGCGGAACACCTTGGCTGATATATGTTGAGGACAGCACAATCGGCGGGTTAACGGGGGAGCCTTGGGTTTTACGGGGGCGTCCAGAAACAACAGTCAAAGTTTCAGGCGCTAAAGACTCGTGTCGGGAACTATTATCCATTGTGGTTTTGTTTGCCGTGTTTTTCTCGGAAAATGGGGTGTTTTTTGATGCTCGGGGTGTGACATTATGCGATTGGGCGCTCATGTGTATGAGCGTACGACTATTTCTCCGGTAAAGTCGCACCCGATGAGTAACTTGTCCGCATCCCAGACGCAGCCTACCTCGGCTGCCGCATCATCGTCCGCCAAGACACGAGTCCTCGTGCTTTTTGGTGGTAGGTCCGGTGAGCACCCTATCTCATGCATTACAGCTGGATCTGTATTGCAGGCAATTGATCGCACCCGCTTTGAGGTTATACCGGTGGGTATTACCCGCCAAGGAAAATGGGTGCTCCTGAACGACGAATTAAGCGATGTACAAACCGGAAACAATTCGCTACCTTTCGTAGCAGATAACGGTACAGAGGTAATCCTTCCGTTCTCGTCAGATGATTCCACCATTCGCGTGATTCGCGGAACTGAGATTTCTTCACTTGGCCGCGTAGACGTGGTGTTCCCACTCATACACGGACCTTTTGGTGAAGACGGCACCTTGCAGGGCCTCCTTGAACTTGCTGATATGCGGTACGTTGGCCCCGGCGTTTTTGCCTCGGCAGTCGGCATGGACAAGCACTATATGAAGGTCGTACTCCAAGGACACGACATACCTGTCACACCTTTCGTTACCGTGCTTCCTGGGCAGTGGGCTACTCGCCGTGCCGAGGTAGTAAAAAAGATTGAAGCGTTGAATTTCCCTGTTTTTGTGAAACCAGCACGCGCCGGATCCTCGCTGGGAATATCAAAAGTAGCAACGGTTGACGGCCTAGATGCCGCTATGGAATATGCGCACAAGCACGACCCTAAAGTGATTGTCGAGACCGGACTTGAAGGTCGAGAAATCGAATGTGCTGTGTTGGGTGGCAAAGATGGTGCACCTGCCCGTGCCTCATACCCGGGCGAGGTTGCTGTCGCCTCAAAAGACTACGACTTCTACGACTTTGAAGCTAAGTATCTTGATGATGCTGCGGTAGAGCTTTCCTGCCCAGCAGAGCTTTCCGACGACGTCACACAACGAGTCCGACAACTTGCTATAGACACCTTTGAAGCGCTCGGCTGCGAGGGGCTGTCTCGAGTAGACGTGTTTGTGCAACCAGACAACTCAATTATCATCAATGAAATCAACACGATGCCTGGATTTACGCCAATTTCAATGTATCCACGTATGTGGGAACGCACAGGATTGAATTACAGCGACCTCGTAACCGAACTCATTGATCTCGCTTTACAACGGCCAGTAGGTTTGCGTTAACGAGTGTGGTGCCCTGCGCTGGCAGGGCACCACACCTTTAAATACACGGTTTTAAATGCACGCGCTTGTTGCTTCAACTTTTGCGACAGCAGACGCGACGTCTAGGAGCGCTGCAGTCGGCTGCGGGGTGTCCAAGGACGCTGGAACCTGAACCATCATTGCGGGCGAACGTCCATAAGACACGAACGTAAACCCGTTGTCGGTGCTGTTTGTAATCCAGTCAAATACTTGTTCTTCACCAAAGACTTGCGCCGTAATTGACTGGCAGTCTTCTGTTGTGGGCTGCGGCGGCTCAACCCCACACGTGAATGTGATTGCAGATCCGGGCTCACCCCATGCGGCGGTAGCTTGAGAGTTCGTTTTCACGCGCTTTTGCCCAAGGACTTCATCTGGCAGGGTCAAGACTACTTTTGCGCAGATTGGTTCGGTTGCGTCGACTCCCGCTCGCACCGAAATGGTGGGCGTGCATCCAGCCAGTAGCATCGTCCCAGCGAGGAGGGCGACGGCAGCCTTGCCTGGCAGTCGCCCACTACCTGCGCGAGGGTTTGAAAAAGACTTGAGTGAAGAATCAGCAGAACTCACCTAGCAACCATATCGGGTTCGCCAGAGAAAAACGCTGGGCTGTAGTGTGAGGTGCGTGGACATGACTTTAGCCGACCTAGACGAGGCACAACTGTTAGCGCAGGTTTTCCCGCTGCTCACAACTAACTCATATGTGGTGGAAGGCCCGGGCGACGACTGTGCGGTTGTGGCTGTTCCCAGCGGACAGTTTGTTGTATCGACCGACATCCTCGTCGAAGACGTCCACTTTAAACGACAGTGGTCTTCTGCTTATGAGATTGGTTGGCGTGCAGCCATGCAGAATCTTGCAGATATTGCGGCGATGGGGGCGCAACCAATCACTATGACTGTTGGGCTGGGATTACCAAAAACAACAGCTGTAGCGTGGGTGAAGGAGTTCTTTCGCGGATTGTCTGCTGCCTGCACACATTCGGAAACAGCGATTGTGGGAGGAGACTTATCGAGCGCGCCGACCGTTTTTATTTCAGTGACTGTCCATGGAGTCATGCCCGCAGGTATTGCTCCCGTGTTACGTTCAGGCGCGCAAGCCGGAGATGTTGTTGCGCATTGTGGGCTGCTGGGCTGGTCTCAAGCAGGTTTTGAAGACCTGATGGGCAGTAAAGACGCTCACACTAAAGCAACAGAATTATTTAAACGTCCAGCAGCGCCTGTGCGTTCCGGTGTAGCCGCAGCACAGGCAGGAGCGACCGCTCAGATGGATGTTTCTGATGGGCTCTTGCTCGATGCGCAACGTATGGCGCGTGCCAGCAACGTTCATATTGAACTGAACGTTCACGACATTGTTTCGCACGGTGACAACCTGCCAGTTGAATACGCGAATGATTATTCGTCTGAGCTGCAAGACGAAACAATGTTGGCGGATAAACGTCAGCAGCTTCAATGGAAGCTAACAGGTGGAGAAGACCACGGCATCCTTGCAACGTTCCCAACAGATACTGTCCTCCCAGAAGGCTTCGTCGTCATAGGCGCGGTGCGAGAACTCAATCAAACTGAACATTATGCAGCCAAAGAGTGCGCCGGCGAACACGAAAAACGGCCACGTAGCGACAGTGCATACGTGACCGTTCAGGGAACCGACATTGGCGGGCTAGCGTTGGGGTGGGATCACTTCCGGTAACGCAACTCTAGAAGATATTCGCCAGCGAACTCTTCCAGCTTTTCCACACCGTCGAGTTTAAAACCGTGATGTTCGTAGAAGCGACGGGCTCGTTCGTTTTTATCAAATACCCACAGTGTGAGAGCAGCCCCCGAAGGCACGAGGGCGTTCACAGCTGACATCAGCTGCTTGGCAACGCCACGACCCCACGCTTCAGGATCAAGATACATCGTGTATAGGCAGAGGTCTTGCGGTTCAGCATCCTCATCGGGTGCAGGACCAATCGATACAAACCCTAAAAGTCGTCCAGAGTTTTCAGCAACAAGCACGGTGGTGTCGTCACGCTGCAAAATGCCTTCCCATACGGGAGTTTTTGTTTCCGGGGTGAGCGATTTGAGATATGCCGCTGGTACGTATCCTGCATACGCTTGCTGCCATGAAAGCGTATGGATACGTGCGATAGTTTCAGCATCATCAAACTTCGCGTCGCGGACAATCAATTCTTCTAGTTCGTCTGCCATTACACCAGATTGCCATGTTTGGTGAGCAGTTAAAAGCCGAAAACAGGGTAGAAGATTTTTAGTTGTGACTATTTAAGACATAACGCTTTTGTGCATTACCTACGAACTATACGTAAGAGGGTAATGAAAACAAACAAAAATGGACCCCACAAATGTGGGATCCATTTTTTGAAATTCATGAACTAACTCGCATAGTTAGTCCGAGAACATCAGATGTTGCGAGTCACCTTGCCAGCCTTGAGGCATGAGGTGCAAACGTTAAGGCGCTTAGGCGCACCGTTGACGATTGCGCGAACGCGCTGGATGTTTGGGTTCCAACGGCGCTTCGTGCGCACGTGCGAGTGCGAGATGCTGTGCCCAAAAGCTTGGGCCCTTTGCGCAGACGTCGCAGTTAGCAGCCACGGTCTCTCCTGATCGTCGTGCACGCCGCAACTAATGCGGCGAAGTCAATTGTTTAATACGAATTCAAACGGAGAGCCATGCCATGCGATTAGCAAAAAACTTTTGCTAACTTCCGCTGTGCGGGCACTCCGCGCATACCCAGAATAGGGCAACCTGACTAGATTAACCGATCACAGGCCGGTAACCCAAATCAAGTGCTGCAGATCACTGGATAGACGATGAAAAGCTTCAACGCGATAGTGTCAGCGTTCATCAACGCACACCATTCTACGTGAAAATGGCGCACGAAAGCCTCAAAGCAGCAAGAAAACAGCAGAATGTGGCGTGAATTAAGCCACGTTACGGGCCTGCTCTGACAACACTGCCGACAACTTTCTGCACATCTTCATTCACGTCAGATGCGCGAACTATGATCCGTAGACCATACTGAAGTAGGTTCAACGGCAGTTCATACAGAGAGGTGTTTCATGCAGGCAAGTGCTACTAGCCTCTTTGGACTTACCGTCGACGACATACACGCATGGTTTGACCTCGCAACAGAACTCCTCGACATCAACCGCGACACCTTAAACCAAGCCAACGTGTTCCCAGTAGCAGACGCAGACACCGGCACCAACATGCTCCTCACCCTGCGTGGAGGAACACGCCAACTGGTACGAGAAGAACCAGCCACAGCAGCACAAGCACTACATGAAGTAGCGCAAGGCGCACTCATTAACGCCCGCGGTAACTCGGGAATCATCCTGGCCGAATACCTACGCGGTTTCGCACATGCAACAACACAACAACACTTTTTTGATCACGAAGAACACCTGCAATTAACCGCGGCACTAGAAAGCGCAAAAAAATTCGCCTACGCGGCAGTAGCAGACCCCGTAGAAGGAACAATCCTCAGTATCGCGCAAGCAGCCGCAACAGGTGCCACAGACCCGTCACCAGTGCGCAACACAGACGACAACACTGACGCATCCACTGAGGAACAGGCCCGCACCGTCACTCACGACACCATACGAAACGCTGTAGAACAGGCCCGCACCTCCCTAGAACAAACACCTAAGCACCTAGACATACTGAACCGATCACACGTACTAGACGCTGGAGCCTTCGGACTAGTCCTCGTACTCACCGCACTCGAATCCGTCATCGCACACGTACCCGCACAATTCCGCTCAGACCTAGTTGCCCCCGCACTACAAAACAACACAGCACACGACAACACCAACGGCGCAAAACAACCAAGCCCTACACACGGTAAAGCAAACCCCCACAACCACGGCGTAACAAGCCACGATTTCCACGACGAAACAATCGTTGACGGCGAATTCGAAGTCATGTTCCTACTACACGCCGCCACACACGAAGAACACGCACAAACAATAAGCAGCACCCTACGCCACCGACTCCAAGACATCGGAGAATCAGTCGTCGTCATCGGCGGATACACCCACACCCACAACGCACTGTGGAACGTTCACGTACACACCGACACCCCCCATGCAGCTCTCGACGCCGCACACGACACATGTGCAACCGCGACAACATACTCCATCGCACAAGTCCTCGTGAGAGACCTTGTCCGGCAAGTCTCACAAACAACACACACTCACAAAACACCAACACAAAAAAGCGCAGACATCATCGCGTGCACATCCGCACCCGGCCTCGTCCCAGACATCGCACGCACCGGAGCCATCGTTCTGCTCGAAACAGACCTCACACTCACCAGCTCAGACGTCGGCAGAGCATTAAGCGAAGGCACAGGAAACGGGGCCGTCGTCATAACAAACTCCCAACACCTCGCCCAAAGCGTGCACGACGTATACCCCGACATAGCAGTCATCGCCGCTACAGACGACGCTCAAGTAGTCGCCGCAGTAACCGCACTCAACCTCGCCTGCACAAACAACCCGCACAGCAGCCAACACGAACTGGCCCGCATCGGCGAACACAGCCTCACCGAAACCACAACGATCCGGTTAGACAACCCCACCCACGAAGAACTACAAAAAGACGTCCTAAAACACCTCGAGCACAACAGCAGCCACAACACGATCCCCATCGTCACCGTGCTATCAGACACACACTGTGCCCTAGCCCTACTCGCAGACTTCACAGCCCGCCTCGAACACATCCAACCCAACGCAGAACTTATATCCTTGCCCTCAGGACGACGAGGAACAGGCCTAACAATCTCGCTTGAATGGGTGCACGCATGAACGCCACCGGAGCCCCACTCACAGACACCGACGTAGCAGCCCTACCATTCATGCAACGCCCCCTAACAAAACTATTAGGCACACGCACAGCAACACCGCTAGCAAAAATGGGTTTAGAAACCGCAGGCGACCTACTGCGCCACTATCCTCGAAAATATGCCGAACCCGGCACACTCACAAACATTGCCGAACTACAACCCGGCGAACACGTAACAGTCGTAGCCCGCATACACAGCGCAACCGTACGACACATGCGCTCGCGTTCAGGCGCAATGTTGCACGCTCAAGTCAGCGATGGCACGCATACGCTCAGCTTGACGTTTTTTGCTAAACGTTCGGGCGTCTTACGGCTACATGAAGACAAATTACGGCCTGGTCGGGTAGGCCTGTTTACGGGAACTGTCAGCGACTATAGAGGTGAACGTCAGCTGACGCACCCAGACTACGTCATCGTTGGTGTTGATGCTGATGATGAAGATGCCGCAGTTGAAGTAGCGAGCAGACCCATCCCAATATATCCAGCCACCGCTGCGGTGCCGACATGGCGTATTGAACGGTGCGTAGCCACAGTATTGGGGCAGATGCGTCCAACAGACGTTGTTGATCCGCTGCCAGAAACTGTGCGGCAGTCACGCACACTCGATACGTTGTTTGACGCTTTCCACAAGATTCACCAACCTCATCGTGATACTCACTGGCGTAATGCACGTAGACGGTTCCGGTTTGAAGAAGCCTTCATTGTGCAAAGTGCGTTGTTGCGTCGTAAAGCACACACGCATGAACTGGCCGCAACGCCACGACCTTTACCGCGCGGCGACGATTCACTCCTCGCACAGTTCGACACACAGTTGCCGTTCACTTTGACTGCTGGTCAGGTCAGCGTAGGCGAAGAAATCTCAACCGATATTGCACAAGAACATCCCATGCAGCGTCTACTGCAAGGTGATGTTGGTTCGGGAAAAACCATTGTCGCGTTGCGGGCGATGCTGCAAGTTATCGATGGTGGAGGGCAAGCAGCGCTCTTGGCACCAACCGAAGTGCTGGCCGCCCAGCATGCCCGAAGCATCGAACATATGCTCGGTGACCTCGCCTTAGGTGGAATGCTCGGTGGCGCACCGAACGCCACAAAAGTTGTTCTCTTAACCGGCTCGTTATCGACCGCAGAAAAACGTCAAGCAATGCTTGACGCTGCAAGCGGAGCAGCAGGAATCATTATTGGCACGCACGCGCTCTTAAGCGATTCTGTGCAGTTCGCAGACTTGTCGCTAGTGGTTGTCGATGAACAACACCGTTTTGGTGTGGAACAACGCGATGCGTTAAAAGCTAAAGGGCGAACAGTTCCACACATGCTGGTGATGACGGCAACCCCTATTCCGCGCACCGTAGCCATGACTGTCTTTGGAGATTTAGAAGTCTCCACCTTGAATGAGGTTCCGGCAGGTCGGGCGGAAGTGCGCACACACATTGTGCCAGCTGATAATCCCACATGGATGAACCGAATATGGGATCGCGCCCGCGAAGAGATTGACCAAGGGCGCAGGGTTTATGTTGTGTGTTCGCGTATATCCGCAAGTGACGAAGACAGTGACATCACAGACGAGAGTGACAACCCTCAACTTTTCGAGCTATCCCAAGACTCTAGGCAGCCTCGAGAATTGGTAAGCGTAGAAGCCCTCACGCAACAATTGCGTGAATCAGCAGCATTGCATGGAATTTCAATAGGTGTATTGCACGGCAAACTAACCCCTGCAGAAAAAGACGAAGCAATGGCTCAGTTTTCTGCAGGAAACATCCAACTCTTGGTATCAACGACAGTGATTGAAGTGGGCGTTGACGTGCCTAGCGCCTCCATGATGATCATCATGGACGCTGACCGGTTTGGTATTTCACAACTGCACCAGCTGCGCGGGCGCATTGGACGAGGAAACCTGCCCGGAGTGTGCCTGCTCGTCGCCCCAACTATGGAGGAAAGCGACGCACACACCAGGCTACAAGCGCTCGTGAACACTCGCGACGGGTTTGAACTTGCTGCCACAGACCTCGAGTTACGTCATGAAGGTGACGTATTGGGAGCCTCACAATCAGGACACGGTTCGACACTTCGCCTGCTCAGAGTCATTAAAGACGCTGACCTCATTGCGCAAGCCCGTGAAGAAGCGCACAACATTATCGAAAAAGACCCGCACTTGGAAAAACATGTAGTGTTACGTGATGCAATTGACGACCACCTAGATCAAGAAGCCCAAGAGTTTCTTGAGCGCGCATAGATTGTTTACACTTTTTCGATG
The DNA here is from genome assembly GCF_051200815.1 of Timonella sp. A28. GTDB lineage: Bacteria > Actinomycetota > Actinomycetes > Actinomycetales > Cellulomonadaceae > Timonella. The sequence continues at coordinate 1,101,709 of NZ_CP195159.1, read as the reverse complement.
ACTAGAATCGTGGCCGGTACGGCCGGGGGGCGAGCCTTGAAAGTTCCGCCTAAGGGGACCCGACCAACGAGCGAACGCGTACGTGAAGCGATTTTCTCGCGGCTTGATCACTATGACGTACTGGAAGACACCCGAGTTCTCGACCTCTTTGCAGGGTCTGGAGCACTCGGGTTAGAAGCAGCAAGCCGAGGTGCAGCTGCGGTTGTACTTGTTGAAGCGCACCGCGTAGCAGCAAGCGTGTGTGAAGCAAACGTACGGGCTTTAGGATTACTTGGCGTCAGCGTCGTCGTGGATCGGGCAGAGCATTATGCGGCCCGCCCCGTATCAACGCCGTGGGACGTGGTGTTTCTTGATCCTCCTTACGACTTCAGCGAGGAAGCATTACAAGAGACATTGCACGCGCTCGTACCTAATGTGGACGAACATGCGGTCATCGTCGTGGAGCGTTCTTCGCGCAGCCCAAAGCCGGTTCATCCACCTAGTTGGCGGCTCATCACTGAGCGCAACTACGGGGATACGACGCTCTACTACTTTGAGCCTGAGCTACCGCAGCCGTACGTTCCCTCACCGTAGCGGCTAGGTCGTTTCTAGGTGCGGATCGAATAAGCCAACAGAGACAAGGTCGATGTCGTGTGCGTCGTAAAGGCGCACAGCATCACCAGCGAGTGATTCTTCTACGCGTAGCGCTGGCGCATAATTTTCGGGGCACGCTTCCACGAGTTCTCGCCGTAGCGCGCCGCGCAATGGCCACGCGGTAATGAGGTCGAGTTCATCATCGAGGTAAGCCTGCGGTGCTACCCATAACGTGACGAGCATAAGAGCTGGGACGGCTGGCTCTCCGTCGCGGATTGCTGGTTGAAAGTATGGAATATCGAGGATTTTTCCGCCGTGGCGGGTATAAAACCTGAGGCGTGCTGCTGGGTCTCCGTGGCCTTCTGACGCATTGTGATATTTGGGGTGTTCTACTTCCGCCATGATCACTGTGGGGGCATACAATTCACGCCACACGTGCACAGCATGCTCGAGTAGTTCACCTCCTACACCGCCGCCTCGAAGCCCTGGCTTTAACGCCAAGTACAGCAGCAGCATGACACCTTCTTGGGTGGGTGCTGTGCCGACTGCACCAGCAATGATTTCGCTATCTTGGATCGCTCCAATGACATGGATGAACCCGTTTTTAGCTGATTCAACAAATTCGTCTAGGTCGACGAGTTCAGACTGGGGAAACGACGGTATGAGCACCTTGTCATAAAACTCTGTGAGTTCTTCCGACGATTCGAGGACGTGAAACGAGAAGGACATGACTCCATCATCGTCGTTTTAGGACGAAAAATCACGCCGACGAACCGAACCTGTATTACCGTGGCAGTGTGAGTATTGCAGTTTGTCCGGGTTCTTTTGATCCAATCACGCTCGGCCACGTAGATATTGTTGAGCGTGCAGCTCAACTTTTTGATCGCGTGGTCGTTGGGGTTGCAACGAATTCGTCTAAAACACCGTTATTGTCAGTGGTTCAACGTCTTGACTTGGCTCGCGATGCACTTAAGCATGTGCCGAATGTTGAGGTTGCAGAAGTTCCTGGGTTGCTTGTTGATTTTTGTGCAGCACATGGAGCGCAAGTAATTGTGAAGGGCATTAGGGGTTCGAATGATTTCGATGGCGAAACTCCTATGGCTTTAATGAATCAGCATTTGTCTGGTGTGGAAACAGTATTTATGCATGCGCGTCCGCAGTATGCCCATATTGCTTCTTCGCTGGTGAAGGACGTGATGCGTTTTGGTGGTGATGTCGCCGATATGGTTCCGCCAAAGGTACATAACGCGATGGTGGTGTCGATGGGGGAGAAGAACATGTTTTTAGGCAAGGAGCAGTCATGAACGATCACGATTTTGGTGAGACTTTCGTTGAGGGGGAAAAGCTAGGTGTTCCTGCTCTGCTTGATGCTTTAACCGATGTGATAGAGCGGGCCCGGTCGATGCCGATGTCGTCGTCTGTGCTTGTGAATCGTAATGAGGCACTTGATTTGCTTGATGAGTTGCGTGAAGCATTGCCTGCGCAGCTGACCCGTGCGGATGAAGTGTTGTCGGATGCGTCTGTGGTGTTTGAAGATGCACAAGCGCAAGCCGAAGACATTATTGCTGCGGCGCGTGAACGTGCTCAAGAACTTATTTCGCAGCAGCAGATTGTTGCTGAGGCGCGAGTGCGAGCTCAGGATCTTATTACTCAGGCCGAAGAAGCAGCAGTGAAACTTACTGCTGAGGCAGACGATTACTGCGATAGGCGGCTTGCTGAGTTCGAAATTGATTTAGGTAAATTACTTACTCAAGTGCAGGCTGGACGCAGCAAACTTGCTCAGCGTTTGGATGAGGCACCCATTGCTTAAACGCCAGGTTGTGTTAGGTGTCACCTTAAAAGGTGCCTGACGGGCTTTGGCGTAGGTTAGTTAGTGGCGTAAGATTAATCGTTGGCCCCGTGTGGGGTCACAATCACGATTACTGATGATTCCCTGCTGTGACACCTGTGTGTTTCAGTATGGAAGTTGGAAGAAGCTAAGGAGATTATCATCGCAGGTCATCCACGTTCGCCGTTTGCGCTCGATGTCCATGAGCTCAGCCGTCGCCCGGGGTCAATGCGTGAGGTCGCCTTTGATCTTCCAGCCCCAGAGGGTTTCGGAACGGTCGTAATTGGTATTCCCGAAGGCAACGCACTTCATGTCGATGTTCGACTTGAGTCTGTTGTTGAGGGTGTCCTAGTCAGCGGATCTGTAGCAGGTGAAGCGGTCGGGGAATGCGTACGTTGCTTGGATAAAGTCATTGACGATGTTGATGTCGATTTCCAAGAACTGTACTTCTACCCTGAGCGTGCAAAAGCTGCTAAAGAAGAATCTGAAGAGGACGAAGAGATTGTGATGTTGGAAGACGACACGATCGATGTGGAGCTGCTGCTTCGCGATTCTGTCGTTTTTGCATTACCATTTCAACCGTTGTGTTCACCGGACTGCCCGGGATTGTGCTCTGAGTGTGGGGTGCGTCTGGCAGATGAGGAAGAGCACTCGCACGAAGTGATCGACCCACGGTGGTCGACACTACAGAGCCTGTTCAACGAGACGAAAGAGAGCTCAGCCGTGGCTGTTCCAAAGCGCAAGATGTCGCGCAGCAACACCCGTGCGCGTCGTTCGCAGTGGAAGACGACTGCAGCGAACCTCACCACGTGCCCGCAGTGCAAGGGCGACAAGTTGTCGCACACTGCGTGCCCAACTTGCGGAACCTACAAGGGCCGCCAGTACGCCGAGGCGCTGCGCACCGAGCACGCAAACTGATTATCAGTTAACTGATAACGGTTGGAAGGAAACACCGGTGGCTTCGAAGAAAACTCGACGAGTTACGCCGGCGTCAGAACTTCTTAAGAAGCTCGGGGTCCACCTGGACCCCGAGCTTCTTGTTCTAGCGCTAACACATAGATCTTTTGCTCATGAAGCAGGTGGTATTCCCACAAACGAGCGCCTTGAGTTCCTAGGCGACGCCGTTTTGGGTGTGGTTACTGCCGAAGCTTTATATCGTGATTACCCTGAACGACCCGAGGGTGATCTCGCGAAAATGCGTGCCGCAACGGTTTCTCAACGTCCGCTTGCCCGCATCGCACGCCGCTTAAACCTAGGCGATTTTATTTTGCTAGGAAAAGGCGAATCACGAACCGGCGGATACGACAAAGATTCCATTCTTTCCGACACCGTCGAAGCGCTCATCGGCGCCGTATATCTGACTCACGGACTTGAAACCACGCGTTCCTTCGTGCACTTTTTGATTGACGACGCACTCGAAGAAGCCGCTGTTCTTGGCGCTGGCTTGGACTGGAAAACATCACTCCAAGAAATTTGTGCACGCCTTGGATTAGACGCTCCCGCCTACCAGAATGTGTCCAACGGTCCTGACCATGCGCGGATTTTCACGTCACGTGTGGTTATTGATGGGGAAGAACGCGGAACCGGAACAGGCACAGCCAAAAAGCATGCGGAACAAGAAGCCGCAGAGCAGGCATACCGTTACTTGAAAATTCGTGAAGACGAACAAACTCGTCAGGCAGAAACACTAGCGTAAGGTACCGTGCCAGAACTCCCAGAAGTAGAAACAGTACGTGAAGGCCTCGAACGTCATGTTGTTGGCCGCACCATACGCGATGTTTCTGTGTTGCGTGACTATTCTGTTCGCCGCCACGAGGGCGGGCCACACGATTTCGTGGACCGTTTGCGTGGAGAAACCATCGAGTATGTGGCTCGTCGCGGAAAGTTTTTGTGGCTGGGATTCACTGGCAGCGACGAAGCACTTGTCGGGCATCTTGGGATGAGCGGGCAACTGCTAGTAAAAGACGCTAACGAACAGACTGAACCGCACCGCCACCTGCGTGTACGCATGACCCTTGAAGGTTCTGCACACCAGCCAAATCGTGTTTTCCTCGATTTTGTTGACCAGCGAACATTCGGGTATCTCGCAGTGAGTGATCTGGCGGCAACCCCAGATGAACAACCTGGCGGTTTAGGCACCCAATACAGTACTGTTCCTGACCTGTTAGGACACATTTCCCGAGATTTACTGGACCCCACCTACGGGCCAGAGACACCGGGGCGTAACCTGCTCAACAAAAAGATACGCAGCAAACAAGCAGCCATTAAACGTATCTTGTTGGATCAGTCAGTTGTTTCCGGTATCGGCAACATTTACGCGGACGAAGCATTGTGGCGTGCACGTATTCACGGCGAACGCCCAGCCAACAAACTTACCCGCAAAGCCGTTGACGAGCTGCTCTCGCACGCCCACGACGTGATGTCCCAAGCGTTAGTGCAAGGCGGCACATCATTTGACGCTTTATACGTGAATGTTAACGGCGAATCAGGATACTTTGATCGTTCCTTGAACGCGTACGGTCAAGAAGGCCACCCGTGTGGGCGCTGCGGCACCACAATTGAACGAGTCATGTTCATGAACCGCTCTTCTTTCTTCTGCCCTAAATGCCAGAGGAAATGAATGGGCTGGTCAACGGTCTGAAATGTCAGAGGCGGGTGTGAAAATATCCCTTGTGGATATTCAATACTTTTATGCTCTGCACACCGGCCCTGCAACCCAGTTGGATGGCCAGCCGGCGTCTTTACGTGTGCTGCCTTTAGGCGACATACAACTTCCGTCAGGGCAGGTGCAAGCTTGTGACCCGTTTGTCATGCTCGGCGACGGTCCAATCTTCGCTACCCCGCAAGGTTCTTTTCCTGTGTATGCGACCATCGCTGATGTTTCCAATGAGCAGAACGGTTCGCATGAACGGGTTGCATATCTTTCCGTGGTCTTTGCAGAAGAAGCTGCGGCAAAGGTTGCGTATGCGGAAAGCACCGAAGAGGCCGCGCCAGAAGGCATGTTTTATGGTGTGGACGTAGATGCCGGAACCGTTAGTTTTATAGACCACGCTGTGGTGCCAGAAAACGTTTATGACATCTGTGACACTGAAGACTGGTTTGACCCCATGGATTCAGAAGACCACTTGGAAGACGGGGTCGCCAACATTCCAGTGGCATTCGCCCACAACAACGAAAACATTGTTTTGAGTCATTCAGGGTGGGGCGACGGCACATACCCTGTGCTGGCGACATACAACGCTGCAGGAACGCTACTGGCACTTCACATTGACTTGTATGTTGTTGGAGAAGTCGCCACAGAATTCGTTAAAGAATCCTGACTTCATCTGAGGGGTGTGCCAACCGCTGTTCCTAAGATTTCTTGGGCGTGAGTCCACAGCAAGGCTCCACCCGCGTTTGAAAACACTTTCCGGGAGGCTCCCGGAATACGTGCGGTCAAGGTTTCACCATGATCAGGTGAATGCGTAAGATCACGGGCACCAAAAAGTATGTGCACGGGACAAGCGATTGCGTCGAAGGAAATATCCCACGGTCGCATAGCAATGAGTGTGTCTTGCACATAGCCAGCACCACTATTCTCGAAGCCCTCTGCAAGACTGCGCCGATACAACGATAGGAATGGTTCAGTGCGGTAAAAAGCAGCGTCTTCTGGGCTAGAACCATTCATGACTAGGTCTTCCATTGCCTGTGGAGAAAAACTAGCGAGTATCTCTGCTGCTTTTTCAGGGTGTGCCTGCGCAAGTTCGCTGAGTTGTGTGGCTTCAGGTGGCAGCATCGCTTTAATAGGTGGATAAGCGATCTCGTCTGCTGGTGAAACAAGAGTGAGGTTGTGGGCTCCGCCAGCCTGCGCTAACGCAAGCCCAAACACTGCCCCTTGAGAGTTCGCCACAACAGGAACAGGCCCGCCATATCCGCTAAGGACAGCGGAAAGGAAGGACTGGTAGTCTGCAGCCGTCGACGCGAGAGTCCTCGTCGGATCAGGCGTTGAATCCCCAATCCCTGCTCTATCCATAGTGACCATACACAGATTCACAGAGGACAGCAGCTCGTCGCCAAAAGTCATTAATTTGCTTGTAGCCGCGCCCGCAATAAACAAGACAGGCTGCCCCTCCTCAGGGCCATGAATCATGCCCGAAAGAACTCGACCATCAGCGGTTTTAATGTGGAACAGGCGCGAACTATGCATGGCCTCATTGTAAATATGACACCACACAAAAGACCCGTCTTTTTACGTCAAACTATTGAGGCACCACGTTCTGTAATGCACGACCTTCAACATAACGGACAAGGTTTTCGCGCAAAAACTCAGAGACACCTTCAGGGCGGCCACCAGCCGCATGTGGGGTAATCATAAGGTTGGGGGCATCCCACAACGGCGACGATTCAGGCAACGGCTCCCACGCAAAAACATCAAGAGCCGCCCCACCAATCGCACCCGCATGCAAAGCCGCACACAACGCTGCCTCATCAACCGTGGCACCACGACCAACATTGATAAGCCACGCATGAGCAGGCAACACATCCAAAACAGCCTGATCAATAACGTTCTCTGTGTGTGCAGTAGCAGGAAGCACATTAATCAACACGTCAGTATCTTTGAGTGTCTCAACCACATCAGCCGACGACACCACACGATAACCGCCGCGCACACCAGCCGACCGTGCAACACCCGTAACCTCAGCACCCAAAGCCGTCAACATGGGGGCAAGCCGCTGCGCTATAGAACCAAAACCCCACACCGTAACGCGTGCATCACGCAACGTCCCCAACCGTGCCACAGCACCAGACTGACCACGCTGAATACCAACAGGCTGCACACCACCAAGCTCTCGCGCCCACCGCTTATCGCGCTGCGCCAACACCATCACATCAAAACGACGCACAACAGCCAACACCAACATGAGCGTATGCTCCGCAACAGGACCATCATGCAAACCGCGCGCATTCGTAATCACCACACCTGCAGCAAAACCAGCAGCCTCAATAACATCAACGCCAGCACTTAACGCCGCAATCCAGCGAAGGCCACCCAACCGTTGCGCACAGTCCGCCAACTGGGAGCGAGTGTTCCCCCACACCACGAGCACCTCAGCGTCACAATGCTCATCAACGATAGGAGAGCGAGGATCATAGGTGACAACGTCATAACGTGAATCGTCGGGCAAAGTAATCACAATTGACGAGGGAATCAAGACTTTCACAGTGACACTGTGTCATATCTCGATACCTTCGTGCGCGTTAGTCCCGCAAAACACAGATAACACAATAGAATTGGCATGTGGAAACTACCAGCAGCCAAAGCAACTCAGACATTCGCGTCATGATTGTCGACGACCACGAAGTCGTCCGACGAGGAATCGCTGAAGTCATCGACCGCGCCGATGGAATGGGCGTCGTCGCTGAAGCAGGGAGCGTCGCTGAGGGCGTGCGACGTGCAGAACTCGTTAACCCCCAAGTGATGCTTGTCGATCTGCAACTACCAGACGGAACAGGCATCGACCTGATCCGCTCAATAAAAGCTAACCGACCAGACGCTCGCGCCATCGTCTTGACGTCTTTTGACGACGACAGTGCGCTCGCAGCAGCTCTGGAAGTTGGGGCTGCCGCATACGTCCTGAAATCGGTGCGTGGCGCTGAAATCGCAGAGGTTGTGCGTGCGGTGGCGGCCGGTCGTGTCTTGTTAGATGAGCGTACGGTGACTCGTCGACGTAAAGAGCACGACGACCCAACAGAAGACCTCACACCATCCGAATTGCGTGTCGTGGAACTTATCGGTGAGGGTTTATCAAACCGTGAAATCGCGGAGCGTCTCTCTATTGCTGAGAAGACTGTAAAAAACCACATCACGTCGTTGTTGGCGAAGATGGGTTTGCAGCGTCGTACACAGGTTGCGGCGTGGGTTGCTGCTCGCAAACACCACGCATGGTCAAGCGAACCAGGTAAAAACTAACTAGGTAAAAAACTAGTGTGAATGGTGAAGGGGCCCGACATTTCGTCGGGCCCCTTCACTGTGTTTGGCTGTGTTTAGTTTGAGTATGTCCACTTGTCGGGGCTTGGCGCCGAACTTGCGGTGCTTTCCGATGCGATCGGGTTAGCTGCGTCGGAACGCACAAACTGTAGTGGTGCGCTCCATCTCAGTAGTGCGCCTTGGCCAGTTGGTGAGTTTTCGAGTGAGTATTCTCCGCCGTGCTGTCGCGCCCGCGCAGAAATGTTCCATGTTCCAGATTTACGCCCTGAAACGAACTGCAAACCGATGCCGTCGTCTTCTACTTCAACGTCGACTCGTCCAACACCGTCGGTGGCAGCCTGCGCGGTGGTCACAGCAACACGAACCGCAACAGATTGCGCTTGTGCGTGACGGGCAGCATTCGCTAGCCCTTCACGGCATACGGCAAGCACATCGTCGGTGAGGCTTTTACTGACGAGGTCATCAATGACTTGTTCGTCTTCGTCCATGACTCCTAGGCTGCGGTCGTCGAGCGTGATGACAAGTGACGGTGCAAAGCCAAGGCCTGTGCGGGCGAGGGAGGATTCGCGGCGTAGTCTTTCGACGAGGCCGGTGGCTGCGTCTGGGTCTCGAAGCGAGTGAACGACTGAGCGGATTTCTCGAACCGAGTTGTCGATGTTGTCGAGGGCTTCGTCAAGAATCGCGATGAGGCCTGCTTTGTCTAGTCCTCGTGCTGCGCGGCGTCGGACGACTTCTAGCTGCATGCCGGTGGCGAAGAGCTGCTGGATGGCGAGGTCGTGGAGGTCGCGGGCGATTCGTTCGCGTTCGTCAACGAGTTTGCTGACGTCTTGGGTTTGGCGTGCCTCTGAGACGACGAGTGCGAGTGCAGCTTGGTCGGCAAAGGTGGAAGCGCGCTCTAAATCTTTGGAAATGAATGATTCTTGTCCGGGACGCCGAAGCAGCACGAGCACACCAACGGGTTTTTCTGGGGTTCCCATGGGTGCGTAAAGCGCCGGACCGTATTTTCGCATTTCGTCGACTGAGACCATGCGTGAGTCTGCTAGTGATGAGACGAGTCGAGCTTTTCCGGTGTTCAGTGCAGTCCAGGCAATGCCATCACGTGGCATGGGCAGCCCGAGTATGTCTTCGGTGCCCCAACCTCGGACGATTTCGACGATGAGTTCGCCTTTTAGTCCGGGCAGGATGAGTGCTGCTGCGTCAGCGTGCGCGATTTCTCGGGCGACAGTGACAATGTGTTCGAGGACGTCTTCTTCGGGGAGTCCTTGCAACAGCATGGTGGTTATTTCCGAACCTGCGCTGAGCCATTTTTCTCGTTCGATGGCGTCTGCTTCCGCGGGCATCACTGCATGTACTCCTTAATCTGTGGTTGCTTCCGCGGCGAGCGCCTCGCGGTACGCAGTGTTGCGTGCGACGAGTTCGCTGTGGGTTCCGCGGTCAACAACGTGTCCGTCATTGAGCATAAGGATTTCGTCTGCGTTACGCATGGGGGTGAGCCGGTGTGTTGCAATGACGACTGTGCGTTTTTTGTTGTCGGCTTGTGTGCTTTGGTTGAGCAGGTCGGTGAGTAGGGCGTCGGCTGTGTGTGGGTCGAGGTGTTCGGCTGGTTCGTCGATGAGCAGGGTTGTTGCGTGTGAGCAGAGTGCTCGGGCGAGGAGTAGTCTGCGTCGTTCGCCGCCGGATACGGTGGCGGCGTGGGAGCCGAGTATGGTGTCGAGGCCTTGTGGGAGTTGGGCGATCCAGTCGTTGAGTCCTGCTTGTTCGAGTGCGGTGAGTGCTTCGTCGCGTGTGACGTTGCCGCGGGCAACTCGGAGGTTTTCGAGGACTGTGGTTTCGAAGATGTGGGAGTCTTCGGAAACGAATATGACTTCGTTGGCTACGTCGTGATGGTTGAGGTCGGTGATGGTGGTGCCGTTGAGGGTGACTGTTCCTGCGTGGGGTGTTAGGAGTCCGGCGAGGGTCATGAGGGTGGTTGTTTTTCCTGAGCCGCTTGCCCCTACGAGGCCGATTGTTTTTCCGGGGGTGAGGGTGAGGTTGAGCCCGGTGAGTACTGTGTGTTGTGGCCAGCCGACTGCGAGTGTTGTGGCTTGGAGGGTGTTTCCGTTTGCCTGTGGGGTAAACGTTTGGGGTACGTTGTCGCGTTCTGGTGTGTCGTTGTGTGCGGCGTCGAGTATTCCCATGATGCGGTGTGCGGCTTGCCGTGATGTGTGCATTTGGATGGCTGCTGCGGGTAGGCCTTGCACTACTTCGAATACTGCGAGTGGCGTTAAGACGATGACTGCTAGTTCTACTGGGGCGAGTGAGCCGTCTATGACGCTGGGGATACCTAATGCGGCGGCGCAGAACGCTGATGCGACGAGTGAGAAGGTGAATATGCCTTGGGCGAGTCCTTCTAGGCGTGCGTTTTTGTCTGCTGCGGTGAAGATGTCTTCTTCGGTGCGTGCGAGTTGGGCGAGTCGTTGGGGTAGGGCGCCTGCAACAACGATTTCAGCTGATTGGGTGACGATGTCGTGGCTGAGTGCGGACATGTGCGCGCGTGCTGCGGCTGATTGGGCTTCTGTGTTGCGGGCGGCTTTTTGTGCGAGCCAGGGTGCAACTATGCCAGCGAGGAGTAGGAAGCCGGTGAGGGCGAGTGCTGCTGGGATGTGGAATGCTGCGACGAACACGATGGAGGCAACGCTGAGGATCGCTGCGACTGCGCCGGGCAGTATGCCTTTGACGACGAGGTCTCCTACGTCGTCTACGTCTTTTGATACGCGCGCGAGGAGGTCACCGCGCCGGATGCTTGATATGGATTCTATTTTTCCGGTGGAGAGTTGCGCATAGATTTCTGTGCGTAGTGATGCCATTCCTTTGAGTGCGACGCTGTGTGATGCGAGGCGTTCGAGGTAGCGGAATAGGCCGCGTGCGATACCGAACATGCGCACGGAGACTGTTGCGACACCTAACTGCATGACGGGTGGCATTTGTGAGGCGCGGGCGATGAGCCATGCAGAGACTGCGGCTAGTGCGATGGAGCTGCCTAGTGCTATCACGCCCATGAGGATTGCTTGTGCTGCGTCGCGTTTGCGTACGTGGAGGAGTGCGAGTGAGCGGCGTAGCGATTGTGTGGTCTTGGTGGGGTCGGCGGGCGTGGTGGTGTGACTAGTCGTTGGCATGTGTCACCTCCGTTGAGTTGTGCACGGTGATGACGTGGTCGGCGAGCGCGATCAGTGATGCGCGGTGCGCGATGACGATGACTGTGTGGCCGTTGTTTTTGAGTTGGGTGAGTGTGGTGAGTACTCGTTGTTCTGTTGCCGCGTCGAGGTGTGCGGTTGGTTCGTCGAGGATGACTACTGGGGCTTGGGCGAGTAGTGCTTTGGTGAGGGTGAGGCGTTGCCGTTGGCCTACGCTTAGTCCGATTCCGCCTACTCCGACGAGGGTGTCGAGGCCGTTGGGTAGTTCGTTGATGACTTCGTCGAAACCTGATTGTTGTGCGGCTGCGAGGAGTTCGTTGTCGCTGGCTTGGGTGCGGGTGTCTTCGGTGAGTGCGTTGCGTAGTGTTCCGGGTGGTAGCGCGGCACGTTGGGTGAGCCAGGCGACTTGGGGCCACAGTGTGGTGGGGTCGATGTCGGTGAGTGCGTGTGTGGTGGTGTCGTGTGTGAGGGTGATGCGTCCGGCGTCGAGTTCGACGAGTCCGAGCATGGTGAGGACTGTTGTGGTTTTTCCTGAGCCGGAGTGTCCGACGAGCGCGGTTATGTGTCCGGGGTGGATGGTTGCGTTGAGTTGTGCGGGCGCGAGTAGGTCGCGTTCGGGTGCTCGTACGCTCACGGATTCGAATGTGATTGTGGTGCTTGTGAGGTCTGGTGCCGTGGTGGTGCCTGTGGTTTTTGGTGTGTGTGACAGGACACCGAGCGCTGCGTTGAAGGCTGCGATTCCGTTGGTTGAGGCGTGGAAGTGTGTGCCGACGTTGCGGATGGGGAGGTAGACCTCTGGCGCGAGCATGATGACTGCGAGGGCGATTTGCAGTTCGGAGTGTCCGTAGACGAGGCGCATACCGATGCCGACTGCGACGAGGGCGACGGAGAGTGTGGTGAGTAGTTCGAGGATCATTCCGGAGAGGAAGGCCACTCTGAGGGTGCGCATGGTGGAGTTTGTGTAGGCGTCGCCGAGTTCTTTTACTCGTTTGACTGGCCCTATTTCGCGTCCGAATGCGCGCAGTGTGGGGAGTCCGGTGATGAGGTCGAGTACTTGTGCGCCTAGGCGTGACATGGCGGCTAGGCGGCGTTCTGATGTTTTTTGGGTGAGTTGCCCAACGAGGATCATGAAGATCGGCACGAGGGGGATTGTGACGATGATGATGATCGCGGAGATGATGTCGAGCCCAAAGATCACAGCGAGTGCGGCGGGTGTGACTGTGGCTGTGAGGAGGAGTTGGGGGAGGTATCGCACGAAGTAGGGTTTGAGGTCGTCGAGTCCTCGTGTGGCGAGGGTGACAACGTCTAAGCCGTTTGATCCGGTTGTGGTGGGGGCGGATAGCCAGCGTGGGCCGAGTGCGACGGCGCGTTCGATGACTTTTCGTCGTAGTTCGACGATTACTTTGATTGCGGCACGGTGGGCGTATCTTTCTGAGAGCCCTGCGATGAGTGCGCGCATGAGGACGACGACACCGAGCCAGATGAGTGGGGTGCGTACGTCGGTGAGTGTTTTGCCTTGGCTTATAACCGGCGCAAGCACTGCCGCGATGAGCAGTGCTTGCGCTATGACAAGTCCCGCGGTTGCGACCCCGAACACGGTTGTCAGGATGACGTAACCGCGGGCTGGGGCCGCAACTTTGAGGAGTTGTGGATCAAATGGTTTCACGCGTGACTAGTCCTTGAGGAGTTCCTTGGGGACTGACAGCGTAGCAAGTCCAATTGACTCTGGGATGTGTTCCACTTTGAGGCGCTTGCGGAATACCCATAGTGTCCAGCCTTGGTAGAGCAGGACTACTGGTGTCAGGATGACTGCAACCCAGGTCATGACGGTCAACGTGTATGGCGTTGATGCCGCGTTCATGATGTTGAGTGAGTTTTCTGGGTTGTTTGCTGGCATGACGTTGGGGAACAGTACACCGAAGATGAGGATGACTGCTGCCAGTAGTGTCAGCGTGGTGGAGGTGAATGCCCAGCCTTCTTTGCCGCGTGCGTTGGCGAAGTATGCTGCGATGAGTGATCCGGCAGCTAGTGCTACGGCAGCCCATGTCCATGGTTTACCGTATTCGAGCTGTGCCCAGATCGCCCAGCCACCTGCGATGACGATCGCTGCAAGTGCGAACTTGGCTGCGAGCGCGCGTGCTTGGTAGCGGATATCTCCGTCTGTTTTGAGTGCGAGGAATAGTGCACCGTGGAGGAGGAAGAGCACGAGTGTGGTCAGTCCTCCGAGGAGGGCGAATGGGCTGAGTAGTGCGAAGAATCCGCCAACGTATTGGTGGTTTGCGTCGAGTTCTACTCCGCGGATGAGGTTAGCGAATGCGACACCCCACAGGATTGCTGGTACCCATGAGCCGAAGATGATTCCCCAGTCGCAGCGTTGCTTCCACTTTGGGTCGTTGATCTTGGAACGGTATTCGAATGCGATACCGCGCACGATGAGTGCGATGAGGATCAAGAAGAGTGGGATGTAGAAACCTGAGAAGAGGGTTGCATACCATTCGGGGAATGCTGCGAAGGTGGCTCCACCTGCGGTGAGTAGCCATACTTCGTTGCCGTCCCAGACTGGGCCGATGGTGTTGATGACGAGTCGGCGTTGTTTGTCGTTTTTACCGAGGACTGGTAGGAGCATTCCAACACCGAAGTCGAAACCTTCGAGGATGAGATAGCCGGTCCAGAGAACGGCGATGAGGACGAACCACAAGATGTTTAAGAACTCGTATTCCATGTTCTCGTTCCTTTCTTGGATCGGTTATTTAGTAGGCGAATGAGAGTGGGGCGTCTGGGTCGTTTTCACGGTCAGGGTTTGCTTCTGGGGATTCGTCGTGGACGTTCTCCGGTGCTCCTTCTGCCATGTAACGCCAGATGAGGCGTGCCCACACGATGGTGAGGAAGGTGTAGACGATGGTGAAGAGGATCAGTGAGGCCATAACAACCCCTGGTCCTTGTACTGATGTGATGCCGTCTGCGGTGAGCATGCGGATCTTGTCTACGCCTGTTGGGTTTGGTGCGACAACCCATGGTTGACGTCCCATTTCGGTGAAGATCCAACCGAATGATGACGCAATGAATGGTGCCGGGATGGCGATCAGTGCGAGTTTTCCAAACCAGTTCTTCTTTGGTGTGCCACCTTTTCGGGTGTACCACATGCCTGCGAGTGCAAGTGCTGCAGAGAAGATGGCGAAGCCGATCATGAGTCGGAATGACCAGTAGGTGATTGCAAGGTTTGGCGAGTAGTCGATTGCGTTGCCTTGTGAATCGGTTGATCCGTAGCGCTCTTCGTATTCGGCTTGGAGGTCGTCGATGCCTTTGAGCTGTGCGTTGAAGTCACCTGAGGCGAGGAAGGATGTCGCTCCGGGGATTTCAAGGATGTGTTTGACGTTGTTGCAGTCGTTTGAGAAGTCGCCGATGGACAGGATGGAGAACGGTGTTCCACCTTCTGGGGTTTCGCAGAGTGCTTCGGCGGCGGCCATCTTCATGGGCTGCTGTTTGAACATCAGTTTGGCTTGGATGTCACCTGAGACGGCAAGGCCGACACCGGCGATGATCATGGTGACTAAACCAAGTTTGAATGCTTTGCGGTAGACGCCGTGTGCAATTTCTGGGCGTCCGCGACGGTTTTCTTTCACCATCCACCATCCGGCGATACCGGCAACGAATGTTCCGGCGGTGAGCCATGCTGCGGTAATGGTGTGGGGGAAGGCTGCGAGTACTGTCGAGTTTGTGAGGACTTCCCAGATGCTTTCCATTTCGGCGCGTCCTGTTTCAGGGTTGAAACGTGCACCGACGGGGTGTTGCATGAAGGAGTTTGCGGCAAGGATGAAGTAGGCGGAGAGCGTCGTCGCTCCTGCTACGAGCCAAATGCAGGCGAGGTGGATTTTCTTGTTGAGGCGATCCCAACCGAAGATCCATAGTCCGAGGAATGTTGATTCCACGAAGAACGCTGCAAGCGCTTCCATTGCGAGTGGCGCACCGAATACGTCTCCAACGAATCGTGAGTATTCGCTCCAGTTCATTCCGAACTGGAACTCTTGCACGATTCCGGTGACGATACCGATGGCAAAGTTGATGAGCAGTAGCTTTCCAAAGAATTTGGTGAGTTTTAGCCACCGTTCGTCTTTGGTGCGCACCCACATTGTCTGCATGATTGCGACGAGGGGGGCCAAGCCAATTGTGAGGGGAACAAAGAAGAAGTGGTAGACGGTTGTGATACCGAATTGCCACCTAGCGATGTCCAAGGCTTCCATGGGTTCTCCAGCTTGGGAAATTGTTGTGAAAATCCTGCCGTAACTGACGCTATGACGTAATGACCTATAACTGTGGGACCTTGGTCCTCAAATGGGTGTGAGGTGCGGCGAAAGTGGGTTTTTTAGTGTCTAACACTGTGAGGTGATCCGCCTGTCAAGCCAGAAAATGACATGAGATGCATGGTTGTCAGATACAGGGACCTTGAGCCTAACCCTGCGGCAAGCGCGCCAAAACTGTAGCAAGAACGTCCATGATTGGCCTGTTATGTGCGTATTGTGTGTGCGTCTTTTGATTCTGTAAGGCTGAAAAGGGGTTTTGCGGCCGCCGCACATACACAAATGCCGACGAACCATCGCGCCTGTGAGATACTGAATGAGGCTTGGGTGACCACACGCCCACACGCCGTGACTCGTGCCAGTCACATAAAGCGAACGCGGATCGCGCCTCACGCGCGCACGATCGCTCGCCGTAGTGTCTCGGGCACCCTTGGACTTCCGTCCGCAAGGCTCATCACCTTGTAAGGACGACTGAACAGCCGTTGCTGCACAACCAGTGTGGGGTAGTGTATGGGCGGCATTTTGGAGCACATAGAGTGACTCTCAACGACGAATCACGTAACTCAGAAACATCCGAAACCACGGACAAGCAAGAATCGCGCAAACCAGTTCGCCGCCGTGTCACACGCGCAACGTCCGCGCCAACAGTCGCACCAGTCGCGTTCCTCACCGCAGCATCAACACCCCCAGCACAACCGAAAACAACCGCTGGAAACGCCACAGTAGTAACAGCGCAATCCGGAACAGACAACACCGAATCTGCTCCCGCACGCCGCTCTCGTCGCGTCACGTCATCGGGTAAAGCCTCAACAGCATCCGTCACGGTTTCTGGAACCGCAACCGAAATCGCACAACAAACAACACAGCACACAGAACGCGCAGCAGAAACCACTGCGACACCCGTAGAGGCTCCAGCTCCCGTGCGTGAAGACAACACGCGTGAAGAAAAAAAGAGTGCACCAAAGAAGAACACTCGTAAACCCAAAAACGCGAAGAAAACACGTGCTGCTGATGCAGAGGTAGAAACTGGAGCGGAGAAATCCGAAGCTAGCGAAACCTCCAGCGACCGTGCTAGCGACAAGCCTGCTAGAAACACTGAACCTACAGAGCGTCGCGTGCGCACCCGAACCCGCACCCACGGAGTGTTCAGCGCGCCCAAAGATAACGCGGAAACCCCACAAGACAACGCACCCGCAGCATCATCGCGTCCTCGCTTAGCAACGACCGCCTTACTCTTCCAAGCACCAGATCTTTCTGTAGTTCCAGAACGCGCAGAAACCACCAGCGCTGAAAACGAAACAGCAGAAACTGAAAAGCAAGAAACAGCACAGACGCAAGAGCGCCCACGTACAAACAAGCGCGACAACGCTAAACAGCGTCCAGCCAAAAAAGCAGAAGACACAGAAGAAGAACCAGCCGCTGAGCAAGAGCAGCAAGAAGCACCGCAAGACACCGAAGACGACAGCGAATCACCACGTCGTCGTCGCCGTCGCGGAGGCCGCGGCCGCCGCAACCGTACCACTGCTGAAAACACAGACGCAGAAGCGGATGCTGAAAGCGAACCCGCGCAAGAAAACCCAGCGCCAGCACCAGAAGAAACCTCGGGCGCAGATAGCGATGACGACGCTACCGACGCTGACGGCAATGAAGAATACTCGTCATCACGTCGTCGTCGCCGTCGCCGTAGGTCTGGACGTACCGGAGACGACTCTGCACGTTCATCACACGATGAAGTAACAGCGCTGAAAGGCTCAACACGTCTAGAAGCGAAGCGTCAACGTCGCCGAGAAGGACGAGACGCAGGGCGCCGACGCACCATCATCACCGAAGCAGAATTTCTGGCACGCAGGGAATCGGTAGACCGTTCCATGGTTGTGCGCGAACGTGACGGACGTACCCAAATCGCGGTACTGGAAGACGGCGTTCTCGTAGAGCACTACGTGTCGCAGCAACAACAAGCATCCATGGCCGGAAACGTCTACCTTGGCCGTGTGCAAAACGTGCTCCCAAGCATGGAAGCCGCATTCGTAGACATCGGTAAAGGCCGCAACGCGGTCCTATACGCGGGTGAAGTGAACTGGGATGCGCATGGCATCGACGGGCAGCCCCGACGGATCGAAGAAGCCCTAAAATCAGGGGACTCGGTTCTCGTACAGGTAACTAAAGACCCCATCGGACACAAGGGTGCCCGACTCACATCACAGATAACTCTTGCTGGACGCTACCTTGTGTATGTGCCAGGCGGCGGCATGACCGGAATCTCGCGCAAACTCCCCGACACAGAACGCGCGCGCCTAAAGCGCATCCTGCGTGAAGTTGTCCCAGACAGCGCAGGCGTTATTGTGCGAACCGCAGCTGAAGGCGCAAGCGAAGAAGAGCTCAAGTCCGATATCGCCCGCCTGCAAACGCAGTGGGAAGCAATCGAAAAGAAATCTAAAACCGCAAACGCGCCCGCACTACTACAAGGCGAGCCAGACCTCGCTATCCGGGTAGTCCGTGACATCTTCAACGACGACTTCAAATCGTTGAAGGTGCAAGGAGCCAACGCTTGGAACGAGATTTCTGAATATGTTCGTGAACTAGCGCCGGACCTCACCGACCGTGTATCTCGCTGGACCAGCGAAAAAGACATCTTCTCGTCGGCCCGTATTGATGAGCAGCTTGCCAAGGGTATGGATCGCAAAGTCTGGCTCCCATCAGGTGGTTCGCTTGTTATTGACCGTACCGAAGCGATGACAGTCATTGACGTCAACACCGGGAAATTCACTGGGCAAGGCGGAACCCTTGAAGAAACCGTCACCCGCAACAACCTAGAATCTGCCGAAGAAATCGTTCGCCAGCTACGTTTGCGTGACATCGGTGGAATCATCGTCATTGACTTCATCGACATGGTTCTTGAATCAAACCGTGACCTTGTGCTTCGTCGCCTGGTCGAGTGCTTAGGTCGAGACCGCACAAAGCACCAAGTTGCTGAAGTGACCTCACTTGGCCTCGTGCAAATGACTCGTAAGCGGGTAGGTCAAGGCCTCGTCGAAGCGTTCTCAACTACATGTGACCACTGCAACGGGCGCGGCTTTATTGTGCACGACGAGCCAAACGAAAAGGGCGGCTCGCACGGGACAACACACACGCACGCTGCCCCAGTGGAAGCAGAGACCAAAAAATCTCGTCGCAAAAAAGCTAAAGAATCGCAGGAAAACGCGGCAACTCATGAGGTCGTTGCAAAAATTGAAGGCGACCAAGAAGCGCGTGATGCGGTGAAAGTAACCTTAGCTACGATCGCTGCTGCTGCGGCTCACGCACATGAAGAAGACGCCCAGCCGTCAACTTCAGACGCATCGCATGATTCTTCTGAAGAAGGAACTGTTTCAGAAGAGTCGTAAAGATGTGTGGCGTAGGTCCCGTTTTTGCTCGATAGGTTCAAACCATTGACTCCTATCTTGTACAATGAAGTGTCGTGAAATGCGGTCGTACGCGTTTCACCTAAGATTTCTGCTGATGAACCTGTTGATTCAGTGGATCGCCGTACGGCAATCGTCTCGGCTGTGAACCTAAGAGATGTACGAACCAGCATTGGTAAGGCACATCCTCACAGTATGAGGTAACTGCTAACGACGGAGCGGACGTGTAAACCGAGCGTTGTTTGTCAGTATGGAAGGCCAGTTAGTTACCTGTAATTAACTGCCCGTCCAGAGTGTTTCAGTCGCTTATGCGGCCACGAAACACAGTTCCTTGGATGCAAGGGGCGAGCAAGCGATAGACGTGGATACGATGAGCATCACATGATTCTCCATGGTATTCACCAACAGCATTGCATAGACTAAGAAACGGCCATTTTGATAAATGGCTTATGCATGTTGAGTTCTATGGGCTTGATCGCAAGCGCATTATGCGCTGCCTCTTCAGTCATCCTGGGAAGTCCAGTAGAGAACATGTCCTTAGTGACTAAAGAGAGATGAGCAGCACGTGGTTTACGCGATCGTCAAGGCTGGTGGCCGCCAGGAGAAGGTTTCTGTTGGTGACGTAGTAGTCGTCGACCGTCTTTCCGGTAACGCCGGCGACTCCGTTGAACTTCCAGCGATCCTTCTCGTTGATGGAGAAAAGGTAACCACCGACGCAGCAAAGCTTGCGAAGGTTAAGGTTTCCGCTGAGATCCTCCGCGACGAAAAAGGTCCGAAGATCAGCATCCTTAAGTACAAGAACAAGACTGGATACCGCAAGCGCCAGGGTCACCGTCAGGCTTTGACCCGCCTTAAGGTAACCGGAATTAAGTGACTTAGACGGTGCTTCCCTTCCTTGGGGCACTGATCAACTTTAGGAAAGACAGGTACTGTCATGGCACATAAAAAAGGTGCGAGTTCGTCCAAGAACGGTCGCGACTCGAACGCACAACGACTCGGCGTCAAGCGCTTCGGCGGCCAAGTAGTTAAGGCCGGCGAGATCATCGTTCGTCAGCGTGGAACACACTTCCACCCAGGCGAAAACGTTGGTCGCGGTGGAGACGACACCCTCTTTGCATTGACTGCTGGTGCAGTCCAGTTCGGCACCCGCCGCGGACGCAAAGTTATCGACATCGTCGAAGCAACTGCCTGATTTAAGCACATAGCTTCACGCTGAGGGACGCACCGTGTGGTGCGTCCCTTTAGCATTATTAGCCCCACATGAATGACCGCGAATACGGATTGATTGGTAGACCATGGCCGCTTTTGTTGACCGAGTGACGCTGCACGCCCAAGGAGGAAACGGCGGACACGGGTGTGCCTCGATTCGTCGCGAAAAATTTAAACCACTAGCCGGCCCAGACGGCGGAAACGGCGGACGTGGAGGCAGCGTTATCGTGCGGGTAGATACCCAAGTCACGACCCTGCTCGAATACCACCACTCGCCGCACCGCACTGCCCCAAACGGATCGTTCGGTATGGGCGACCTGCGTATGGGCGCTAACGGTGAGGATCTCATTTTGGCTGTTCCAGATGGAACAGTCATTAAAGACAAGCAAGGAAACGTTCTCGCCGACCTTGTTGGTGAAGGCGCAGAATATATTGCAGCTTCTGGTGGGCAAGGTGGGCTAGGAAACGCTGCCCTCTCATCAAAGCGCCGTAAAGCTCCAGGCTTTGCGCTCCTGGGTGAACCAGGTGAAGAAACCACCATCACTCTTGAAGTAAAATCCATCGCAGACGTAGCGCTCGTGGGATACCCTAGCGCAGGAAAATCGTCGCTCATTGCTGCTATGTCAGCAGCGCGTCCAAAAATTGCGGACTACCCGTTCACAACCCTCGTACCAAACCTAGGTGTTGTTCAAGCAGGTGACTCCCGATACACCATCGCAGACGTCCCAGGTCTTATTCCTGGTGCGAGCGAAGGCAAAGGATTGGGCCTAGAATTCCTGCGTCACATTGAACGCTGCGCAGTCATCGTGCACGTCCTTGACACGGCGACGCTAGAGCAAGACCGCGACCCACTCACTGACCTTGAAGTTATTGAGGCAGAACTGCGGGCATACAGCAGCGAACTCGAACTTGAAGACGCTCGTATTCCACTACACGAACGTCCACAACTTGTAGTACTCAACAAGATTGACGTACCTGATGGCCGGGAACTCGCCGAATTTGTGAAACCCACCATTCAAGAGCGTGGACTGCGCGTCTTCGAAGTATCAGCGGTAACACGCGAGGGCCTTAAAGAGCTAAGCTTTGCGCTGGCAAAATACGTAGAGTACACACGCAAAAACCAGCCAGAGGCACACCGCCAAATCGTCACCCTTGTGCAACCACAAAGCCGTGACATCCCAGTAACAGTAACCAAACTCAGGGACTTTGCTGGCGACGAATACTTTGAAGTTCGCGGTACAAAACCAGAACGCTGGGTGCGCCAAACAGACTTCAACAACGACGAAGCCGTCGGCTACCTCGCCGACCGGTTAGCGACCATCGGGGTAGAAGACCAGCTCTTTAAAGCAGGAGCAGTTGCTGGCAGCGAAGTACGGATCGGTCCAGAAGACAACGCAGTTGTTTTCGATTGGGAACCAACCATGACAACTGGTGCCGAACTGCTTGGTGGGCCACGCGGTACAGACATGCGTCTAGAAGATCAGGCCCGGCCAACCCGTGCCCAAAAGCGCCGCGAATACACCGACCGTATGGACGCAAAAACAGCGGCACGAGAAGAACTATGGATGGAACGTTCCTCAGGGCACTGGACAGATCCAGGCGCCAACGATGTCAACGATCCGGACAACACTTCGTCCAACTAGCACAATGAAGGACAATAGGCTGGTGGTTACGTCAGTCAACACCTCGCACACGGAAGCGTCTACACGCAACGAACGTGCTGAGATAAAACAAGCACACCGTATCGTCATCAAAATTGGGTCTTCGTCGCTTACTGGCCCAGATGGAAGACTGTCGGTGGAGAACCTCAACGCGCTTGTTGACGTGATCGCTCACCGCAAAGCCCAAGGCAGCGAAGTCATTCTCGTAACCTCGGGTGCTATTGCGGCTGGACTAGCCCCACTAGGGCTAGCAGCTCGTCCTAAAGATCTTGCAACAGCGCAAGCAGCAGCGTCCGTGGGACAAGGCCTCCTTGTTGCACGGTACGCTGCCGCTTTCGCCGGACACGACATGCGTGTCGGTCAAGTGCTCCTCACCGCAGAAAACACAATGCGTCGCGGGCACTACCGTAACGCGCAGCGGGCACTTGAACGCCTCCTTGCACTGGGGATCATCCCCATCATCAACGAAAACGACACTGTTGCCACCCACGAAATTAAATTCGGTGACAACGACCGGCTAGCAGCTTTGGTATCCCACATCGTGCATGCAGACGCAATGATTCTGCTCACCGACGTGGACGGTCTCTACGATGGACCCCCAAAGAAAGCCGGATCACAACGTATCCCTATCGTGCGTTCCTTCCAAGAAATCGTTGACGTGGAAGTAACAACAAAAGGCAGCTCCGTAGGTACTGGCGGTATGGTTTCTAAACTCGAATCCGTACGTATTGCAACGTCAACAGGTATTCCTGTTATCCTCACGCTGGCTGCACACGTTGCCTCCGCGCTTGACGGAGAAGACGTGGGAACATGCTTTGTCGCACACGGAAAACGCATGACCCGAAAACGGTTGTGGCTCGCCTACGCCGCAAAAACCCGAGGCACACTCATCGTTGACGACGGGGCAGCACAAGCAATACGAAGCGGAGTGGCTTCACTCCTGCCAGCTGGTATTACCGCAGTTGAAGGAACCTTTGACGCACACGACCCAGTCGAAGTTGTAGATGAACATGGGACAGTGCTCGGTCGCGGACTCGTCGCATTCGACTCTGCGGACCTGCCACAACTTTTAGGTTGTTCAACCGTGCAACTAAAAAATTCGCATGGAGATGGCTACGATCGTGCTGTCGTACACCGCGATGATCTTGTGCTTTCACTCGGTGTGCTCGCCGAAGAATCTTAACGAAATGCGCACAACAGAACTCATCAACCTACCGGCGCAGAGCAGCAAATAACGTTTTTTGGTGGAAACCCACAAAATACTTTCCAAATTGAAAGCGTTTGACTCGAGCCAAATGTGACCGCCGTATCATATGCTTTCGATATGGGTCTAAAGCCACGTGTTGACAACGCCGTACCAACACCAGCAACCACAACGCTCCCGCGTTCAGTGATTGCCCGATTCTCAATCGGATCACTCGGAACAGGAGGGTTCGGTACACTACCAGGTCTCGTCCTGATCTACTTCCTCACCGACACACTCGGCGTCACCGCAGCACTAGCCGGCCTCATCATTCTCGTAGCAAAAATCTGGGACGTCCTCATCGACCCCATCATCGGCGACATCTCCGACGCCAGCGCACGAAAAACCGGCACCCGCGCCCGACTCATGACACTAGGTGCGATCTTCCTACCCATCTTCTTCTTCGCAACATTCGCTGTACCCGGGCAACTCCACGGACTACCCGCAGCACTATGGGTACTCTTCATGTTCATCGCCTGCGCAACAGCGTTCTCCATGTTCCAAGTCCCATACATTGCACTACCCGCCGAACTCACACCCAACTACGACGAACGCACCCGACTACTCACCTGGCGAGTAGTCATCCTCAGCGCCGCAATCCTCGCATTCGGTGGCGGCGGACCAATACTGCGATCCCTCGGTGGCGACAACGAACGCCTCGGCTACATCATCATGGCACTCGTAGCCGGCGCAATAATCGGCATCGGCTTCATCATCGCCGCACGCGTAGCACCACGAAACACCCCAGACCCCACAGCCCCCTCACCCCTACGAGCATTACGCCTACGCGAAACCCTCAAGCACTACACAACAGGGATAGAACTCCTCAAAACCAACCAGCCCTTCCGTGTTCTGCTCGCAACATTCTTCCTCCAAGCCCTAGCAACCGGCATGATGCTAGCCGGTGCACAATACGTCGCAAAATGGGTGCTCAACTCAGAAGCAGCAATCACCAACATCTTCGTCGCACTCATCGCGCCAGCCCTACTCATGGCACCAGTGTGGGGAAACATCTCCGCAAAAATCGGAAAAGAAAAATCCTTCATGTACGCCTCCATCATCTTCATGGCAGGCGCCCTCATGATGACCGCACTCCTCATCGCACCAGGCCCCTGGATCTACCTACCCGTCGCACTATGCGGCGCAGCCTACGCAGGAATGCAATCCCTACCCATGGCAATGCTGCCAGACACCATCACACACGCAACACACAACAACAAAGACTCCCAAGCAGGAATCTACGGGGGAGTGTGGACAGCCGGAGAAACCACAGGAATGGCCCTCGGCTCAACCGCACTAACCATAGTGCTCGCCCTCACCGGATACATCGAATCCCTGCACAACGAAACCGTGACACAACCCGACTCGGCAGTCACCGGCATCATCCTAGCCTTCAGCATCATCCCCGCAGCAGCAATCCTCATCTCGCTGTTCGCACTACGCACATACCCACTGCGTAAACACGACATTGACAACGCCGTCACCCAATAACCTGCTGCCCGCACCATACCGTGCAGCAGTACAGCAATAACCAGCAAGAAAGATAGTGAACAAAAATGCCAACACAATCTGAAGAATCCGACGCGCCACATTCTCAAACAGCCGTCGCACATTTATCCACACGCTCACAAGAAATCCTCGCGCGCATTCAAGCATTTCGAGCTTTTGATGCCCCCACACATGGTGGACGTGTCTTGTCATACGTGTATGACACCGGTATTGAAGAAATTGATGAATTAGCTGCACACGCAGCAAAAATTGTGCAACCAATTAATGGGTTAGACCCAACTGCTTTCCCATCCGTAGCCATCATGGAACGAGATCTGCTTGGCTTTGTGCGTACTGCGCTTAACGGTGGTGAAGACGTTTTCGGTAACGTCACTACAGGTGGTACGGAAAGCTGCTTACTGGCAGTAAAAACAGCGCGAGACGTTTGGCGTAAAGGGAAAACCTCGCATGCAATTGGTCGTATCGTTGCACCACGCACCGTACACGCTGCTTTCCACAAAGCCGCAGAGTATTTTGACTTGATTCTTGACCTTGTCGACGTTGACCCGACAACTGGCGAGGTATCACCACAAGACATCATCGACCGTCTAGGCGACGATGTAGCCGTCGTCGTGCTATCCGCACCGAACTATCCCTACGCACAACTCGACCCAATTGAAGTTGTCGCCCAAGAAACACTCACACGAGGAATCCCATTGCACGTCGACGCGTGCATTGGCGGGCTTGCCTTGCCATGGTGGGAAGACCTTGATCAGGCTTGGGACTTCAGGGTGCCTGGTGTCACATCAATATCTGCTGACCTGCACAAATACGGGTATGCCCCCAAAGGTGTTTCCGTGCTTTTGCAACGTGGAGCAGACCGCCACCGCGCCCAATACTTTGCGGTAACACAGTGGCCCGGATATCCGGTAGTGAACCCTACACTCCTTGGCTCAAAATCCGCGGGACCAATCGCTAGCGCATGGGCGATCGTTCAGTTCCTTGGCGAAGAAGGCTTCGCAGAACTTGTTCGTCGCACACAACAGGCAACCCGCACCTTGATTGAACAGTTAGGTGCTATCGAAGGGCTGCGCATACAAGGCACGCCAACAGGGCCACTCTTTGCGCTTGTCGAAGACGAAAACGTACCTGCAGAACGCAGAGTCAACCCGCACCTACTCGTTGACCAAGTGCGCACTTTTGGCTGGACGCTGCAATCACAGCCTGGGCTTATCCAAGACAACGGAAGTAGTCTTCCGCAGTCAGCTCACCTCACCTTGACTCCAGTCATTGCTGACAAAGTTGATGACATCATCACAGCTGTTAAGGCAGCAGCTGATGCAGTGCGAGGAAAACCAGGGCACCTACGCAGCGTTCAAATTCGTCAAGACATTGAGACTGTTGTTGCAGCACTAGGTCAGTACGGTGTGGCAGAAAACGGTGCAGGTATTGATGCGCTTCCGGTCGAGGCTATTCACATGATTCTCAAGAGCATGGGTATTGATCCAGCAAACGGCGAATTGCCTGGTGAACTGGCCGAACTTATGGCTTACGCACAGCTCATGCCAAGCCCAATCGCACAAAGACTCCTCACGGAAGTGCTTGCACTAGTTGTAACACCAACAGCAGCACAATAAGAAATTTACACGGTGGGTGGTGGGCCCTAGAGTCGACCACCCATCGAAATGGTCCGTCTCTTGATGACAACCTGACATAGGCTTAAACCATGACGGAAATTAGCCAAACCGAAACTGCTACGTCAGTGGACGTTAATAGTGCAGTGCGTGAAGTTGCTTCACGTGCAAAAAGTGCGTCACGGGTGCTCGCAACCGCCACTCGTGCAACTAAAGATGCTGCGTTGCTTGCATTAGCGCAAGCGCTCGTTGACAACGACGAACGCATCATCACTGCGAACAAAATTGACTTGGATCGTGGTAAAGCAGGCGGGATGACCCCCGGATTACTTGACCGGCTAGCTCTTGACACGCCGCGAATCGCAGCAATTGCAGATGCATTGCGTGAGGTTGCAGCGCTGCCAGACCCAGTAGGTGAAGTCATCCGTGGTTCACGTTTGCCTAATGGTTTGCGGTTACGTCAAATACGCGTACCAATGGGTGTCGTCGGGATGATTTATGAAGCGCGCCCCAACGTAACCGTTGATGCTGCAGCTCTCGGTTTGAAAAGCGGAAACGCTGTTATTTTGCGTGGGGGGAGCGCAGCCGCCGCATCGAATGAAGTCATCGTTGAGGTGTTGCGAGAAGCCCTTGAAACCGAAGGCCTCCCCGCAGACTTGATCCAGTCAATTGACGCATATGGTCGTCCTGGTGGTGTAGCTCTTATGCACGCTCGCGGACTCGTGGATGTGCTTGTTCCGCGCGGTGGAGCAGACCTCATTCAAACAGTTGTGCGCGAAGCGACCGTGCCGGTTATCGAAACAGGCACGGGAAACTGCCACGTTTATGTTGACGAAAGCGCTGACATTGAAACAGCGATCAACATCGTCATGAATTCAAAAACGCAGCGTGTAGGCGTGTGCAACGCCGCTGAAACTCTTCTCGTGCACAAGAATGTTGCCGAGCAATTCTTGCCAGCAGCGTTTGCAGCACTGCGCAGCGCGAATGTCACAGTGCATGTTGATGAGAATGCTGCAGCTTTTGGGGCGGGACTTGACGGCTGTGTTCCAGCAACACAGGAAGACTGGGCAACGGAATACCTTTCACTTGACCTCGCCGTAAAAGTTGTTAATTCGCTTGACGACGCAATTGCACATATCCAACAGTGGACGTCTGGGCATACCGAAGCGATCGTAACGAAATCGTATGAGTCGTCAGAACGCTTTATTGCTGAACTGGATTCAGCAGCAATCATGGTGAATGCTTCTACGCGTTTTACTGACGGTGGGCAATTTGGGTTAGGTGCAGAGATCGGTATCTCGACTCAAAAACTACATGCTCGAGGTCCTATGGGGCTGCCAGAACTTACCACGTCTAAGTGGATCGTTATGGGTGACGGGCACATCCGTCCATAAATCACCCACTTGGAAAGTAATAAAATGCGGTGAGAAGTACGCATAAAAGCGCTCACCAGAACCCAAAAATAGGTGAAAGATCCGCGTGAATCAGATGTGAAGGTGGCATCTTTCACTTCAAAAGCCCGCACTGAACATGAGAGACTTGATGTCCGGGTGAAATTCGCTCTTATAAAGAGCACGATACGCGCAAAGAAATACTGGAGGAACCCGTGTCATCATTGATCGTCGCAGCAGCCGAATCTGAGGTTGTGAACCAACTCCCAATTAGCCCTGTAGCTTACGGTGTCATCACCTTCTGTGCACTCTTTGCAACATTGCTGGTTACCTACGCGTTCAAGAGCGTACACACCCGCCACTGATTGAGAAGAGAAGATAACTGAAGCGTGAACACTACAACACGTCAGACGAGGGCCCGTGTCGGAGTAATGGGTGGAACTTTTGACCCAATCCACCACGGGCACCTTGTTGCCGCTAGCGAAGTAGCAGCACGCTTCAATCTCGATGAAGTGATTTTTGTTCCAACAGGACAACCATCTTTCAAACAACACCAAGATGTTACAGCTGCCGAACACCGGTACTTAATGACTGTTATCGCAACAGCATCAAACCCCCAGTTCACAGTGAGCAGAGTAGACCTCGACCGTGACGGACTCACCTACACGGTAGACACACTACGAGACCTCAAAGCGCAACGCCCCGACGATGAACTTTTCTTCATCACCGGAGCTGATGCGATAACGCAAATCTTGTCGTGGAAAGATGCACACGAACTTTGGAACATGGCACAATTCGTTGCTGTGACACGGCCTGGACACCACATCGATGTGGAAGGGCTCCCACAAGAACGCGTAAGCGTGCTTGAAGTCCCAGCAATGGCAATTTCATCGACTGACTGTAGACGCCGTTCCCGTCAGGGGCTACCCGTGTGGTATCTCGTCCCAGATGGCGTCGTGCAGTACATCGCAAAGCATGGTCTGTATTCGCAAGAGGGGATTGAGGCGTCGAAATGAGCAGTTCTCATCCACAAGGCTCCCAAGGGCGGCCTGCAACTCGTCGTGAACTTCGCGAACGAGCCGCACATAGTGGAACGCAACACACCACACCACAACAAGCATCACCCGCGCAAGCACCACCGTCGGCAGCCTCATACGGCAGTCAACAACAATACCGGCAGCCCCCGAGCCAACCTCCAAACCAACCAAACTATGCGAACCCAATGCCGCAGCGGCAAGTAGTTGAACCGCCGCAGCAATCCGCAAACATTACCCGGCGTTCCATGTACGAGCCCGGACCAGCAGTTGGCGTTCCAAACGTAGTTCCGCCACAACAAGCCAGCGCTGTACGAAAGCTTGAAGAAACCGGAACAATATCAAACCTTGTTGACCCGCGAGAATTCGCGCAACAAACAGGACATAGCCGCTCCGCTGAATCCGCCCCGCAACGCACGAGTGGACGCCCACAAGCCTCACCGCAACAGCCACACAACGTGTCTGAATTTATGCGCCAAGCACCAGCAAGTAGCCCAATTCCGCGCATTGAACGCGATGCGCAAGGCAACTGGGCAGCAATAGCAAGCGCCTCAGCGCAAGCACGTATTGAACGTGCGCAAGAAGAAGCAGCAATGCTTCCAGAATGGCCAAGCCAAAGAGCATTACAACGCGATTCTTTCGCAACTCAACTTAACGGGACAGGAACGCCTTTTGAGCCTGTCTCAGGTCAAGGCCGCGACCTCCCTAACCGTTCACAAGCTGCAGCGCAACAAACCCAAGCCGCTGCGTTTGAACCTGTGACGAGTGCGGCTCGACCCGCTGCACCATCATTCGATGACATTCAAGGAACACAAGCAACCTCACCGGTTCGTCAGAGTTGGCAAAACCAAGGCGAATCCCAAAGTTCGCCACCATCGTTCTCGCCAGTTTCTGGTGATGCGTCAAGCCAATCGAACGCTGATGGGCAACCACGATGGGATTCCATTGCAGGTTCTGGTTCAGCGCAGCAACCAAACCAGCCGCCAAGTCCTTTTGGCCGTGATGGATTGCACCCTAGTGGACTATCGAACGCTATCGATGATGACGACGATGAAGAAGAGTACGAACTCGACCACTCATACACGTGGTTGCACTACATCATCTTGATCGCTGTTGCATTCGTGCTAGGAATGATCATTTGGAAAGTTGCACTGAATCCAACAACTGAGGCAAAGCCTGATGCTTCTGCCGCATCCGTCACATATTCACAAACATATAGTTTGTTGTAACAGCATTGTCGGGCAGCCTTTTTAAGGTTGCCCGACAATGTCACAAGAGCACGCCATCGCTTTCACCAAAAATTAAGAAATAATGGATGGCAGAAATACGCCAATCCAACACTGAGTTGGACGACCCCAACACGCTGTTGGACTTTAAAGGAGAAACGTGGCTGCAACAGAGCACGCAATCGAACTTGCAATTACTGCTGCACGTGCAGCATCAGACCGCAAAGCCGCTGAAATCATCGCATTAGATGTCAGCGAGCACCTCGTACTTACTGATGCTTTCGTTATCGCTTCTGGAAACAACGAACGTCAAGTAGGCGCAATCGTTGACGCTGTAGAAGAAGCCCTGCACAAAGTAGATGTAAAACCTATTCGTCGTGAAGGAAAAGAAGGTGGACGCTGGGTCCTCATCGACTTTGGTGACATCGTCGTGCACGTACAGCACCAAGAAGACCGTGCCTTCTACGCTTTGGAAAAACTGTGGGGTGACTGCCCAGCAATTGAGCTTCCAGAAGACGCACGCGGCGGCGACGGAACAGCACCAGAATACGAACTAGACGAATACGGTTTCCCTAAGCTTGACGGCTTCGAAAGCTGATCGTCGATGGCAGCCGGACATATTGTCCTCATCCGCCACGGACGTACTGCATACAATGCGGAAATGCGTTTACAAGGTCAAGTAGACATTGACCTTGACGACGTTGGACGTTGGCAAGCAACCGCCGCCGCAGAAGTACTCTCACGTGGACGCCGACCAGGCTTAATCCTTGCTTCTGACCTATCCCGAGCACACGAAACCGCCAACATTATTGCCTCGAAATTCTCTGAAATGGATGTTGAGGTAGATGCGCGAGTCCGTGAACGGTCTTTCGGTCCGTGGGAAGGCATGACAGGCGAAGAGATCTCCGTTGAGTGGGCAGAAGAATTCGCTCAATGGCGTGGCGGTGCTGAACCAAACATTGACGGCATCGAATCAAAAGCG
Organism: Timonella sp. A28; assembly: GCF_051200815.1. Taxonomy (GTDB): domain Bacteria; phylum Actinomycetota; class Actinomycetes; order Actinomycetales; family Cellulomonadaceae; genus Timonella. The sequence goes on along the minus strand of NZ_CP195159.1, from coordinate 1,070,600 downwards.
GTTGTCGGACAGCGCATGGTCGAAGCCATTTTTGAGGCGGCAGTTTCGTTAGAAGACACCCAAACATTGTTTGTTGTTTCTCACGGTGCAGCGATTTCCTGCGCTATTGCGACCCTGCTCGACCAAGACCCAACGACATGGCGCGGTGTTGCTGGAATGAGCAACGTGCACTGGTCGAAGCTTTTCACGCAACACTGCTGTGGGCGCAGCGCCAGCGTGGCGCCTCGTCGAACATAACGTTGGTCCTTCTGTTACGTTCGGTGGCAAAGAATGGGCGGAAGGCCCTGAAGACCTCACGCAGTTAGGTGCAGAACAAACACTTGATGCGTAAATAACAATGCGGCGGACACACTAGTGTGTCCGCCGCTTGTTTGTACGGTTATGACGTTATGCGCCGGTGAAGAACGCTTCAATTGCGCGAGACAAATATACGACGTCATCAACGTGGCAGAGTTCGCGTGCTGAGTGCATTGAAATCAATGGGATTCCAACATCGACGGTACGAATACCGATACGGGTGGCAGTAAGTGGGCCGATAGTGCTGCCGCACGGACTGTTGTTGTTTGACACAAAATCTTGATACGGCACGCCAGCTTTCTCGCATGACCGCGCCCACAATGCTGCCCCAACAGCGTCCGTCGCATACCGTTGGTTCGCGTTAATTTTAAGTAGCGGCCCGCTACCTGCAATAGGTTGCACGTTAGGGTCGTGCCGTTCGCCGTAGTTAGGGTGGATCGAGTGGCCAGAATCGGCGGAAACACACCACGAGGATGCTAACGCGCGCGCGGTTTCTTCAACGCTTGAACCTAAACCGTCATAGATACGGGTGAGGACATCTTCTAAGAATGGGCCGCACGCTCCTGAACGGGTTTCGGAGCCGATCTCTTCGTGGTCGAACGCTGCAAACACGCAAATGTGTTCGCTGTCGTCTGGGGTGTTTAAGAGTGCGACAAGGCCCGCATATGTTGAAGACAGGTTATCCATGCGTGGTGCAGCAAACAGTGTGTTGTCTTTGCCGAAGCGTGCGGGTGGTTGGGTGTCGGTGGAGATGATGTCATACCCTGCAATGTGTTGTGCAGGGACGCCAGCGATGTCTGCTAAATAGCCGAGTACGTCTGCGTCTTGAGTGTTTCCGACACCGTACACTGGAGCGGTTTGGCGTTGTTTGTCTAATGCTAAGCCGGTATTTGCTTCACGGTCTAAGTGGATAGCGAGTTGCGGTATCCGCATGAATGGGCCGGTGCGGACGAGGTGCTGTTCACCGTCTTTTGTGACGAGACGGCCGGAGAGTTCTAGTTCACGGTCTAACCATGAGTTAAGAAGCGGGCCACCATAAATTTCTACACCTACTTGTAACCAGCCGTGTGAACCAATGGTTGATTGTGGTTTGAGTTTGAACCCGGGGGAGTCGGTGTGTGCGCCGAGGATACGAACGGGCGCGGTTGTGGCGGCATTATCTGGGGTTATCCACGCGATGATTGCCCCGTCACGGACGACGAAGGCTTTTTTGGGTGCAATCCACGGGTCAGCTTCGTTGAGTTCGGTAAACCCTGCGTCTTTGAGTTGGCGGGCTGCTTCGTGGGCGGCATGGTAGGAAGATGGGCTTGCCTGAATAAATGAGGCAAAGCCGTTAATGTATTCGGTCGTATCCATGCTGTCCATCCTATGCCTTGCATGCTGCAAGCCTTTGCAAGCGAAGGATGCTTCTGCTTCACTGTTTTCTTCGATAAGTATTAAAAAGCCTTTAACATGTGAACGTAACTTTAGTTATATAGGTAGATTTTTAATCTAAGGGGAATATGTGCTGGCATATACCGGATTTCTAATACCCACATTTATCGTGGGGGCCATTGGCGTCACAATGTTGATCGTGACAATACAAAGATCACGAACTCGACCTTCGCTGAGTGTTCTTGTCGTTGTGTGGGGTTCATGTGCAGTCGCAAGTATTGGGTTATTCGGTGGTTGGTGGCTTACTCAAGCAATGGTCGACATCGATGGAGTTGTGTGTGGTGGGGCCGCTAATCAGTGGATCTATGGGATTTTTGATGCTGAATCAAAGTTTGATGATCCTGTAGATCAAATAGCTTGCAGCAGTGAGGGATTTAAATTCACTCTATTTGGTGCCGGTATTTGGGCTGTAACTGTCGGTGTGTGGTGGCTTGCGCTGCGGTTGGTAAAGCCCACGCCTAAAGAAGATGACCTAGGCGATCCGATGTTAGGCGCTACAAAACGCAATGAGCATGTAAATTGTTTTTGGCTTTAACTACCCTGTGGTTTTCCACAGGGTAGATGTGTCTATGGGCGGGGTGTGTGGGGTTTGGTGGGATATGTAGATGTCCCTTTATAAACGTTTTTCCGTGTTGTGTTGTGGTGTTGTTGTATGTGTTGTTGCTCTTGGCCTGTCGGGATGTAGTACCGAACCGGAATCTGCGTTAAGTTCACCCACAGTCACGCCTTCCTCTCCCACCTCTGAATCAAGTGATTCGACGAGTCCACCTGCAACACAATTAGAACTGCCTAAACCGACTGCAGGCATGGCCAACAATGATGCGCAAGGCGCGACAGAAGCAGCTGATTATTTCGGGAAAATGATCACCTACATCATGGCCACCCAACAAACTGACCTCCTTGACACCTTCGCCGTAGATGGTTGTATTCAATGTGAGACGAGTAGAGAAATACTTGCTGATCTTAAAGAAAAGCAGCACAAGTATAAAAACTTTGTTGTCGGCTTTGAGTTAGAAAACAAGCCTCAAAAGGCAGCAAACAATCATTGGTTCGCAGAGGCGAAAATTACTGTTCAAGATCATGAAATTTTAGATAGAAATAGTGTTGTCGTTTCAAAAGAGTCTGGCTCTACTGATAGCGGAAAACTCATGCTCATGTATGAAGATTCGCAGTGGAAACTAGTGGGGTTCGTGTACTCAAAATGAAAACAAAAATACTATCTTTGACTCTCGCCGCGTTCTGTACCTTCACTACAAGTTCAACCGAGGAATCTGTTCGATCAAGTTGGAGTCGTGCTGATAACGAAAATTCCAGCGCAGCAATAACTTACGCCAAAAAAATAAAGTCAAAAGAAACAAAGTCCCACACACCTTCTTCTCAAGGTGGGGCGTCTGTGTTTGTGGTGCGTGAGGAGGTGTGTTACTCGGGTGGGATTGGTGGTGTGACGTGTGGTGTGTTGCTGGCTCAAACACGTGAGCAATGTGCGGAGGGTCAGGTAACAGCCGCATACCGGTTACATACCTATGACGCTGACACGAATGAACTGGTAGGGACGCAGTTTCGTGAAGGTGACTGCATCGCTGAACCTGACCCGGCAGCTAGTGAAGTATTTGAAGTAACCCAAGCCGATTTCCAAAAACTACCCTTACAAGGTTCCGGAATCAGCCTGCAACCTCATGACGGTCAAGGCATCATCAATCTTCCGGTGTGGGTGACCACCTCACCCGACGCGCAGATTCTCCCCGCTACAGTGCTCGGCCGAAACATTACCGTGAAAGCAACACCAGTTTCATACACGTGGGATTACGGCGACGGCACAATTTTTACCACCACCAGCCCCAACAAGCCCTACCCTCATAACGACTACGAACACACTTACACCCGCATCAGTACACCCACCATCACGCTGACAACCACGTGGACAGGAGCCTATTCTCTCGACACCACCACGTGGATTCCCATCCCCGGCACAGCAACCACAACAGATACCACCGAGCCCCTCAACATCGAAGAACGAAAACCCGTCCTCGTCCCCGCGCCCACACCATAAAAAACAGTCTTAGATGCGGGATTAGGAATTAGTGCCTGTTTCGGTTTAAGATGAACGTGCTCATTTGCGTAGGGTAACTTTCGTGTTGAGTGCTTGGGGCTATGGCGCAGCTGGTAGCGCACCTGCATGGCATGCAGGGGGTCAGGGGTTCGAGTCCCCTTAGCTCCACTCGAGAAATTGAGACAGCTCGTACAGTGAAAACCCGCTCAACCTTTTGGTTGGGCGGGTTTTCCATTTGTGGGCGTAATCCGCATAGTGCGGTGTTACAGGTCAACGGGGTGCATGGAACTGGAAGGGCCGCCAGTGCGGCTAACAGTAAAAATATGACAACTGCGCAAATATTTGAATGGTCTGCTCTTTTGACCAGCCCGTTCATCGCGAATGCTATCTTGTACTTTGCAATCCCAACGGTTTCAAAGCAGTTTCCTACAACGCATCAGCTACTTGGCTGGATTGCATTAGCGTTGGGGGCGATTTATCTTATAACTCCTTTTGTGTTTAACCTCTGGTTTGCGTTGGTCAATTTGATACTAGCCAGCATCATGTTTTGGGGTATCTGGAATAAATCGTTGAAGAAAATTCGGCACAAGAACGAAACCATCCCCGTGTTTTTCTTTAAGAACCCACCAAAGTACGGAAGAAACCTCATAAACGCTCAGTAAATATACACAAACGGTACTTAAGGATGATTGCCTACCCCATAGGGTGGTGATGGATAATTCCTATCAGAATTTATTATCCGTTTTATCAAGATTCGCACGTGTTGTGCGGCATCTTGAAGATGTGACGGCAATCTATCTTTAAGGGAATTTTTTTGCGCATGAATTTTAAAGGTTTTCGTCGTTCAGGTGCAGTGACATGATCAGGTTAGAAAACGTGAGCGTGTCTGTCGGGGAGAGCGCGTTGTTGGAGCCGGTGTCTATGCAGATAGACGAAGGAGCTGCCGCGGCTATCCACGGTCCGAACGGTTCGGGGAAATCGACGCTTTTACGAGTGCTGGTAGGAATGCAGAAACCCACTGCAGGTGTCGTTACTGTTGCAGGTAAGACACCTACACAAAAGTGTGCCTCGTTTAGACGTGACGCTGCTGCAATGATTGGTCTTCCGCCACTGGCATCAGACCTTACCGTTCAAGATCATGTGGCTTTGGTGCGTGCAACATGGGGTCTCTTGAAACCTGTTAAGAAGCAATCTTCAACGCATGAAGTCTTTACAGAGCAGTCAAGCGTTGAAACGTTTCTTGACGAACTACAGATTGCTGATTTAGCTCATAGGTATCCGCATGAACTGTCGTCGGGTCAGGTTCAATTGCTTGGGTTGACGATGGTGTTGGCTCGGCCTTTCCGTTTGCTTGTCTTGGACGAACCAGAACAGAGACTCGATGCTGACAAGGTACAGCTTGTATGTCGTGCCTTGAAAAGGAGACTGGATGAGGGAGCGACCGTTGTTGTTGCTACGCACAGCGATGTTCTTAGCTCAATGATGAAAAGCCAGCGCCTCTTGCTGAAAACTGCCGTATGAGTATGCGATTACAAGCCGCTTTGTTCGTGTGGGCACACAGAAAAGATAATGCCCAGCACAGTACGGCTTACAGCCTTTACACCATTATTTTTGTGGGGCTTATCGTGCTGCTACCTGTTTTATATGCGTTATGGATGATCGCTGTTAGTCCCGAGGGCATTGCAGCACTTACTTCTTCTTATGCACCAACAGCAACAGCACACATAATCGTAGGGCTGTGGACGTGTGCGCTCTTGATTGGACGAGAACGCGGGCCAGCGCTGCTTCCGCCAGTTCTCTTACATGTCTTTGCGTCCAGTGACATCGCACGTACCAGAATGTTTATGAAACCTGTATCGCGTGCATTTGGTGGGGTCGTTCTAGCAACAACTTTTATGACGTCTTTCGTTGGCTGCGTATTGTTGAGCGACAATCACATCACACTGCATGACGCGATAGTGTTCTCCTGTTCGGGCGTACTCGTGGGAGTAGTAACAGCGTGTGCATGGCTTGCTGGGCAAGCCTTGCCGAAAGTTTCGGGTTGGACCGCGCTCGTGCTGATGATGTTAGCGGGTACGGCAGCATATGTTCCTGCGTTCCGAAGCGCTACACCGTGGTGGTGGGGTAGCTATCCTGGCGCTGACCACAGCGGTGATGTGTCTACGGTGTTGCTCGCTCTTGTTGCTTGTGTGCTGCTTGCTTTTGTCCCTAAATTGCTGAACGCCATGCACATCGTCCGGGCGCTGGATCAAGCCCACCGGTGGGAAACCGCTACCCAACGGGTGATCAGATTAGAAATGAGTGCAGCCGCGCAGACTTATCAGCGGCACCCGACAATCGCGCGCAAAGTTCATGCACTACGACCGCACTCTGTTGTTGCAACCACCCTATTTGTTCGAGACGCAGTAGGTGCGTTACGAACACCGAGCAGGCTGATCGTCGGGAGCATTGTGGTCATAAGTGCGGGTGTGCTTTTCGGGGTCGCAACGCACGCGACAACACCAGATCTCCTCGTGGCCGGAATCGCTGGGATACTACTATTTTTTGGCGTGAACCCTTTCATGCCGGGCCTTACACATGCGCTTCACACGGCTGGTGGTGTGTCTATGTATGGGCTTAGCGACGAGAGCCTTGTCGCTCAACACGCTATTTTTCCGACCGTGACGCTGACGGCTCTACTCATTGTTGGGGTGTGTGTAGGTGCGTTCATGTTTGCGGGTCCGATGTTTTCGGCTCTTGGCGGCGTCCTGATATTGAGTACGTTTACTGTTCTTACGCGTATCATCTACACCATTAAAGGGCCCATGCCTCCGGTGCTTCTCACCCCGATACCCACACCAATGGGAGACATGAGCGTATATGCGCAAGCCGTGTGGGTGTGTGACGGGATCATATGTGCTGCGCTTGTAGGTGTAGCTGCTGTGACGTTTGTTCAAGCACCACAGATAAGCATTGCGGTAGCAGTTGTGCTGAGTGCATGTGGTGTTATGCGGTGGAAGAACAGACGTTAAAAGGTTGTCTGCTGTGTGGGGCTGTTAGGTGGTGCTGGACGTTTTAGCACCACTGTGAATGTTGTATTCGCGTGTGATGTTTTTTGTTGCGGCAGCCCACACGCTGAGTGAGGTTCGGTGCTGGTGGTGTTGAAAAGCCGTTTCGTCGATGAATCGTTCTTTTACTTCCCAGACGAGCGGGTCGCTGGTGGGATTGACGGTAAAGGAAATGCAGCCTTTTTCGGCGCGAGTCAGTTCAACGTGTAGGGGTAAATGTTCGCGGACGGTGTGGGCTTCTGTTTCGTTTGTGCAGATGAGTAGCCCTGTGAGTGTTATCTCGTGGGGGCGTGTTTCTTTACCGGTCACATTCACACACCATGTTCCATTCGACGACTTCTTCGTCGTCGTGCGCCCATGCTTGGGCTTCTTCTCGGTTGGCGAAAGTGCGGGGGAGCTAGCCTGCCGTTGGCCATGAGCACACCAACGTGGATGATCTCGCGTGGATCAACCCAAGCTTCTGCCTCAGAATGTTCGGCTTGCACTTTGGAAGTGTGCTGTGATGTGGCCATAATAATAGCCTACCGCGATACGAATGGGCGTGTATGTGCCGTATTAAGATTTGACCTGCTTGGGGTGCGTTTTTGGCTGTTTTTTGCTACAGTCGTTTTCACGTTCACGAGTTGCAGTTGTCGGTACCTGGCCGGCTGCACGGCAACCCGAGTCATCGACTTCCGGGTGCCCCAGGGAAAGAACGGGCTTCAGTTAAACAACTGATGCAAGGTTCGATGGAGGGTCCTCTCCAGAACGTTGGAGCACCGTTATGTCTGTTCTTGTATGCCCTGAGAGTGCACGTTTTTATCCGGCTCCTGAGGAGCAGTGGTGGGCTGATCTTGGTTTAAATGTGGGTGTTTCACCTAACGTGTATGACTGTTCTCAGATTGATGCTGAGAAGGTTGCGGCACGTGTGTTGAGTGAGTACCGGCCTACAGGTTTTGTTCGTGTTTACGATATTGATCCGCGGCCAATCGATTTTTCTGACCTTGTTGCAGAAGTGAAGCGTGCACTAGAAGACGAACGCCGTAACGTTGTGGCACATGCTGAGATTGCGCAGGCGCAGCATCGGGCTGCAGGGTGGAATGCCATCCACACGCGGTGGATGTACGACGACGCACACACCCTTGTGGAAACTGGCGAGTGGGCTGGTTTTACGCATGGTGAAGCGTATTCGTGGTGTGTCACGTTGTATCAGTATGAGGCGCGTGGGGTGATACAGCCGGGCGCGCAACTGCGGTACAACAACGTGAAAATCTTGAATTCTGGTGGTATTCCTGCGGGGTTTAAATATGCGGAGCGGGCTCGTGCTTTGACTGGTGAGGGTTTTTCTGCGGAGGAGTATCGCCTCGTGTGTGAACAGCGAGAGATGGCGATTTTCACGGATGGTCTTCCTATTATTTTTGGGGCATGACATACACGTGTAATCGCTGAGGGCTGACTTATCCACATGGTGACTTGAGCCGGTGCAGTGTCGCTTGTGGTGTGTTTATGTCATGTAGTGAATATGATTAAGCGATCTCGGGTTAGTTGCGCACTTATTCTGCTGTGCACGTTTTTTGCCACTTCTGCCTGCGGTGCAGAGAGTAGCAACGCCCATCTTGCTCCTACTGCGACTTCAGAGTCTCCTGCGTCAACTCCAACGGAAACTCCTGTTCCGCTTGATCAAGCAAAAGTAGGGGATCTCATTCAAGTGGTGCCACCTGCTACGCGCCCTAAGCCTCCCGCTGCTATGCAAAATAATGACAAAAAGGGAGCCAAAGAAGCAGCGATTTATTTCTTTACCGTCCTCAATCACAGTTCAATGACAGGTGACGTTGAACTTTTGCAAGAAACCTCGGACGCAAAATGTGAAGCCTGCACAGGACTTGTTGAACAGCAAAATGATCTAAACGAAACTCAAGAACTTTTTGCTTCTGATCCATTCAGAGTTATTGAGGTTTCAGCTGTTGACAAGCTAAATGAAAAAGCATGGGGCGTAACGTTAAAAACACAAGCACTATCATCCGTTGTTTATTCTGCTGAAGATATGAAAGTTACGTATCTTAAAAAAGAAAAAGAAGAAACATATGATGCGGTTCTTGTTCGATTTAATGAAGGAAAATGGACAGTAATCGAATGGGGATTACTTTCATGAAATTTTCTTTTTTCAATAAAGTGCTTCACATATCCATAATTGCCGGAGTTATCGCAACGATAGTGCCTGCCTATGCGAATGATCAGTCAGACATTAACGCACGATATGAACGTGAAAGAAAACGAAAAGACACGATTGTAGTGTCAGGCTCAATCCAGCATGAAATGCATGGACAGAAGGCTCTGCACAAAACCATTAAAAAAGTTCCAACTTTGCTTGTCAAAGAACGAGATAAGTTATGTCCTGAACTCTCACAAGTCGTGGGCTGCGCTGTTGAAGCGCTGCGTACGGTAGCGAAGCCTACATGCGAGTTCGATGACCTTGACGTCAGACTTCGGTTCGTGGATACGATTAATAAGAAAACCGACGAAATAACAAACACTTCCTTCATCATTGGAGACTGTCCAACAGAAAAGACAGGTTCGAGTGCTCCGCCTCTCGTCGTCACTATAGAAGACTTTAAAAAACTAAAAATAAAACCATCACCTTTGAAAATAATTCCCGACCTGTCAAACGAAAACCCAGGAATTATTAAACTTCCAGTTTTTATTGAAACAAGTACGGCATCTCAAATAATTCCGACGGTTGTAGTCGGGCAAGAAGTAACAATACGAGCAGTCCCACAATTTTTTGACATTCAATGGAGCGACAATCCGTTAGAAGACAACAAAACTGATCGTGCAAGCAGCGAGTGGGTCAAGAATAATGAAATAGTTCACCATTACAACCGTGTTGGTGAACACCCAATCACGTTAAGCACACAATGGGTCGGATCGTGGAGTACTGATGGGACAACATGGACTCGAATATCCGGAACAGTGACAACGGAAACCGTTACGACGGTTCCAATTGGTGAAGCAAAACCTGTCATCGTCAATGAGGATTACAGGCCAGATCAGTAAGAGGGGTAAACATGAAAATCGCTGTTGCAGGTGGAAGTGGAACGGTTGGCGCATATGTTGTTGAAGCAGCGCGCGCACAAGGCGACGACGTTGTCGTTATAAGCAGAACGCAAGGAGTCGACGTATTTACAGGTGAAGGGCTCACTAGTGCTTTGCAAGGAGTGGACGCTGTTATTGACGTGTTGAACATTTCCACGTTGAGCGCACGTAAAGCAAAACACTTCTTTGAAACAACGACTCACCATTTGCTTGCGGCAGAAGAGCAAGCCGGTGTGAAACATCATGTTGCTTTATCAATTGTTGGAATCGACGGGGTTGAAGCCTCATATTATGCCGGGAAGCTTGCGCAAGAACGCGCAATCGAAGCAGGGAAAATCCCATACACAATCGCCCGCACGGCACAGTTCCATGAGTTTGCGGGGCAGATACTTGCAGGTCAAAAGGGCCCCGTCGCTGTGATGCCGAAAGCGCAGATACAGCCCGTTTCCACGCGCGAAGTTGCAGAACACCTTGTCCATGTTGCACACAGTGACCCTGCAGGTAGGGCCATTGATCTCGTCGGGCCACAAGAGGAGAACCTCGCCGACCTTGCTCGACGTCAACTCGAAGCTGATGGTGTATCTCGTAAAGTTCTTGAGACACGATTCCTTGGCGTTTATGGACGAGGGCTCGCATCAGGTGAACTGCTTGGGGCCGAACCAAGAAAAACAGGAACAGTAACTTTTGCGCAATGGTTGAGCTCTTCAGAGCGTTAGGCTTGAACAACGAATAGTAGAGTGCGCCGGTACAAGTGTTGTGGATGCGGGGTTAAACATGCTGTCTGATGTGGGTGCAAAAATGCTAACCAACCGGCGGATGGCACGCGCCCCAATCTGGTTGTATCGCCTCAAAATGGGGTGGCTTTTAGGGCCTCGTATCCTTTTGCTTGAACACAGGGGACGCAAAACTGGTGAGTCTCGGTTTGTGTGTTTAGAAGTTGTAGATCGTCCGGCTCCAGGACAACTCGTTATTGTGAGTGGCTTGGGCAAAAAGTCGCAGTGGTATCAAAACTTACAGTCAGATCAGAGATGTTTTGTGTCTAGTGGGCGTCTACGTAGAGTCCCGGCGCATGCAGAGTTTCTTTCTGCGGGGGAAGCGCAACAAGTTTTAGCCACATACCAGCAGCAGCATCCACGCGATTGGGCAGTTTTGCATGACGTTATAGAGAAGGCGACAGGGAAGCCGGTAGGGGATTTACCCACAGTGCTGTTGCACATTCAATAAAGTTTCACATGCAGCGGCTTCACCACATAACGCGTGGTGAAGCCGCTGCATGTTGGTTTGTGCTATTTATGCTCGGTTAAGTTCACGACGAGACCAGCCCACAAGACCCAGGGCGATACCAACACAGCCAATCCCCGTCAGCCATAAGACAGGTGTCCAGTCCACTGGCTCAACAGGGTAGGCGCTTAAATGGCCCAGAATGTTCAGGTTGAGTACGGCTTGAGGTAGGTCTAGTAGCTGTCCGAACGAAGAGACCGCCCCCGCGAAACCGACAAGAATCCAGCCTGTTGCAATGCTTGCACGCGGTAGCCAACCGTATAACGCCACAACAATTCCCATGATCGCTAACACGGCAGGTAGTTGATGGACGGATGCAAGGATGAGGTCGTTCATCACTCCATCAACTGGTTCTTTGAGGCTTGCTGTAGCTGAAAGCCCCATAGCTACTCCAGTACCCGCCAAAATGAGGAGCACGCCCACCGAAATAATGGTGATGTGTGCTGTCAGCCATCTGGTTCGGCCGATTGGGGTTGATAAACCGTATTCGGCTCGTCCGCTTTCCTCTTCAGAACGTATCCGTGACAGTCCTGAAACTGCTGTTGCTGCAACGAAAATAGCCATAAATACGGCCATGTAAGCGAAGTAGCCTAGAAGGAAATCGTGCCCAGCAAAGAGTTTCGAAAATTCTGGTGGCAGGCTGTCCGCAGTGTCAATCATGGCTTGAGAGAACGCGCCATACATGAAACCGGTGAGTACGAGTGCAAGACCCCAGCCACGTAGAGTGCCCCGAACGATACGCCACGCGTGCCCTAAAGGCGTGCCTAAATAGGGTGCAGCTGTTGCGCGTCCGAGTCGTGGCGGCAGCAAACCTGCGTTGAAGTCGCGTTGTGTGGACAGCCAATATCCGAGACCCGACAATGCTACGAAACCTATTGTTGGCAAAAGTAGCGGCCAGGCCCGGTCAAGAACATACGGTGCTGTTTGTTGCGCCCACGCTAGTGGAGAGAACCATGACAAAGTGGAGCCGCCAGGCTCGGACATGTCTCCACCCATGCGCACCAAATATGCGATTCCTAAGATGGCGCCAGCTAATCCGCTTGCACTTCGCGACGACGACGTCAGTTGCGCAGTAACAGCAGCCAACCCGGCAAAGAACAACCCTGTGGCAACACCACCAACTGCAACCAGAACAGACCCTGTCACCGCATACCCGGCGGCTTGAGAACCACCAAAAACGAGTACACCAGCGACAACATTTGCTACGGCAGTAACAATGAGGGCTGCGGTAAGTGCTGCATGTCGTCCAACAATATTTGCGCGTAACAGTTCAGCCCGGCCCGCCTGCTCATCGGCCCTCGTGTGGCGGATAACAGTGAAAATACTCATCAACGCAATCAGTATGTATAAGAAAAGCACATACCCGGCAGAGTAAAACCGCTCATGTGTGGGGGCATCCATGCCATAGCCGGGCCCCGTCATCATGCGCCCAATAGGATCAGCAAACATTACAGTTAAACTAACGAGCTCTTCTTGATTAGGCGCCACAAGTTTAATGGCGTTTGCAAAATAGAAACCCATCGTGCCGACGCCAAGAATCCACGCCGTTGTACGGAACCTGTCACGACGAGCAATCAGCCGTAACAACCCTGCAGTGCCCGCAAACGTGCTCTCGTTACTGCGCTTGCCCGAAACAGAGGTGTCAGGAGTGTGTGCCACCTTTACCCCGGTCATTGTGCGACCTCATCAGGAGTGACCGATGCGTGAACCTCACCGTAATGACGCATAAGCAATTGCTCCAACGTGGGAGGATGCGCCACCAGCGACCGCACACCAAGAGACGTCAAATACGTTAAAACAGTCGATAAATGTTCACTATCCACTTCAAATGAGGTGTGGCCGTGAGCGTGCGCCACGTTATACACGCCCGTCATCGTAGGCAACGCTTCCTGCGGACGATCAGTCTCAACCGATACCGCAGTACGAGTCATGTGACGCATACTCGACAACGTTCCAGTCTCCACAATGTGACCCTGACGAATAATCGAAATACGATCAGAAAGCGCCTCGACCTGCGCAAGAATGTGGCTGGAAAGCAGCACAGTACGCCCATCCGCTTGTGCGTCACGAATAACGTCCTGGAATACTGCCTCCATGAGCGGGTCAAGACCAGCAGTCGGCTCGTCCAAAAGCAGCAAATCAACGTCTGCTGCGAGAGCCGCAATAAGCGCTACTTTCTGCCTATTACCTTTCGAATAGGTGCGGGTCTTTTTCCGCGGATCAAGATCGAACCGTTCAATGAGTTCATCACGACGTGCAGGGTTAAACGACCCCCGCAGCCGAAGGAACATATCAATGGCTTCACCACCTGTCAGGGTAGGCCACAACTCAACATCGCCAGGCACATAAGCGAGCCTTTTATGTAAAGCGACAGCGTCACGCCACGGATCTTGCCCAAACAGTCGCACGCTTCCGCTGTCTGCCTTCAACACGCCAAGCAAAATGCGGATAGTAGTCGATTTACCTGCCCCATTTGGCCCTAAAAAGCCGTGCACCTCACCCGGATTGATTGTTAAGTTCAGGTCGTCAAGAGCCCGAACAGGTCCAAAAGTTTTGGTGAGATTGTGGGTTTCGATGACCGGTGTTGGGTCACTCATTGTTGAGCCTCTCCGTGAGTGGTGTGTGTTTGTGACGTTGCTAGTTGTTCAATGACCTGCTCGTATACGCCTGGCGTGAGTACCCCGCGGCTGTACACATCGATAGCCGTCGTGAGGTAAGGGCCCCACTTTTCTGGTGGGTCGTCAATCAAACTGACCCCGATAAGACGTTTCATATGCGAGTGGAACATCATGCCCCCAAGGTTCCACAAAAGTAAGAGCGCAGCCCGTTCACGAGGATGCGGGCTAGGCGTGACAAGCCCACTATGTTCCGCATCTTTCATATAGATTTCTGCATCGTCAACAAGCTGATCAACGAGTGCATCCATGTGTGGGCCACCAGCGATAAGAGCTTGAAACAGATACCGCATAATAGGTTCACCATCATTAAGCTGCGTAATCAGGTGCTCTATTCCTATGCCATGTCCCTGCTCTACAGACTGCGCTTTCGCCTGCAAAATATGTTGAGAAACGTACGCATCACAGGCAGAACGCAAACCTTTTTTAGAACCAAAATGGTGTATCACAAGCGGAGCCGAATAACCCGCCTGATCTGCAATATCTTTGATCGTGACAGCAGAAAAACCCTCCCGCCCAAACAAATCTATGGCCGCATGAATAATGAGTTCAGTACTGGGCCTTTTCTTCTGTGCGGGCTGACTACCTCGATAGTGGTAGGCCATTGTTCCCCCAAAACGGGTGTGGTCGTCTGGCAAAATTGCTGTAGGTAACAGCACAGACTGAACGGCCGTTCAGCCTCTTATGTTCACGCTAGAACCCCAGAAACACTGCGTCAAGACGACTGAACTACAGAGCCTCACTGTTCAGTAAGTAACGGTAAAGCTCTCGGAGTTTTAGCAGGTTGACCGTTTATGATGGCGAGGATGAAAAGAGCAACGATGACAAGAACGCACACACGGTTACGTGTCTTGCCTGCGTTTCTGGCATGCGCTTTTCTTGCGCTCGCAGTGCTGGTTTTAGGTCAGCCGCTCATGCATGGGCAACTAACAGGCGCGTCATCATCGGTCACAGTTTCAGATAGTCACGTGCATAGCATGGTGCACGGCAGTGAAACGCAATCTGCGGAAACTGCGCAGACGGCAATGCCATGCACGAACTGCGTGGGCGATCATTCGTTGCAAGCCGCAAGTTGTGTTTTAGCGTTAATGCTGACCTTGCTGTGGTTTCTTCTTCCGCCACCCGTAGTCAATGTGATGCGTGTGCGCGAATGGGCTTGGTTCAATTCCGCATGGGCCGTATTGACATATACGCCACGTGTTGATCGCACAGCCTTGTGCGTCATGAGGACCTAAAAGTCACATAGTTTTTTACGCAGATGCGCTGTCTGCATGAATGTTTTCTATGTTTCTTTCACTACTCATTTTTAGGATCAACCATGTTCATTTCTCGTACCGTTCAGCCAAAAAATCGTCGTCGTGTGGCATCAATTGTTGCGTTAGCCTGTGTCGGTGTCCTCACGTTGACTGCATGCTCCACGGACACCGACAGCTCTAAAGACGCGACGACCGTGCAGAGTTCACAAGCATCATCTGACGCGAAAGCGCAGGAAATTCTTGCCGCACATGACCTTTCTGGAAAATCAGCAAAAGAAGTGATCGCCGCCCTTGATGCGCAAGCTGTTGCGGATCGTCCAAGTGACTTGCGCGCTTCAATTCGTCCAACAGGTTTGCTCCTCATAGACCAAGACAACGGCGAAGCCACATTGCCTATGCCTGACGACGAGTTTTACTTGTCTATCGCGCCGTACGTGAGCCAAACCCACGAATGCCATTTCCATTCGTTAACAACCTGCCGCGGTGAACTAGGCAACAAGGACATCACACTCACCATTGTTGACGACGCAACAGGAAAAACACTCGTTGAACAAACAACACAAACCTTCGACAACGGGTTCGTAGGTGTGTGGCTTCCACGCGACATTGACGCAACAGTAACCGTTGAAAGTGAAGGAAAATCTGCAACAACACAGATTTCAACACACGGCGACGAAGACGCAACCTGCTTAACCACCATGAAATTAGCGTAAAACGCGACTGTGCTGCGAGGCCCCACGCCTGTTGAGGCCTCGCAGTACGATCTACTACCGCATGCACCTAAGCATGGAGTCCCATCAGTGTAGTGACACAAGACGCTTAAACTAGGGGAGTGCAGAAAGTAAAGGTTGTGCTGTGGCGGCACGCACCCACCGCAGAGAATTTCTCGGGAACGTTACAAGGGCGTTCAGACACGGACACGAACGAACACGGCCTAGAACTTGGCCGGCAAGCAGCCCGCACACTCCTTAACCTGTATGGAAAACCAGCAGCGGTTTTCACATCTCCCTTAAAACGCGCATCTGCTACGGCCGCATTATTGGCTGAACAAGACGCATCCATTCCCGTGCGCATTGAACAGGGGATTACCCAACGCAGTTATGGTGTGTGGGAAGGCATGAACCTTTCCGATGTGGCTCGTCTCTACCCCGACGAGTTAAAAGTTCGTGACGCTGGGGGAGACCCAAACATTCCTGGGTGGGAACGCGGAATCGATGTTGGGCGCAGAGTCGCCGCGACAATCAGACAGCACACAGAAATAACCTATGGTTCTGCCACTGATGTCACTCCCGTACTCGTTTTTGTGAGCCACGGTTCAGCAATCGCTACAGGAGTGCGCACACTCTTGAACCTGCCAGAATCTCCGCAACTTTTAGGGCATTTGCAGCACACCAACTGGGTTGAACTGGACTACTCCAAACAGGCGTGGAAACTCACCAGATACAACTACGGACTGCATTAACGTAGGCGCACAGATGTAAGCCTGATGACACTCCACACGCAGAAAAGCCACTGACTGATACATTGTGAAGTCGCACCATCGTATAAAGACGCAAACATAACGGTGGCGTGTTCACATGAATGCAACAACGGGGAAGAAGGCGTGTGATGGCTTCAGGCTTTTTTGCACTACTAGATGACATAGCGCTGCTCGCTAAAGCTGCAGCATCGTCTATCGACGACATGGCGGCAGCAGCTGCCAAAGCTTCTGCAAAGTCGTTAGGCGTTGTCATCGACGACGCTGCCGTCACCCCACAGTACGTGCAAGGGATCGCCCCAAGCCGGGAACTCCCTGTGATCAAACGGATCACGATCGGTTCGTTGCGCAATAAATTCCTCGTTATTCTGCCAATCGCCTTAGTGCTCACCACATGGGCGCCATGGGCGCTGCCCATACTCCTCATTATTGGTGGAACATATCTTGCGTTCGAGGGGGCAGAGAAAGTTTTAGGCTGGTTCGGCGTTCACTTGCATGGCGATAAAAAGCATGCGGTTGAAGAAGTGAAAAACTCCGAAGAGTTCGAGTCTTCACTTGTCCGCGGCGCTGTGCGCACCGACCTTATTTTGTCTGCAGAGATCATGCTCATTGCGTTATCTAACGTCGGGGATCACCCATTCTGGGAGCAAGTGGGAATCCTTGCGATTATCGCTCTGATGATGACCGCTGGCGTGTACGGCGTCGTCGCCTTGCTCGTCAAAATGGATGATGTTGGAGTGCGTTTAGCGCAGTCACCTAAGCAAGCAATAGCTGGGTTTGGTCGCGGTCTTGTTAAAGGAATGCCGCGGGTTTTTAACGTGCTTTCAACCGTTGGAACAATCGCAATGTTGTGGGTTGGTGGGCACATCGTCGCTAAGTCGTTGTATGACCTCGGGTTTAAACCGCTTTACAACATTGCCCACGATATTGCGCATTGGTTCGAAGGCTTTAGTGGGGCAGTGGGAGCATGGTGTGGAGACACCATATACTCGGCGTTCCTAGGCCTCGGCGTGGGGCTGCTTGTTGTCGGTGTTGTTGCAGCGTTTGGGAAGGTCCGGCACCAGAAAGCTGCGCACTAAATGAGATAAGCATGTTTATTTTTCATTCACAGCACAGCGCTTGATGGGCATCTTGAACCATATGCAAGGGTTCCCAATAGTCCTAAAACGACTAAAATGTAAGGAACCTTAACTAAGGATCACGACGATGTGAATGGACATAATCATGAAACCTTCATGGATTCGTAAGTCCCTGGCAGTTGCCGCGTCGATGGCAGTACTTGTATCGATGGGTATCGCAAGTGCCAACGCAATGAACAGAACAGAAACTGCTCCCGCAGCAGCAGCTTCGACGCCCCACCAGTGGCTTACTGGATACTGGCATAACTTCAATAACGGATCAACAATCCTAAAATTGCGGGATGTGCCTCAGGCATACAACCTTGTTGCTGTTGCCTTTGCTGAAAGCGCGCCAGGCGTGCCCGGCGGAATTTCTTTCACCCTAGAGTCGCAAGAATTGGGCGGCTACACAGTTGAAGAATTCAAAGCAGACATCAAAGCTGTGCAAGCACAAGGCCGTAAAGTCATCTTGTCTGTGGGTGGAGAAAAAGCCCACGTATCTATCAGCAATGCAACAGAAGCAAAAAACTTTGCTGACACTGCACACGCGCTCATCAAAGAATACGGTTTCGATGGAATCGACATCGACCTCGAACACGGCGTAACAGCAGACCCACTTGCTAGCGCGCTACGCGACCTTCATGGACGCATCGGGCCAAACTTCATTATTGCGATGGCTCCACAAAGCATTGACTACCAAGCAACCACAATGCCGTACTACCAGTTAACAAAGAAGATCGCGGACATCCTGACGATTGTTAACATGCAGTACTACAACTCTGGTGCAATGATGGGCTGCAACCAGCAGGTATACAGCCAAGGCTCCGTTGACTTCTTGACGTCGCTTGCATGTATCCAACTTGAAATGGGACTGAGACCAGATCAAGTAGGTATCGGTGTTCCTGCAGTGCCAAGCGCTGCCGGTGGCGGATATCAGCCCATGAGCAATGTTATTGCTGCTGTTGACTGCCTTGAAAAAGGAACAAACTGTGGCACGTTCAAACCTGCCAAACCTTACGGGCCAATCGGTGGCGTAATGACATGGTCGGTGAACTGGGATGCCACAAACAACTATGAACTAGCAACGAAGATGGCTAACAGGCTTTCTCTTGGTGGAACATGGACACCTCCAACTGACCCAACCACTCCACCAACAGATCCCACAACGCCTCCAACTGACCCAACCACACCACCAACCGACCCCACAACGCCTCCAACCGATCCAGGAACTGTCACCTGTGATGGTATTGCGTTGTGGAACGCAAACGCGGTGTACAACGGCGGAGCGCGGGCCATCTATCAAGGTGTCGTATACGAAGCAAAATGGTGGGTTCAAGGTCAAGCCCCAAGCTCCGACCAGTGGGGTCCTTGGAAAACAATTAAAACCTGTGACACAACCACCCCAACCCCAACCTCAACCCCAACCACTCAACCGACCACTCCTCCCACAACTCCAGCCTGTGCTGGATGGGTAGCCGGGAAAGTGTATGTCGCCGGTAACGTTGTTACATACAACGGTGCAACATACACGGCACAATGGTGGACAAACTCTGACGTTCCAGGGGCTGCAGGAAGCAACTCATGGAAGAAGGGCGGCACCTGCGCATAACCTGCTCAGGTCAAGCACTATCTGACACAAGGGTGGGTGGTTACCTAACAGGTAACCACCCACCCTTTTCACACCCATCAGCAGGAGAGACGATCACCTGTTGTTGTGCCAAGAATTTCTGCATACTCCGTAAACAAGCGAATACGGCTTGCTACTTGCCGCGGATTTCCACCTTCGCATTCAAGCGGACCGTTGATTGTGCGGATCGTTTCTCTAAATCCCTGATCGCCGACAATCGCATCGTGACAGGTGTAGGTGCCTGGGCCAACCTGAGTGTTCCAATACCACAAGCCTGTAGCCCACGCGATCATCGGGTCTTGTTCCACTAATTCAGGGTGGTTAAGCAAATCAAACCCGAGAGCATCTCCCGCAGCCTTGTAGTTGAAATTCCACGACAACTGGATGGGTCCGCGACCGTAATAAGCCGACTGTCCCGCAGGGCACCCATAAGGTTGTGAAGGATCGCAATAGTGGTGATAAAGGCTCGTGTTTATTTCAGTAACGTGCTTCAGCTGTAGCGTTTCATGGCTGACGTTTGCAAGGAACGCTGCAGCCTCACGACGAGCGATCTCATCACCACCACTACGAGCAAATTCAGGATATTTCGAGGTCGCTTCTACAAGCCCCTCATACGTGTAGAAAGGGTTTCTTTCAGGGAAAATACGATCGAATTGTTCAGCAGAGACAACAAAGGACACGCTCATGGGCACTCCATTTTCATGTGGCGACAGTAGCCTCCCTGATTCACCTATGAATCTCTACACGCGCTGCTCAAAGCCCGAGTTTAGCCTAGTTAAGTACATGATTCTAGGACCATCACAGCATGAAGCGACACCGGAATTAGCTGCCGAGCAGATCTAGAAATGAAGTTCATGATGAGGCAGATGCAACGCTTGAGCAACACCATGATGCGCAACGTGGCCGTCGTGTACGTTCACGCCTTTTCTCAGCGAGGCATCCTGCGATACGGCTTCTTTCCATCCGTGTGAAGCAATCATTGAAATGTACGGCAAGGTGACATTCGTTAAGGCACGTGTTGCAGTGTGTGGAACAGCTCCAGGCATATTACTGACGCAATAAAATAACGAATCGTGAACCGCATACACGGGATCGTCGTGGGTTGTTGGACGTGAATGTTCAAAACAGCCGCCCTGATCAATAGCGATATCGACGAGAACAGACCCCGGCTGCATGTTTTTAATCATCTCGTCCGTGACGAGTTTCGGTGCAGCATCACCAGTAATAAGAACTGAGCCGATAACAAGGTCGGCTTGGGTTACCTGCTCAGCGATTTCAACCTGCGACGAATACACCGTATGGATGCGTGATTCGCTGCGTGTAGAAATGTAGCGAAGCCGCGGTACAGAACGGTCAATGACAGTAACGTCCGCACCCATTCCGGACGCAGTAAAAGCAGCCTCAGTTCCAGCAACGCCACCACCGATCACAACTACTTTTGCGCTGGGAGTCCCAGGAACACCGCCCATGAGTTTTCCAAGTCCACCAGCAGGTTTCATCAAATGGTAAGCCCCAACCTGAACACTTAAACGCCCAGCCACTTCGCTCATGGGCGCAAGAAGCGGCAAAGACCCATCAGATAACTGAACGGTTTCGTAAGCGAGCGCTGTGGTTCCAGCAGACAAAAGGGCATGCGTGAGTTGCGGAGCAGCTGCAAGGTGAAGGTATGTGAAAAGAATAAGATCGCTTCGCAGGTAAGGAAATTCTGCTTCTAAGGGTTCTTTAACTTTTACAACAAGTTCTGCTTCACCCCACGTTGTTGCGGCATCTGAAGCGATGCGAGCCCCTTTTGCGCGGTACTCTTCGTCGCTGAAACCAGATCCTAATCCTGCTCCAGTTTCGATCAGTACGGTGTGCCCAGCATGAACGAGTTCGTACACACCTGCTGGTGTGAGGCCAACTCTATCTTCGTGATTTTTTATTTCTTTGGGAACACCGATGCGCATGGTTGGCCTTTCTCCGGGTAGGTTTGCCTGCAGTAATGCTGCCTTGTGGGCGTTTTACTGCGCTGCCTTTAAAACAGCGATATCAATCTTTTTCATCGACAGCATTGCGGTGAATGCTGCAATGTTTGTCGTAACAAATTCATCAATGTTTCGTGGTGCTATCTGCCAGCTCACCCCAAACTTGTCTTTGCACCAACCGCACTGTTCGGCTTCAGGAACGTGAGAAAGTGCTTCCCAATAGTGATCTATTTCTTCTTGGGTATCACATTCCACCAGCAAAGACACACCTTCTGAGAACGTGAAGTTGTGATCCGCGCCAGAATCCATTGCGATGAACCATTGATCAGCTAGAAGGAAATCTGCGTACATGATCGACCCGGCTTTGGCATGACCTGAGTCTTCGGGGTATCGAGCGGCAAAATTTAAACGCGAATGAGGGAAAATCGACGTATACGCGTTGATGGCTTCTTCTGCACGGTTTACTTGTTCGCCGTTGAACAGAAGAGAAGGGATTATTTCAGGGCGCGGAGGGGTGGTTGTGGGCTGTTCGTCGTTCTGCAAGGTGAGTTGCCAAGACACCCCGTATTTGTCTTCCACCCACCCGTATAGTGGGGAAAACTCGTAGGAATCAAGTTCCATAAGGACTGTTCCATCTTGCCGGAGGCTTTCCCAACGCTGCCTGAGCGTCGATTCAGGATTGGCGTGAAGTGCAGCAGAGTGGGTTACCGTAAACGAGATTGATGGGTTAGGGCGAAACTCGCTACCTGCGTTTATGCCTATGAACCGAGTTCCTTTAATAGAGAAATCAATGGTGAGGATCTCGCCGGCAAGTTCTTGCTGAAAGTCTGGCAAGCCGGATGAGAGTGCAGCCACGATCGTGTGTGTTTTCATGGAATGCCCCTCAACTCGGTTCTGTATACACACTTCAAAATCAGTGTAGTGTGCATCACTTTTCCTAGCCGGTTGAGTTATGCAACATCAGTAACACAACGTTGTCCGCGGCATAATAAATGCCGCGGACAACAGGTCACACTCGCGCAAAGTGTGCCATGTAAGGTGGATCTCGAGTTACTTGCTCAAAGTAATATCAACTTTTTCTGTTCCCCAAAAACCTGTT
This sequence comes from Timonella sp. A28, assembly GCF_051200815.1. Taxonomy (GTDB): domain Bacteria; phylum Actinomycetota; class Actinomycetes; order Actinomycetales; family Cellulomonadaceae; genus Timonella. The sequence goes on along the minus strand of NZ_CP195159.1, from coordinate 1,048,203 downwards.
TGAGCTTGAAAAATGTTGTCTTTAGCGTCAGCTACGGAATCAGACACATCGAAGACGACAACTCCTGACATTTTTAGATCAGGGTTAAGCTCTTCAACAAAAAATGAGTCACCACCATCATGTGTGCTTGCAGTGATTGAAGCCATGTCATCGGCTTCAAATGTTTTACCCCCGCTTGTGAGTGAGAAGAATGATGATGTGACAAGAGCAGCCTCATCAGAGTTGTTTGTGACGTCTAAAGAAACGATTACATATGTTCCTTTAGCCTTTTCCTTTAAGAAATCACTACCAACTGTCTTCGCTGTTTCCACTCCAGTGACCTTGTATGTCATGTCACCGGCTTTGGCTACGTCACCAATTTTGAAGCCTTTTTTCTTTGGTTTTTCTTTCTTTGGTTTTTCCGCATTTTCTTCGGAAGCATCGTTGGTTGTGTCTTGAGCGGCCGGTGATGCGTTGCCGTCGTTTCCGCTTCCATTAGCTAAAGACCCTATAAAAATGAGGGCTGCGATTATTCCCAAAGCAGTTAAAAACTTGTGTCGAGCAAACCAAGATTTTTTAGGTGGAGGAGTTGGCTGCCACCCGTTGTGAGGAGGGCCAGCAGGGGGCGCCGGATGTGGTGCTGGAGCAGGACCTTGCTGTTCTGCAAAAGGTTGCGGTGGGTTGAAACGGTTGTCTTGAGTCATGATGACCTTCCAATGAGCAATGTGTGCTCAATAAGAATGCTGGTCAGCATGCCTGCTTTGTATCCCCCAATCGGGTGGAGATGATTAGCTGGTTGGGGGAGATGGACGTCTGAGGCTGTATATACACTATGTTCATGTTCTTCCGCACTATGCAGTGGCTTAACGGTAGCCCTTGGTCACTTTCTGGTGATATACGTGGCCCTTTCAGTCCGCCGCAAAAGACGCAACGGGTAACGTTGACGACTATTACATTTATATGTGTTGCTTTTATGTCGATGGTATTTATCGCAGTCCCAGTTGAAGACACGGCAACGGATATCGAATATGTGTTTTTTTACTTAAATTTTGTTATGGCGGTTCTTGTCACTTTATCTATGTGGTGGCGAAGGAAAAAGCCACTTCTTATTTTTTCTTTTAATGCTGTAGTGGTAACTGTTTTTCCATTATCACCTTTTGGTGTTCTCGTGCCACTGATTTGGGTGATTGCTTGTGCTCCTCAGACCATTGTTCTATTAACAATCGTTGTTGCAGGTCTTGCAACTGGAATAGCTCTTTATCGAGATTATGTGCGCGATGTCCCACAATCGCTATTCACAATTGAAGAAGCAGGAGTGATGACACAGTTATCGCACGAATCGTACATAGTCATGGGAATAACGTTTCTTATTGTTCCCGTGCTTCTTGGAATACGGCGTCGGCACCAAAAAACTGCTATAAACGTGCCTTTAACGCCGAGAGCACACGCACATGGGCATGCCCTCGCACCAGTGCGCATGAATGCCCCCAATGCGCATACCGTGCCTATGCCTATGCCTATGCCTGTTCAGCAGGTTCGACAGAATTATCAACACAACTATCAGCGTGGACAGCAGCCGATCCAGCCTCAACCGTCACAACGGCAGGCACCTAATAGACCTGAAGGGCATACAAGCGCAGTTCCAGTTCAAGATCCAAAGCGCCAAGAAGAGCTAAGTAGGCAACAAGAGCGTGACCTTATTGCGAGGGAAATGCACGATACCGTTGCGCATCAACTCTCTTTGGTTTCACTGCAAGCATCAGCATTAGAAGTCACCTCAAGCGACCCCAATGTTCCAGAAAGTGCGCGAGCCATGAGGTTATCTGTGAATCGTGCTCTTGACGAGATGCGGGGTCTTATTTCGTCATTACGAGATTCAAAAGATGGCGGTTACACGGGCGTGACACCAACGCTGGCCGATCTCGACATGCTAGTGCGAGAAGCCCAAGAATCGGGTGCTCCTGTCCAGCCAGAAATCCGAATTCAAGATGGTGATAAAGCTTCGCATAGTTTGACCAATGCCGTATATCGAATAACGCAAGAAGCATTAACCAATGCGATTCGGTATGGCTTAGAATCTCCGATCGTTATGCGTGTGTTAGGTGCGCCGGGTCTTGGCATAACGATTGACGTCATTAATGAAATATCCGAATCAGCTAAAATATGCTCACAAGGATCACAGGCAGGGATTCCAGGAATGCAAGAACGCGCAGAAACTCTTGGCGGAAGTGTCACGACTAGCGAAATTGGTCGGGTATTTATTTTACAAGCACGTTTACCTTGGAATAATGAAAACTAGTAAATACAGTTATTTTTATCGAGAACGAAGCATTCATGTCTAATTCCCTGCAGTATGAAATTACTGATCCGAATATTTCAATACCCGTTTTACTTGTTGACGATGACCCAATGATCCGACGGTTTCTGCGGATCATCATTGAGGCAGCAGGCTGTCAAATAATCGCTGAAGTATCTGACGGTGACGAAGTCGTAGAAGCTGTGCGGGCTCATCGTCCGACTGTTGTTTTGATGGATATACGAATGGGCCGTCAAGACGGGATCGCTACAACTCGACAATTACGTGCTCTGGGATTTAGTGCAGGAATAATTGCTCTCACTTCTTTTGATACTCAAGCAGCAGTTATCGATTCTGTAGATGCCGGGGTTGATGGGTTCTTAGCTAAAGATGCTTCCCCTGAAGAAATACAGTCGGCCATACGCAATGTTGCTGCTAAAACGGGTGCGATTTCTGCTCGTGCTGCACGCATTATTATGGACCACGCGCGATCCCGCTCAGATGCTACGGCTTTTAAATGCGTTGAGAAATTTTCAACTTTTACTCAGCGTGAACGTGAAGTTACTGCTTTGCTTGTCACTGGAAAAAGTAATCCCCAGATTGCAGCAGAACTCAATTTGGGCGAAGCCACAGTAAAAAGTCATGTATCGGCTGCAATGGAAAAATCTGATACTACGAATCGGGTGCAACTCGCTGTTTTTGCAGTAAGAGCAGGCGTTGTAACTCCATAAAAGAAAAGGTGTGGGGTACCAGTTTGTAACTGGTACCCCACACCGTGTGCTACCTCAGTATGCAGATGCTGTTAGCATCCAGCGCGCCAAGGTGCGCTTGTGTCTGGCTTATCGCCTTGGGTCCACCACTTTGCAGTGTAAATTGAACCGTTGTAGGTCACATGAGCGCCAGCAGTGTAGGCAGTCGTCGCGTTCCAAGCAGCTGGTGTGCCACACGTGCCCGTGCCACCATCGCCACCGCTTCCACCCTTTGGCTCTACGACGAGAGCGTTACGTGGCATGTCATAGGTGGTTCCATAGGTTTCACCGTTGATTGCTACGCGTAGGTTGGAAATGGAGGTCATTGGCAAACGCCAACTGAACTTCGTTGATGCTGAACCACCTGCTGGAATTCCTCCTGCTGGAACCTTCAACGAGTAGGTGTGGAAGTCACCTTTAAGGCCGCCCACGTTGTTTCCGCTGTGGTCGCTCTTTACCTTGGTGATTCCCCAGCCACCTTGTTCACCCATTGCACCGGTGTCTGATGTTGCAGTGTCAAAGGTGATTGTTGATCCTGCTGGAATAGCAGTCTTTGACTTGTTGGTGAAGGTTACTTTCGGGTTGATGGGGTAGTTGTTGTCGCCAAGTGCGAAGTCCGAATAGGTCATGTCGAGGTCAATTACGTTGCTTGGGATTGCAACATTAGATTTGGTTGCCTTGTATGGCGTTGACTTCGACAAGCGGTCGTGAATGAGGTTCACGAGCGTGGACCCCATCTCGTATTGGCCCTTGGTCTGGTTGTACTCGTAGTCACCTGCGAGTTCCCAGATCATGATTCCACCAGCGCCCTTGTTGGCAACGTAGTCTGCTTTAGCTCGGATGGCTTGTTCAGAGTCACCTGACAGGAAGGTCTTTGTGGTGTTGTTCCACCACCATTCAACTTTGGTTACGTCGTCGAAGTGGTGGGTATACGTGCCGTTTAGGGTCGTAGGTGAACCGTATGAGCTGACGTAATCACCAACGACACCCTTTTGTAGGTTTAAGACGTGCCAAATTGGGTTGGCACCTGCACCGAGCTCGTTGCCCTGCGCATCTAGGTCGTGCCACAGGTTGTTGATTCCAGTTGCTCCTGCACCACATTTAGAGTTTCCTCCTAGTGATGGTCCAGTACCTGGTGGGCATTTGGTTTGGTCTGCAAGCGGTGCCGAGCCATAGAGGCCATTTGTGCCGCCTTGCACGCCATCCCAACCACGGGTGTAGAACGGCACACCAATGTTGATTCGGCCGGCTTGGGCAGCTCCACGGAAGTAGTGGTATGCCCAGTCTGTGTTGAGGTATCCGATGTTTGAGTATGCGTTGTAGACGCCACCTGCTGCGAGTTCTGGGTCTTTTCCGTCGTCGAAGAGTGCGCCGTTACCGCCAACGTAACTGTTCCATGCTCCGTGCAGGTCGTAGCTCATGATGTTGACGTAGTCGAGATAACGCATGACTTGGTAGGTTTCAGCACCACGTAGGAGCCAGCCTGATGCAGGAGCCGCAACGGTAAGCATGTAGTGCTTTCCGTCTTGTGCACCTGCACGGTCAAGCTTTTCGCGCAGTGTCTTCATAAGTGATTCGTAACCACCCCACAGTTTTGCACGGCGTGGCTCAGAGAACGAGAAGTCGTCTGGGCTGCCTGCTTTGCTGTTTGAGTTTGCGTATTCGTAGTCGATATCTACGCCATCAAAACCGTATTGACGAATAAATTCGACTGCTGAGTCAGCAAAAGCATCAATTTTTGCTTGTGAGTCAGTGAGTGTGTAGAAGCCGCCGTCTGCAACGCGTTTTCCGTTCGCATCAAAGTGTCCGCCGGTTTCTGCCCATCCACCAACTGATACGAGTGCTTTAACTCCTGGGTTGGATTTTTTGTATTTGTTGAGCAGGTTGAAGTGGCCTTTGTATGAGTAAGCGGGGTCCATTTCTGCACCGGTTACGTTTGGCCAGGTCATGTCGGTTGCTGCGTTACCTGGAACTTCAGCGTTAACGGAGAGTTTTCCTTGTCCGTTAATGTGCGCGAATGCGTAGTTGATGTGGCTGAGCTTCTTCCAAGGAATGTCGCTTGCGAGATAGCTTGGTTTGTTGTCAGCACCGTGGCGCCATGATGTGAAGTATCCGATGACTCGGTTGTTGAGAGCGTTGGGAAGTTTTTCTCGACCGTTTTCATCGTAGATAGTGCAGTAAGGGACGTTCACACCTGGGGTTTGGTAAAGGCCATCTGGGCGGCACTTTTCGTCAGGGTTTGTTGTCCAAGGTGTGCCCGTCGGTGTGGGATCAGGCGTCGGTGTGGGATCAGGCGTCGGTGTGGGATCAGGCGTCGGTGTGGGATCCGGTGTTGGGGTGGTAGTTGGATCTGGCGTTGGTGTGGTTGTTGGGTCCGGTGTCGGATTTGTGGTGCCACACGTGCCTGTGAGTTCCCAAGCACCCCAAGCTGAAGCGCCGGGGACTTCGGAGTTAGTCCACCACTTGGCTTTATAGTTTTTACCTTCGTGCGAGACGAGTTTTCCAGCGGTGTAAGTGTTTCCGGCAACCCACGCGGGTTCACAAGCGGCAGCTTGTGCGCTAGTTGCAGGAATCGTGAGTAGCGCTGTAGCCATGGCAAACATTGTTGCGATGGCCGCTATGCGGGCGCGCCGCGAAATTGCAGAGATACGCATGCTCTTCCTGTTCGTCTTTGAACTGGTGCGTGGCAGCCTTCACCGTTGCACATAGTGCATGCAACATGTGGGGAAGGGCTGACGCTATCCATACGGGAGGGCGTAAGCGCTAGCCGACCCCCTGCCGTGCTAGTAATGTTCAATGCCGATCTGTTAGCAAGGTTTACTTACTAATGAATAATGCGGCGTTGAAGTGTACTTTTCCCATTACCGTCTAGGGCAATGGTTACGTGCGACCCTCTCCGGATATTGCTACGCGGCATGTGTGTTTTCCGCGGCTGGAGAGTCCGATCAACATAACGTGCATGAGCGCGTTATGTTGTGCGCTGTAGTGCATGGTGTGGCTCAAAGTTAATTCTCGGAAAGCATCTAAAAGAATGGGCAGTGATGCCCCTTGTGAGCTTTTTTGTTTTTTTGAACAGTGACGGTTTTGGTTTTCGCGCACTTTCTGGGTAACAGTTTGGTAAAGCAGTTCGGAAGGCTTTGAGGGATGCGCATTGCCACCGCTTTAAACGCGGGCTGGCGAGAAGATACTTTTCTTGTGTTTGTGACGTGTTTCACCCGCCGACAACTTTGTTAATTCAGGTTAAAAGAGGGCGTAAAGCGCTTTACGCTCGGGTGAAAAATTTACATATGGTAACGTCGGTGGCTGTTTGGCAAAGGATCTGCAAAGGGCTAGCCAAGCAACGCCGCAAGCGCGCAACGGAAATACCGAAACGCGAATGTAAGGTGCCGCAATGCCCGCCAGATGTGTTGGTCGACCACAGTATGAAACTGTTGACCATCGCAGAGCGGTTTAGGTGTTTGGGAAAGGACCCCAAACGCATTGTAGGAACCCGGCTACGGCCACAACGTGCCACCCCATTTATGAATATCAGTGAAGTCGTCCTCAAAGCCGATGGCCTATACAAAGTATTTGGTCATAAAGCAGAAAACGCGGTGGCTAAATTACAAGCCGGCGCACAACGAAAGGAACTTGAACCTCACGCAACAGCAGCTGTCATAGATGCAACGTTCGACGTTGCACGCGGAGAAATCTTTGTGGTCATGGGCCTTTCTGGCTCAGGAAAATCTACGCTCATCAGAATGCTGAATGGGCTACTAGAACCAACCGCAGGCAGCGTTGAAATCCTTGGCGAAAACATTTCGGGTATACCCGCGAAAAAACTTCGCAACGTGCGAGAACACAAGGTTTCCATGGTGTTCCAGAAGTTCGCATTGCTCCCGCACCGCACCGTTATTGAAAACGTTGCTTACGGCTTAGAAATCCGTAAAATAGCCAAATCTGAACGACTCGCAAAAGCCCAAGAATTTGTGGATCTTGTTGGGCTATCAGGGTGGGAAAACAAACACCCCAACGAATTATCAGGTGGTATGCAGCAGCGCGTTGGGCTCGCCCGCGCCTTGGCCGCTGACACCGATATCTTGCTGATGGACGAAGCGTTCTCAGCACTCGATCCGCTCATTCGTCGTGAAATGCAAGAACAACTTGTGACCTTACAGTCGCAACTTGGTAAGACAATTATCTTCATCACGCACGACCTCAACGAAGCCATGTTCCTAGGCGACCGAATCGCAGTCATGCGCGATGGTCAAATCGTTCAAATAGGTTCGCCTGAGGACATCTTGCAAGATCCAGCAAACGACTACGTTTCGCAATTCGTGCAAGACGTGGACAGGGCACGCGTGCTTACTGCAGTATCTGTCATGCAGGCACCAGCCGCCCACATTCAACAACCCAGTGGTCCGCGCGCAGCATTACGGGTCATGCGAGAACAGCAAACTTCATCATGTGTTGTAACCAACCGACAACAGCAATACATGGGAATACTTACTGACCGAGCAGCCCTTGAACTCGTGCGTTCACACGTTAGCGTGTTGGACGATGCGCTTGTGCAGGCTCCAGTTGCAGCCCCTGACGATGTGCTTGCAGATCTCGTTGGGCCAGCAGTGGAATCTCCGTACCCGCTTGTTGTTCTGGACGAAGACCGAAAACTGTGCGGGGTAGTGCCTCGCGTTGTATTGCTTGCAGCACTCAGCGGGGATGGCACAACTGAGTTCACTCCACAACCACTACAAGCCGCATTGCCGGCTGAAGTCATTGAAGAAGCACTTGCGCAAGGGGCAAGTAGCGGAGATGAAACATCAGCCGAAACGTTGGGAGATGGAAAATAATGGATAACTTCCGTCTACCAGTAGGTGACATTGCTTCAGACGCTGTTGACTGGGTTGTTGCCAACCTGTCTGCAGTATTTGATTGGCTACGTGTCGTTTTTGTTGGCATGTATGACGGCGTTAACTGGATGCTCTCAGAACCAGCCGCATTAACGATTATCGTCATTATCGGAGTGCTTGGTCTGCTGGCTCGAGGCCTAGTCTTTGGACTGCTTTCTGTAGCAGGGCTGTTCCTCATTGTTGCGATGGATCAGTGGGACAACGCTATGAGCACGCTTGCGCTTGTGCTTGTTGCTGCAAGCTTGGCGATACTTTTGGGTATTCCGCTGGGCATAGCATCAGCAAAAGTGCGCTGGGTTTCTTACATCGTTAAGCCAGTCATGGACTTTTTACAGACGATGCCCGCATTTGTGTACCTCATTCCAGCGCTTTTGCTGTTCCGTGTGGGAGTAGCTCCTGGAATCGTGGCCACTATTGTGTTCGCAATGGCCCCCGGAGTGCGCCTTACAGAATTAGGTATTCGCGGTGTGGATAGCGAAACCGTTGAAGCAGGACAGTCGTTTGGGGCAACTCCCATGCGAATCCTCCGTCAAATCCAACTCCCGCTAGCTCTGCCGTCCATTATGGCGGGAGTTAACCAAGTAATTATGTTGTCGCTCTCCATGGTGGTCATCGCAGGTTTGGTCGGTGCCGGAGGACTGGGTGGCGACGTGATTGCTTCACTTAATCGTCTTGATACGGCTTTAGGGGTGGAAGCAGGGCTTTCCGTCGTTATTTTGGCGATGATTCTTGACCGTTTTACTGGAGCTTTTGGACAGCGCCGAGGCCTATATAACTGGCTGCGCACAAAAGCAGGGCATGCGCGCGCGTAAGCGCATGCGAAGAAAGGACACACGCATGAACAAGAAAACAATTTTTTCAGTATCCGTAGTGGCTGCTGCCGCTTTGGCTTTAACCGGTTGCTCCTCTGACTCGGCAGGTGAGAAAACCGAGGGCACCGACAAAGCTGTGAGCATTGCAGTCTTTAACGGATGGGACGAAGGTATCGCAACAGCAGAGCTTTGGCGTGCTGTTTTGGAAGATGAGGGTTACGACGTATCCCTAGACTATGCGGATGCTGCACCGTTGTTTGCTGGTCTTTCTACTGGCGACTACGACTTCACAACTGATGTGTGGTTGCCTGGCACCCACAAGGAATACATTGAGAAATTTGGTGGGCAGCTAGAAGAGCTTGGTTCATGGTTTGATCAAGCAAAACTTACTGTCGCAGTGAACGAAGATTCTCCAATCACGTCGCTTGATGAACTTGCCGGCAGTGCTGATGCATTTAACAACAAAATCATTGGTATTGAGCCAGGTGCTGGTCTCACAGCTGCGATGGAAGAAGCTGTTATTCCTGGCTACGGTTTGGACAAGATGGACTTTATGACATCATCAACCGTTGCCATGTTGTCTGAGTTGAAAGCTGCAACAGACAACAAAGAAAACATCGTTGTGACCTTGTGGGAGCCTCACTGGGCATATTCCGCTTTCCCAATCCGTAACCTTGAAGACCCTGAAGGCGCATTGGGCGGTGCCGAACTTATTTACAACTACGGTCGTGCAGGATTTGCGGAAGACCACCCAGAAGTTGCTGGCTGGTTGAAAGACTTCACCATGAGCCCAGAGCTTTTGTATGACCTAGAAGATGTTTTGTTCAACAAAAATGACACAGACGACTACGAACCTCTTGTGCGTCAGTGGATGAAGGACAACGCAGAGTTTGTTGAGTCAATGACTTCGTAATGAAGCGTGAATCCTAGGGTGATTTCACATGGGGGCCGGTGCACTGCACCGGCCCCCATGTTGTATTTGAAGTGGGGAGTAGTGTGCGACAAACGTCCCAATACCCCCGGGGGTATTGGGGTATTGTTGTTTTAACGTAACGAGCCAAAAAACAAGGTAGGAAGCATGAAAATCGTAGTCATCGGTGGAGTCGCCGCAGGCGCATCAGTAGCAGCACGCGCAAGAAGGCTCGACGAACACGCAGAAATAGTTGTTCTTGAACGAGGACACCACATCTCCTTCGCCAACTGTGGCTTGCCATACCACATCGGTGAAGTCATCACAGAGCGCGAACGCCTCCTCGTGCAAACACCCCAGTCACTACGAGAATCACTGAACATCGACGCCCGAATCGGCCAAGAAGTCATTGCCATCGACAAAAGCGCCCAAAAAATAACCGTACGCAACGTCGACGACGGCACAGAATACGAAGAAACCTATGATGCGCTCGCATTATGTCCCGGCTCAGAACCAGTGCGACCCCCACTACCAGGCATTAACCTCCCGCAAGTTATGGTGCTTCGTCGCATAGGCGACATGGACGCCATCAAACGACAACTCGACGATCAACTCAAAGAAAAAGAACAGGGTGCCAGAAGTAACGTTCGAGCCGTCGTTATTGGTGCCGGTTACATCGGCATCGAAATGGCTGAAAACCTACGACACCGAGACGTCGACGTAGACGTCGTAGAAACAGCTGACCAAATCCTGCCACCCGTCGACAGAGAAATCGCAGTCCCCGTTGAAAACCACCTACGGCTACGCGGAGTTAACCTCCACCTCAAAACAGCAGCCGCAGCATTCGTCGAACTACCCGATGGAAAAATACGAGTCGAACTCAACAACAACTCTGCCCTCGATGCCGACCTCGTCATTTTGTCTGTCGGGGTAAAACCAGCACACGCACTAGCACAACAAGCAGGACTAGCCGTAGGAAAACGTGGGGGAGTCATCGTCGACACCCACATGCAAACCTCCGACCCACACATTTGGGCAGCCGGCGACGTCGTCGAAACAGAACACACCGTTTTGAACGAATCCCAACTCTTCCCACTAGCCGGACCCGCCAACAGGCAAGGCCGCGTAGCCGCAGAAAACATGTGCGGCAGAAACACCACCTACACCACCACGCAAGGCACCTCAATCGTCAAAGTCTTTGACATGACTGCAGGAGGAACAGGCGCAACCGAAGCACAACTACAAGAACGAAACCTGCCTTACCGTGCAGTACACGTCCACCCTTCAGGGCACGCCGGATACTACCCCGGAACCGCAATGATGCACCTGAAAGTACTCTTCAACCCAGAAACCGGAAAACTCCTCGGCGCCCAAGCCTCCGGCTTCGACGGAGTGGACAAACGCCTAGACGTCCTAGCGACAGCCCTGCGACTAGGCGCAACAGTCTACGACCTAGAAGAACTCGAACTCGCATACGCGCCACCCTTCGGTTCCGCAAAAGACCCCGTCAACATGGCCGGATTCGTAGCAGCAAACACAATCCGCGGAGACCTCAACCTGTGGTACGCCCAAGACTTCCCCGCAGCATTAGACGGCGCACGCACAATCGACGTAAGAAGCGCAGACGAATTCGACCTCTGGCACATACCAGGAGCCGAAAACGTGCCGCTCGGACAACTGCGCGAAAGCAGCGAAGCGTGGGACCGCAACACCCCAATACGTCTTTACTGTGCAGTAGGATTCCGTTCCTACCTCGCCTACAGGGCGCTTGTGCAACGCGGATTCACAGACGTGCGAACACTCTCAGGCGGTTCAGTAACCTTCCGAGCCTGGCATGAAGTAGAAGGAGAAGGCGCCCAACCTCAATACGCAGAAATCTCCCACGCCTCAGCAAACACGCAAACGGCTGCCGAATTCTTCAACCAAGTCCCAACCGCACCACACCAAAACCTGCAACTAGACTGCACCGGACTGGCTTGCCCAGGGCCGATCATGAAACTCAAAAAAACAGTTACCGATCTAGCGCCCGGCGACGAAGTCACAGTCACCGTTTCAGACCCAGGCTTCGCACACGACGGCCCCGCATGGGCAGCAGCAAACGGACACGACGTCCTCGAACTGACCCCCAGTGGCCCCGGCTACGTCATGAAACTACGAGTGGGGAACCCTCAAGAGAACCACCCACACACAGGATCATCACTCGCACCTGCTGGAGCTCTCGAAACCCGCGAAGGCATGTCATTCGTTGTGTTCTCCGGTGAACTCGACAAACTCCTGGCCGCGTTCATCATCGCAAACGGCGCGCTTGCAATGGGTAAGCCAGTGCGTATGTTCTTCACTTTCTGGGGACTCAATGCGTTGCGCAGAGAAAACCCACCTGCACGCGACCGCAGTGCACTCGACAAAATGTTTGCTGCAATGATGCCTTCCGGTCCTGACGCGCTCAAACTTTCCAACATGAACATGGGTGGCGCCGGAACCGCGATGATCAAGAAAGTTATGAAAGATCATTCGGTGTCAACGTTGCCTGAACTTATGGAATCAGCAATTGAAGGTGGCGCTGAAATCATCGCGTGCACCATGACAATGGATCTGCTTGGCATCGCCGAATCTGACCTCATTGATGGGCTAGAACTTGGCGGGGTCGCAACCTTTATTGCAGCGGCAGAAAAGTCAGGGTCCACATTGTTCATCTAGCATGTCAGTAATGCATGAAGGTGGGGTGGTCGCATGCAACCACCTCACCTTCATGTGTGCCGTTATGAACGGTTATTCACGGCTTGCGCTACTACTGCTAAAAATGCGCTGTGCAAGGTCGTGTCTTCAGTGATTTCAGGGTGGAAAGTCGCCCCGAAAATGTTTCCTTGCCGAACTGCAACAGCATGCCCGTTATGAGTTGCAATAACGTGAGCGTGCGGCCCTACCTGTTCAATGATCGGTGCTCGAATAAACGCAACAGAAGCTGTTGCTTCATCGGTCAACTCAACATCTGCAAGGAACGACGCAAGCTGCCCGCCGTAACCATTGCGTCGCACGGTGACATCGAGTCCGCCTATGCGTTCATAGCCTTCTAGAGCGCCTAACTCCGTCACGTCGTCTGCAAGCAAGATTAAACCTGCGCAGGTTCCCAACACAGGTAGGTTGTGCGCTGCGATGAGGTCGCGAATGTGCCCGAGTAGGTCTGTTGGTGCGGCTAGACGTGCAATGGCGGTGGATTCTCCACCAGGGATGATGAGGGCGTCTAGGGTATCTAAATGTTCTGGTTTACGTACCGGAACAGGGATTGCGCCAAGACGACTCAGCATTGCTTCGTGTTCTGAAACGGCCCCTTGTAGTGCAAGTACGCCAACGCGTAAAGATGTCACCAGCCGCGCTCCGCAAGGCGGTGAGGTGCAGGCAGATCAGTAACGTTGATTCCAACCATTGCTTCGCCTAGGCCGCGAGAGACGCGCGCAATTTCTGCGGGGTCGTTGAAGTGTGTGGTTGCGTGCACGATTGCGCGTGCGCGTTGTTCAGGGTTTCCTGACTTGAAGATTCCAGACCCAACAAATACGCCGTCTGCGCCCATTTGCATCATCATTGCAGCATCCGCTGGTGTTGCTACGCCGCCTGCAACGAAGAGAACGACTGGTAGGCGTCCGTCGCGGGCAATCTTTTTGACGAGTTCGAATGGTGCGGAAAGTTCTTTTGCTTCGACGTAGAGTTCGTCTTCTGATAGTGACGTGAGGCGAGCGATCTGAGCGTTGATTGTGCGGATGTGCTTCATGGCTTCGGAGACGTCTCCGGTTCCTGCTTCACCCTTTGAACGAATCATGGAAGCGCCTTCGGTGATACGACGAAGTGCTTCACCAAGGTTGGTTGCGCCGCAGACGAACGGTACTTTGAAGTTTCGTTTGTTGATGTGGTGGATGTAGTCGGCAGGGGAGAGCACTTCGGATTCGTCGATGTAGTCGACGCCAAGGGCTTCTAGCACTTGTGCTTCTACGAAGTGTCCGATGCGTGCTTTTGCCATGACAGGGATGGACACTGTGTCGATGATTGCGTCGATGAGGTCTGGGTCGCTCATGCGTGCGACTCCGCCTTGGGCGCGAATGTCTGCGGGGACTCGTTCGAGCGCCATGACTGCGACTGCACCAGCGTCTTCAGCAATTTTTGCTTGCTCGGGGGTGACTACGTCCATGATGACACCGCCTTTGAGCATTTGTGCTAGTCCGGTGTTGAGGCGGTTTGCTGGAACGAGGTCATGGGTGTCGAGGGAGTTGTGCTCGTTTTGTGTTGCAGACATAAGTGTTCCTTACGAGGTGCGGCCATATTTCACTTATAAGGATCACTATAAAACTGGTACATGAACAGATCCGGTTCATTCGACTTTTACTAGTCCAGTTTTGGGGAGAGTGAGTCAGTCGAGATCGTCACGGATAAACATGGGCTTATCAGGTGTAGCGTGTTTAAGCTCGGCAAGGAGTTCAGCCCACTGCGGGAGCGGGTCGTGTGCTGCTTTCTTTGTGCTTCCGTAGAAGAACCACCCGTGTGTCGAGCCGTCGAGGAACTCAATTTGTAAGACTCGTTCATGGGAGTCGAGGGGAGAGAGTTTGATTCCTTTGAGCTCGTTAAAACGTAAGAATGTATTGTCAACGGAAAACCCTTCGGAATATACCGAAAGCGTGTGTGGAACTTTTGCTAGGCGTTGAATCGTCGTAAATAAATTGATGAAAGACAAGATGAGAACAACAGAAGCAACGCCGGATATTCCGGTGAGTGCTGCATGAAAACTTCCTAAGTCCTGTGCCGGAATAAGAGTTACAGCAAGCACTCCCGCAAAGGAGAAGCCCCCGGAGAGACAAGTGACAATAAGCGCTTTTCGTCGTGATTGTTGTAATGCCGAAAGGTTTAACGAGAAGGTCGCTAGCGGCGGTGCGGAAGGCTGGTCGTGCTCAGGGGAAAGCGAGGTGCCTAGCAGCGTAGTTTCGTGTTGTTCATCAGGAAAAACAGCTAAGAAGTCTCGCAAACTTTCAGGAGTGAGAGTCGGGAGCGGGAAACGCCGATTGTTCTCGACAACATAAACAACAGTGTGTGCCTTGTTGAATGGTGAGCCGGCGTGCTGGGCTGTAGTGATCTGAACGTCTGCACGGTTAAAGGACCGTTTTATGTCAGATTTTCCGCGCACTTCTAACGTCGATTCTGTAAGCGCAACTTTGAGATGAAAAAAGGGCAGCGCTTTTACCCATAAAGCAGCAATCAAGGCGCAGGTGATTGCTGCAGCTACACACACAACAAACGTTACTGAATCATCACGCGTGTATGTGATGTATGTAAAAAAACCGCCAACACTTCCAACAAGAAGAGTTATAAAAATAAGAGTTTTTACGGTTTCTGTACGCGATATTTTAAATGTGTGTACGCGAGTGTCGGACGTCTCATGGGTGGGCACGACACAACTATACGCGGGCGGAAGATTTTACGAAATGACGCGTGGAGTCTCATGAAGTATGCGATGAGGTCATAAAGTATGGGAATGCTTCCGATTGTGATTCACCCAGAACAGCCTGATTCTTTAGCTGTCCAAATCGCGCGAGAAATTCGGGCTTTGGTTGCGCGCGGTGGGTTGAAGCCGAATGAATCTGTTCCTTCGACGCGTACGCTTGCGCAACAGTTAAATGTTTCGCGAGGAACTGTTGTTGCAGCATATGACCAGTTGGTTGCAGAAAGTTTTTTGGTTGCCACTCCGGGCGGTAAAACCCGTGTGCACCCTTTCGCACTTGTGCAGGATCCGGATGTTCTTGCTGGAGCCGCGCAGGCGCATACCCGTGCTGGAATTGCGAGAGAGCAACTCGTGAGGAACGACGTGAAGCAGAGAGTGTCAGATGATGCTCATGAGGGTAAGGCGGCTGTTAACGATGTGAGTGGCACTGCCATAGATATGACTCCTCACGTACATCCTCGAGCGGTCATTGATGACTCTGCTTGGCGTGAAGCGTGGCGCAGGTCTGCAACACCAGAGGATTCGTCTGTGTCAGTGGGGACAGAAAACTCGCAAGGCTTGATGGAACTGCGAGAAGCCATCGCTGAACATTTGCGGCTCATGCGGTCGATGGTTGTTGACCCACATGATGTCTTTGTTACTACTGGTGCTCGTGATGGCCTGTCGCTTGTACTTTCTGCACTGCCGCAAAGTAATCGCACGGTGGCGGTTGAAAACCCGGGGTATTCCGGTTTGCGCAGAGTTATGACACGGATTGGGTCTTCTATTGTTGAAGCGCCTGTCGACGAACATGGCGTGCTGCCAGCGGAAATACCTCACACAGCGCATGCTGTTTTAGTGACCCCCAACCATTTGTATCCGGTGGGTGGTGCTATGCCTGCTCCTCGTCGGCTGGAGTTGCTGGCGTGGGCGCGTGAGAAAAACTTGTTAGTGATTGAAGACGATCTTGATAGTGAGTACCGGCATGTTGGTGCCGTGATGCCGAGTGTGTGGGAATTGGATCCACAGCATGTGGTGCATGTGGGTACTTTTAATCAGGTGCTGACGCCTGAAGCCCGCATGGGTTATTTGATTGCACCAGATTTTATGCATGCGGAGTTGCGTGCTGCCCGTAGCGATATGGGGTCAGGGGCATCGGCTATCGCGCAGCGGTCTGTCGCGCATTATTTGCGTGGTGGGGGATTGCGTCGTCATATTATTCGACGTAGGCGTGACGTGCTGCGGCGTCAGGAGCTTGTGATGGCGCAATTGCAGGGCCTGAACGTGCATCTTTTGGCGGGTGCGAATGTCATTGTGCCAGTTGCTGATCATGACATGAGTCTTCGGCTTATTGCTCGGTGCGCTGAGCGCGGGGTGAAGGTTGGGGATTTGGCGGAGTATTGGAACAACGCTGAGGGCTTACCGGAGGCAGGCATCGTTCTTTCATACACGGATATCCCGCTTGATGTGCTGGGGGACGCAGTAAAACGTGTGGGTGAAGTAGTGCGTGACATGCATGCAGGAGAGATAGGTTCTTTCCGCTCACATTAGGACCAACGACCCATAATAATTAGGTTAGTCTAACCTAATTTAAAAATGTGAATCTTGCGGACTGCCCACCGAGCACACACCTTGTTGTTACCGCAGTAACAGCAACACACGCTCACGCATTACGATACGCCGAACTGGGACTACACGTTGGTGCCCACCTCCACGTGCTGATGAGCCGCTGCGGAAACCGCCGAATCATCGCACTAGGAACAGAACGCATAGCAGTCGCACCCGAAGCCGCACGCACAATCACCGTCACACCCCATGTGGCTGCGTCATGACCACAACGCACAGCTCCACACACGACGTGCACTACCTAGACGCACTACAGAACGCGCCGCGAATAGCACTCATAGGCCGGCCAAACGCAGGAAAATCAACACTCTTCAATGCCCTAACTGGTGCCCACCAGAAAACCATGAATGTTCCACGGACCACCGTCAACATGGAAATAGGAACGTGGACCACAACACACGGCACCAGATACCACGTCATTGACACACCCGGAACATACTCCCTAGTCCCACAATCACCAGACGAAGAAGTCACCGCAGACACCGTACGCACACTCGTGCACAGACCGCACACACACGACCGCGCCATAGTCGTATTAGACGCCACCGCGCTGTCATCATCCCTCTACATACTCGCTCAAACCATGTCAGCAGGGATGCCAGTCATAGCGGCACTCACAAAAACAGACGCACACACCACCCCCATCAGCGCGCAAAAACTAGAACAGATCATAGGAGCACCCGTCGTCGAACTTAACCCCCGACGACGCCAAGGCCTCAACCAGCTCGACGACGCACTCGCCTCAACTATGCGTGCTCAACAGGCACAACACCCACTACCGCCCAACACTGCACCCGCACAAACCAGAACAGACCACCACGCAGAAGACACCCGACTACAGCGAGCGCATCAACTATTCACGTGGGTCAACGAAGTCATAGCGCAACTGGGGCACCACCCGAACGCCACCACTACCCGGTCAGACCGCATCGACTCATACCTACTCAAACCCCTCATCGGGATCCCGTTTTTCCTTGCGGTGCTGTGGGCTACATTGCAACTGACCACAACAGTTGCAGGCCCATTACAAGACTGGTTTGAACAACTCATCACAGGTCCCGTCACCCAGGCCACCACAGCACTTTTAACTTCAGTTCAAGCGCCGCAATGGGTGCACTCTCTCGTCGTCGATGGTGTGCTTTCCGGAGTGGGGACAGTCGTGAGTTTCCTACCACTCATGATGATCATCTTCACCCTCATACACCTGCTTGAAGATTCAGGGTACTTAGCACGCGTAGCTGTCATGGCAGATAAAGCGATGAACGCGATAGGGCTCGACGGGCGGGCCGTGCTTCCACTCGTCCTCGCTTTTGGCTGCAACATACCAGCATTAAGCGCCACAAAAACAATCCCACAAGCACCACAACGCGCACTGACAGGACTACTCATTCCGTTCGCGTCATGCACGGCACGCCTTGTCATTTACTTGTTGTTAGCGTCAGCTTTCTTCCCACAGCACGCTGGAACAGTTGTCTTTGGAATGTACCTTTTATCCACCACAATCATCGTTGCAGTGGCATGGACCGCAAACAAAATAGCGCCACAACGCATCACCCGCGAACCATTAGTTATTGTGCTGCCTCGATACCAAACCCCACTTCCCACCCCGCTGCTACACGCAGTGGGGCTCAAAACATTAGGGTTCATGAAACGAGCTGGAATTGTCATCGTTGTGTTGTCCATGGCTGTGTGGGCGCTCCTGAGCATCCCCACCCAACCGGATTACACATTCGCAGACGAAACCATGCCGCTCGAAACATCACTGTTCGGTTCAACAGCAAGCGCCATCGCACCAATATTTGAACCCGCAGGCTTTAACGACTGGCACGCCACCGCAGCGCTCATTACAGGATTCGTCGCTAAAGAAGCCGTCGTAGGGACCCTCGCAACAACATACGGAATAGACGAACCAGCCGACCCTACACAAGCACCCACACTCGATGAAAAACTACGAACAACATTCCAGCAGTCTTCCGGCGGCGAAGGAAACGCGGCAGCGCTCGCATACATGGTGTTCTGTTTGGTGTACACGCCATGCCTAGTGACAGTCGCGGAACAGCGCAGATTATTCGGCACCAGGTTTACCGTCGCTGCAGTGGGCGCCGCCCTTGTAGGAGGCTGGGTTTTAGCGGTTGTAGTATTCCAGATTGCGGCCGTGATCGCATGAGCCTACTACGCAAAAAAGAACGCATACCCGAACAGTCGGCCTCCACTTTTATCCTGCAGTCGCACCAACTACCAGACGACCTACGCGACATAATGGTCCGCGAAGGACTACTTCAAGACAACACACCAACAACGCGCACCCACCCGCAGATCTCGTGCGCCGGATGCTATTTTTCTACGCAATGTTCCGGTTCCTGCCCATAAACAGTGCACACATGCGCGGCTACTCGTTGTCACCACCAGTAGCAAGAGTCGATTCAACACGATTTTCTGACGCATAAGCCGCAGCATCAGGCCACACCCAGTCACGCACCTCTGGAATGTCTTGACCATGAGTGCGCGTATATTCACGTGCTTTGATGCGCGCATCCTGCATACGCTGCCGCAACCCCGCATAACGAGACCGCAACTGAGGGAGCCTATCAATCACATCAATGACGAGATGATAACGATCCAAATCATTAAGCATGACCATATCGAACGGCGTGGTCGTAGTGCCCTCTTCCTTATACCCACGCACGTGAATATTATCGTGACCATTACGGCGATACGTCAGCCGGTGAATCAGCCACGGATAACCGTGATAAGCAAAAATCACGGGCTTATCAGACGTGAAAATAGTGTCAAAGTCACGATCAGGCAAACCATGCGGATGCTCTTTCTCGTCCTGCAACCGCATCAAGTCAACAACATTAACTACTCGCACCTTCAACTCAGGCAATTCACGACGAAGAATATCCACCGCAGCAAGAACCTCTAACGTTGGCACATCCCCAGCCGCAGCCAACACGACATCAGGAGACTGGCCCGGCACTTCTGAACCAGCCCACGACCAAATACCCAACCCGCGCTCGCAGTGAGCTTTTGCCTGTTCAACAGTCAAGAAATTCGGTGCAGGCTGCTTACCAGACACCACGACGTTGACGTACTGCTTCGATTCGAGGCAATGCCGATATGTGAACAGCAACGAATTGGCGTCCGCTGGTAAATAGATGCGAACAACTTCCGCTTTCTTATTGACCACATGATCGATAAAACCTGGGTCTTGGTGTGAAAAACCGTTGTGGTCTTGCCGCCACACATGCGACGACAGCAAATAGTTGAGAGAAGCGATTGGTCTACGCCACGGAATGTGGTTAGTGACTTTCAGCCACTTCGCGTGCTGGTTAAACATGGAATCAACGATGTGAATGAACGCCTCATACGAGGTGAGCAACCCATGGCGTCCGGTCAACAAATATCCTTCCAGCCAGCCTTGGCATTGATGCTCAGACAACATTTCCATAACCCGACCGGCACGCGCTAAATGCTCATCAACGTCAGGGCCAAAAAACTGTGCGTTCCACTGCTTATCAGTGATGTCAAAAACACCTTGAAGACGATTAGATGCTGTTTCGTCCGGACCAAAAATCCTAAAGTTATCTGGGTTTAACCGGATGACCTCAGTGAGGTAAGACCCTAAAACTCGTGGGGCTTCCGTTAACCCAGAACCAGGGACGGGAACATCAACAGCAAAATCTTCAATCGGGGGAAGCCGCAACTCCTTCAGCAATAAGCCACCGTTTGCGTGCGGGTTAGCACTCATCCGCAAATCGCCTGGGGGAGTCAACGACACGATGTCATCGAATACTTTCCCGTTTTCGTCAAACAGTTCATCAGGCTTATACGACTCCAACCACGTACGTAAGTCGTGCAAATGCTCGTCAGTGTCTCGTGCACTAGCCAACGGAACCTGATGGGCACGCCACGAACCAGTCGTTTTCTTCCCGTCAATAACTGCCGGGCCAGTCCACCCCTTTGGCGTGCGAAAAACGATCATAGGCCACTGCGGGCGACTCGTGTCTCCCTGCGCACTACGAGCCTTAATCGCAGCGATGTCATCTAAAACCTCGTCGAGAAGCTGAGCGAAACGACGATGAATCGACAGTGAATCTTCGTCATCGTAGCCGCCTTCAAAAAAGTAAGGCTTATGGCCGTACCCAACCATGAGTGCTTCAAGTTCGTCATGGCTGATCCGATCCAACACCGTAGGATTCGCGATCTTGTATCCGTTCAAATGCAAAATCGGTAGCACCGTGCCATCTTGCGACGGGTTCACAAACTTATTCGAATGCCATGACGTTGCAAGCGGGCCAGTTTCTGCTTCGCCATCACCAACCACGGCAGCAACAAGCACATCCGGGTTATCAAAAATAGCGCCGTACGCATGCGACAGCGCATAGCCAAGTTCGCCACCCTCATGAATAGACCCGGGCGTTTCAGGTGCTACATGTGATGGAATCCCGCCGGGGAAAGAAAACTGCTTAAACAGTTTTTGCAGCCCTTGCGTATCACGAGTGATGTCCGAATACGTTTCAGAATATGTGCCATCAAGATAAGAGGCAGCGACCAAACCCGGCCCGCCATGACCCGGACCAGTCACATATATCGTGGACTGGCGACGCTCTTGAATAGCACGATTAAGGTGAGCATACAGAAAAGTAAGCCCAGGGGTCGTACCCCAGTGCCCAAGCAAACGCGGTTTCACATCGTCACGAGTCAACTCGGTGCGCAAAAGAGGATTGTTCAATAAATAAATCTGTCCAACAGACAAATAATTTGCGGCCCGCCACCAACGATCAATAATCGTGAGGGTTTCATCAGATAGGGACGACATAAAGCACACCTTCCTCAATTCACGTGACGGCAGTCACTATCGAATCTAGTCCAGTGTTTCTGTTCCCACTACAGCAAAACCAGCCGTGCCTCTCATCAGCGCACACGCCTATGCAGTACACAACCGATACACCAAACCGGCATACACTAAAAGAGATAAGTACAACGTGCGAAAGGCCCCCACCATGGCGCTCCTAAACTGCAGAATCTTCTCCGACACCCTCATGGAGATGACAACACTGACCGTGATCCTCCCAGAAACAGACCCACAAGCAACCCAACGGGTCACAGGAGAATCAGGAGCTGCAGCCTTACAACACACACCAGTGCTCTACCTACTGCATGGTCTTGACGGCGACGATTCTGTCTGGACACGACGCACCCTCATAGAACGGTACGCCTCAGAAAAAGGACTCGCAGTTGTTATGCCCAAAGTAGGGAGATCGTTCTACTGCGACGAACACACAGGGCAAAAATATTGGACATTCCTCACCGAAGAACTCCCCAACATGGTGGCACGCATGTTCAACGTTTCCACACGCCGCGAAGACACCTTCGTCGCTGGCCTATCCATGGGCGGATACGGCGCCTTCAAACTAGCATTACGACACCCACAACGTTTCGCTGCTGCCGCATCCCTTTCTGGCGCACTCAACGTAGCCGGATCAGACAGCTTCGATCGACTACGCGAAGAAGTTCCCCAAGTATGGGGTCCGCACGCCCCAGCAGGAACACACGACGACCTCATCAGTCTCCTGCGCACCCACACAGCAGAGTCGCTACCGCAGCTCTACCAAGCCTGCGGGACAGAAGACTTCCTCTACCAAGACAACCTCACATTCGCTAAAGAAGCACAAGCCCGCGGTATAAACCTTTACACAGACCTTGAAGGGCCAGGCAACCACGACTGGATGTATTGGGACACCAACATTAAAAAAGTACTTGATTGGCTGCCACTAGCCGAGCAGTAAGGAACCCCACCATGACACCTACACCAGCAGAAGAAGCACCCGAAGAATGCCCATGCGGGACTGGGCGCGCATACTCGCAATGCTGTGGAAAGTTTCATGAAGGTCAGGAACACCCTGCTAGCCCTGAAGAACTCATGCGATCGCGCTATAGTGCTTTCGCGCTCATGAAAGTAGAGTACTTGCGGTTTACTTGGGCGCCAGAAAACGTTCCCGTCCATCTCGCATTAGACCCGCAGCAGCAGTGGACACGGCTACGAATCATCGACGCCCCAGCGCCTACAGCAGACGAAGGCATCGTGCATTATCGAGCCCACTACAGGTATGGGCAACAACGAGATTTCCTCGAAGAGATTTCGCGGTTTCGTCGTCACGCAGGGCATTGGGTATACGTAGATGGAGAAATCCTCAGTTGATGCGTGTCTAGTGATAACAAGGGCCTAAGAAAAAGTCCCTGACAAGCAACAACGCGATATTCACCACGTCACGCGTTTAACCTTGCGTAACATGAAGCGCTCGCTGTTGAGCCCCTACACAGAGGGATATCGTTGATATGACGAAACCCGCCCCACGGGCCCAACACAACGAATGGACAGGTTCCCTTGCCACTTCCAACCGTTCCCACCGACGCGTTCCTCCTCAACCTCCCAAAAGCAGAACTTCACCTGCACGTTGAAGGAACACTCGAACCAGACCTTAAACTCACACTCGCAGCACGCAACAATATAGAACTCGACCAAAAAACAATCGAAGAAGTCGAAGCAAGCTACCAATTCAACGACCTTGCATCATTCCTTGCCGTCTACTACCCGGCAATGAACGTTCTACAAACCGAAGAAGACTTCTACGAACTCGCCATGGCGTACTTTAAACGTGCCGCAGCCAACGGTGTGAAACGCACGGAAATGTTCTTCGACCCACAAGCGCACACATCGCGCGGTGTACCTTTCGCGGACGTCGTCAACGGCTACTACCGTGCAACACAAGACGCAGCACAACTTGGTGTATCAGCTGAACTCATCATGTGCTTCCTGCGCGACTTCACAGCAGAATCCGCAGCAGAACACCTAGAACTGTCCATCCCATTCAAAGACAAAATTCTTGGGCTTGGCCTCGACTCAGACGAACGCAACAACCCACCAGCAAAATTTGCTGACGTGTTCGCCAAAGGCCGCGAACTAGGTTACAAACTGACGATGCACTGCGACATTGACCAGATCGGTTCAATCGAAAACATTCGTCAAGTCATCGAAGACATTCAAGTTGACCGGATTGACCACGGAACCAACATCGTCGAAAACCCAGACCTCATCACCGTAGTGAAAGAAAAAGGTTTAGGACTGACCTGCTGCCCAGTCTCAAACTCCTTTGTTACAGCAGACATGAAAGCAGCAGAAATCACCCAACTACTTCGCGACGGCGTCAAGGTCACCCTTAACTCCGACGACCCTGCCTACTTTGGCGGATACATCGGAAAAAACTACATCGATTACGCCGCAAAATCAGGTGTTTCAAGCGCCGAAATGGTTCAGATAGCTAAAAACTCTTTTGACGTCTGCTGGATCTCAGACGAACAAAAAGCACAGTACGCGGCCGAAATTGACGCGTACGTCGCAAACTTCCACGAGTAAATCTCTAGGCAGAAGTAGACAACAAAACAGTGTGGGTGGCACCTTGATGAGGCGCCACCCACACTGTTGCTACCGCACATCAATGTTGTCTAAGCTCCTAGATAATCTCTAGGGGACTAGACTAGGAGAAACACGCACACAACAGGGGATACATCCCATAGTTTGTTCCCCGAGGAGGCGATCATGAGCGAGACCGGATACGGTGACTTCGAATTTGAACGCCGTTTCTACGTGGAAGACCTACCAGACCTGGTTCTCGACGACCCCACCCCAACCCTCATCGTGCAAAACTACTACCTTGCACAAGACGGCTACGCGATCCGCGTCAGGGCGCAAGCCAGCGGGGTGAGACTCCTCCTAAACGGCACAGAAGATATCAACGCAATCCTTGAAGAATACGCTGAGCATTTCGACTTTTGTGCAATCACAGTTAAAGGGCCCATGAACTCGGGCACCCGATACGAAGCCGAACGTGAACTCGACATCACCATGGGGTTAAACCTGCTACAAC
This sequence comes from Timonella sp. A28, assembly GCF_051200815.1. GTDB lineage: Bacteria > Actinomycetota > Actinomycetes > Actinomycetales > Cellulomonadaceae > Timonella. Next base: position 1,023,550 of record NZ_CP195159.1, on the reverse strand, counting down.
GCGGTGACCACCGCATCATCAAAAACAGGTATGCGCTCTGGCTAGACACTGACGGCTGGGTAATCGACGTGTTCGGTGGAGAAAATAGTCCACTCGTCATCGCAGAAGTAGAACGCGGAAGCCCCGTAACCGACCTCACCATCCCCACATTCTGTGTTTCAGAAGTAACAGAAGACCGACGGTTCTCCAACGAAACTCTGTCTCGTGCGACCTTTGGGCAGTGGGTTGAAGAATACAGTGTGGAATTAGAAACCCTAGGCCCAACCTTCGTAGAGACCCTAGGAACCAACACATACACACCACGAGACGACAAGCCAATGTCGTGAAGTGTGTTCCGCGGCTAGACGCACACGGAACACACCACTAGTTGTGAGCGCAGTTATGCGTGCACAGAAGACAAAAATTGTTGATAACGGTCGTTCTCTTCAGTGAGTGCATACTCTAAAAAGTGCGCAATGTTAGCGAGTTCTGGCTCGCACACCGAATGTTGCATCCCGTTATAGACAACCTCAGTGAGTAAAGAACGCTCGTGAAGCCAATCAGAAGCATATTCAAAACGTTCCGTGGGAATGATCGGGTCGCGGTCGCCACGGCCAATAAAAATTGGTAACTGTGCCGACTTAAACTCTTCATCAGTGGGCAAATCCACTTCAGAAATAAACCCAGACATCATCACCCCAGCAATGAAGCGTTGCGGACGGGTCCGCAAAAGCTGCGACACCATTGCGCCCCCTTGAGAAAATCCCATAGGAACAAGCGGCGTCGCTGGATCCACGTGCTCATCAATCCAATCTAATGCTGCTTGTGTCGCAGCAACAACGTCTTCAGGCTGAGGCTGCCCAGGGGTAGGAGACGCAGGGAACCAAGCAAAACCACCCATGGCGGCGAGTGGTGCACGTACGGAAGCAGTCGCATACTCGTGCGGTAAGTACGGGGCGAGACCGGCAAGATCATTCTCATGAGACCCTAAACCGTGCATAAGCAGAATTAACGGTTTTGATCCAACAGGAGTGCGCGACCATACGGTGACATCGTTATTGATTGAAAGACTCATATCCACAACCTTAACGCTGTGCGAATGTGACTTAAGCAGAGAATGATCACATACAGAAATTTGTGGCGCTGCGTTTTGCTCGCACACCTATTTTTCCGGTAGATATAGCCTTATGAATTCTGGCGATATCGCGCTGCTCATCCTCGACTTGTTGGGGACGTTAGCGTTTGCTGTGAACGGTGCGATGACCGCAATAAAATTTGCGCGAGTAGACATCGTTGGGGTGTTATCCCTCGGTATGGTTACTGCGCTAGGTGGCGGATTCGTGCGAGATATTCTCATCGACTCACTACCACCCACAACATTCATGGACTGGCGATATCTCTTGACTGCCGCAGGCGGATCGCTTGTCGCGTTTTATCTCGGTAGTAAACTCGAACGGCTCTCAAAAACAATCAACCTTTTTGATGCAGTCGGGCTGTCCCTGTTTGCGGTTATTGGCACACTCAAGGGACTCGAATTCGGGTTAGGTCCCGTGCAATCAGCCATTCTTGGCGTCATTACGGCTGTAGGTGGCGGCACAATCCGCGACATTATGATGCAGCGCATACCCGCCGTACTGCATACGGAACTGTATGCTATTCCTGCCGCAGTGGCCGCAGGGCTCACCGCTGTCATAGTTGGTGCAGACCTTCCGCTCATTCCATGGGTGATTATCGCAGCCGCAATTTGCTTTGCGATTCGGATGGCTGGCCTTCACTTTGACCTGCACGCACCAAAACCGCGGCACACCCCCTAATTCTTTTCCACTTTTGTGGTGAAAGAACGCGCATAAACACCCCCGACAACGCCGGAGACATCACATGGCAAAGCTGTATTTCCGTTATGGAGCGATGAACAGCGGTAAAAGTACGTCGCTGCTGCAAGCTGCACATAACTATGAAGAACGCGGGCATGTGGTGCTGTTAGCTAAACCCGGTGTGGACTCAAAAGCCGGAGCGGCTATCTTGTCTCGGTTAGGTGTTGACCGTGAAGTCGACTATCTCTTAGCTGCCGACGAAGACGCATATGCTGCTTTTCAACATCACCGCGAAAAAGTGCAGACAGGTACAGGGCGTGACGTGTCGTGCCTACTGATCGACGAATCACAATTTTTGTCTGAAAGCCAAGTAAACGACCTGCTGCGCATCGCAGTGCTCGACGACATTCCCGTTATCTGTTACGGAATTCGTACAGACTTTCAAACCGCTGCTTTCCCCGGATCGCGGCGTTTGCTGGAAATCGCACACTCCCTTGAAGAACTCAAAACTATTTGCCGATGTGGACGAAAAGCGGTCTTTAACGCCCGTCGCATAGATGACACCTTTATTTTTGCTGGAGCGCAAGTGGCAATCGATGGGGTGGAAGTGACATATGAGTCGTTGTGTGCCACCTGCTATTTACGTGAATCTGGTGGGCACCTTAACTCATAATCCGCGGTTCATACTGGAGTAGGACGAATCCGACTTGTCTGTTTGCTAGGGTTTCAGCAGATTATGCTGTGCTTGCTGGACAACGAAGGGTATCGTCGTGCTGGCGAAAAAGGTATACACAACAGTAAGAAGCCGCACCCCTTTAGGGATTCTTTTGATAGTGGGTGTGGCCGCGGTCGCTGTTATTACAACAAGTTGTGCAACAAATCGAAACTGTGGGGTCGGGCATAAAAGCCCAGAGGAAGCTGCAGTGCAATTACTTGATGCTGTTGAAAGCGACAGTATCAAAATGGCATGCCCAGTGTTACCTGCAGGATCAACACAGAAACAGTTGCAACAAGAAATCGCCCACTACGCAGACACCGTGAAAACGGCAGGCGGAAAAGTTGCTTTCACCGTATCCGCGAACCCTCATAAAGCGGGTAAGGGACGGCACGTCGTGCAGATGAAAGCTAACGAGCACTCGTTAACCGTCGACATTCTGCAACGTGGAAACCGATACACAATTGTTCCAACAACATATGGCACTCTTACAAGGCCTCAAGAAGGAATCAGTTAAGCACCCTCGTCGTGTGTCATCACATGCTGAGGTACGAAACGGTAACCCATACCTGGTTCTGTAACAAAGAGCTGTGGGTGTGCAGGATCTAGTTCAAGTTTTTTCCGCAACTGAGACATGTAAAGCCGTAAATAGCCTGAATCGGTGGCACGGTCAGTGCCCCAAATTTCAGACAGCAACGTCTGACGAGTCACGAGCTTTCCCGAATGGCGAACCAAAATTTCGAGGATTTTCCATTCTGTGGGAGTCAGCCTAATCGGCAAATCAGAAGATGCTCCTTGACTATTCGACGCAGAACGAACGATTGTTTTCGCCGATAAATCGATCTTTACGTGCCCCACATCGATCACAGGTGCAGACTCAGCCTGATCTGGATGCGAGCGACGAACTAACGCCCGCACACGAGCAAGCAATTCATCAATCGCGAATGGTTTCGTAACATAATCGTCTGCGCCAGCATCAAGTGCCGCGACTTTGTCAGCTGAGTCTGTACGGCCAGAAACCACAAGAATAGGTGCAGAACTCCAACCTCGAACAGCTGTAATAACTTCAATGCCGTCAAGGTGAGGCATTCCCAAATCAATCATGAATAAATTGGGTTTATGCTCGATGGCTTTGTTGATGGCTTCACCGCCATCACGCGCAAAAACGACATCGTAGCCACGAGCAATTAACGTAATTCGCAATGCCCGCAAAATTTGAGGGTCATCGTCGGCAATCAAAATTTTCATGACAGGTTTTCTATATATGCGGGTTAGTGACACTAAAAGTGATGCGTTATTCCGAAAGTTCATTAAAACACTGCAAGGAGATCACCATAGTGACGCCACCACCTGGAGTGTCTTCGATATCAAGTGATCCACCCATTCCTTCAACAAAACCACGAGACAAAGCAAGACCCAAACCAAGACCAGTCGTGTTATCGACATCGCCCAAACGTTGGAAAGGAACAAAAACTTGGTTTTTCTTTTCAGGGGAGAGCCCTGGACCGTGATCAATAACGCGAATTTCTACCCGATCATGGATCCCACTCGTTGTCACACGAATAAGTGAACCGGCAGGGGAGTACCTTTTCGCATTCGTGAGCACATTAACCACAGCACGCTGCAACAAACTGCTGTCAGCGAGTACAGGAGAAATAGATTCGTCTAAATCTAGTGTCACGTCGGAAGGACCAAATTCAAGTTCGTCAAGAGCAGCGCCAATAACATCGTCTGCATCAACAGGGCGCACACTTAACGCCAAAACCCCCGCCTGTAGCCGCGTCGTATCAAGCAGATTCGTCACGAGATCCGTGAGGGTCGCTAAACTGACTTCGGCGGTATCCAACAATTCGTCTCTGTCGTTATCGTCCCATTCAACATCTCGACTGTTCAACGCCGTCACAGAAGCAACCGCGGCCGCCAACGGACGCCGTAAATCGTGGCTGACCGCAGATAGTAACGCTGAACGCACTTGGTCGTTGCGTTCAAGAGGCTTAATAGATTGGGCTGTTTCTTCAAGTTCTTGATGTTCAATGACCGCTTGAATTTGTACGATAATCGCTGACAGCATGCGCTGATTTGATGCTTCGAACTGCTGACCACGCAACACAAGCTCACAGCCATAACCGACATCGCACCGTTCAACAATAGGATCTGTAAAAGATGCAGGTTGAGGCTGGTCAGCATGCTCTGCAACAGAACTCACAACAATCTTTCCGTCGTTCAACAACTCCACCGACGACAAAGAAAAAGCTTCACGTGTTTGTGAAACAAGAGCAGTCAATGCATCGTCACCACGAAAAACGCTACCTGCAACAGCCGCCAAGAGTTCAGACTCGGCACGTGAACGACGAGCGATAGCTAAACGACGAGCCGCCAAGTCAACCACAAAAGACACCAACAGGGCGTTAATGATGTACAGCACCAACGCAAGGGCATGCAACGGATGACCAATTGAAACCGTGTAATACGGTTCAATAAAGAAGTAATCCAACGAAATACCAGACAGCACTGCAGCATAGAGCGCGGGCCAACGACCCCCAATAACAGCAACCAGAATCACTAATAACTGGTATGCCAAGACGTCACCGATAATTGATTCTGGGGAACGCAAAGACACTAACAGCGCCGTGAGTAAAGCCCCGCCCAACAGCGCAAAAACGAAACCTAAAGCGAGTCTTCGAGGCGACAAAATTGATGTGCGATGAGAACTAATAGGGCCTCGAGCTGACGCAGCCGCATGATTAACAATGTGTACGTCGATCCCGCCAGCAGCTTTAATGATGGCGTGGCCGATACCAGGACCGGTAAGGAACGATTGAACACGGTTCTTTCGAGTCAAACCAATAACTAACTGGGTGGCATTCAACCCGGAAGCGAACTCGACAAGCGCAGTAGGAATATCGTCACCAACAACTTGATGGAACGTTCCACCCAACGTGTCGACCAGAGAGCGTAATTGCGCGAGCACAGCAGAATTACTGCGCTGCAACCCGTCATTTTGGTTTACATGCACTGCATGCAACTCGCCACCAGCCGAACGTGCTGCGATGCGTGCACCACGACGCAGGAGAGTCTCGCCCTCAGGGCCGCCCGTTAACGCAACAACAACGCGTTCGCGTGCCTCCCAACGATGATCAATCTTATGATCGGCGCGATACGTTTTCAGAGCAGAGTCGACTTCGTCGGCAAGCCACAGCAGCGCAAGTTCACGTAAAGCAGTGAGGTTTCCTAACCGAAAATAGTTAGAGAGTGCTGCATCAATGCGTTCGGCAGGATAAACGTTTCCTTCAGAAAGTCGATCACGTAAGGCTTGTGGTGCGATGTCGACAAGCTCGATTTGATTGGCAGAACGCAACACTGTGTCAGGGACAGTTTCACGTTGTACGATGCCAGTTATTTGCTCAACAACATCGTTAAGCGACTCAATATGTTGAATATTTACGGTAGTAAGAACGTGAATGCCTGCATCAAGGAGTTCTTGAATGTCTTGCCAGCGTTTGCTGTTACGCGAACCGGGCACAGTTGAATGCGCAAATTCGTCAACGACAGCAATTTCAGGTGCCCGAGCGATCACCGCATCAACGTCAAGCTCTGAAAGTGTTAACCCCTCATGAATGTGCTCGGCGCACGGAACACGCTCAAGGCCGTCAATAAGTGAAGCAGTGGCATGACGTCCATGAGTTTCAACGAGCGCAATAACAACGTCATGGTTTTCGTGAGACAGCCGGTGCGCCTCTTCAAGCATGGCGAACGTTTTTCCAACACCCGGTGCGGCCCCAAGAAAAACACGTAACCGGCCTTGCATAGTGCACTCTCTTTCCTAACAGGAGGGCACACCTCACCTTGTGTGATGGTGCGCCCTCCCGTTGAGTTTAATCTGTTGAAGCTTGCAAAGCGTCAAGACGAGCATTTACACGAACAACATTGACTGGCATGTGCGAGACACCCCACGGCAGCCCTTGGATTTTCTCTTGTGCCGCAATATCGAGGATCTGCTCGGACGTGAGGTTGCGGGCCTTAGCTACACGATCAACCTGCACAAGAACCGAATCCCACGAGACGTGCGGGTCAAGACCAGACGCTGAAGCAGTTACCGCATCGGCGGGAACCTCAGAAACGGGTACATCGTTGGTGCGCGCAAATACTGCAGCACGATTTTCGATAGCGGTAAGTAACTCAGAAGAGTTGGGGCCTAAGTTTGAGCCACCTGACGCTAACGCATCATAACCATCACCGGCGGCTGACGGACGAGGCTCAAAATATTGCGCTAAAACCTGGCCCTGTGAGTCATGAAAACTTTGCGCTAACAGTTCTGAACCGCGCGTGGCACCCTGATCGTCTTTAATAAGCGACCCGTTAGCGTGATGACGCATGATGACCTGGCTGACGCCTGTCACAACAAGCGGGTAGACGATCCCTAAAACAACAAGTGCAGCAATGAGTGAACGAAACGCGACGGTAAAGAAACCTACTGAATGCGTACGAAACATGGGAACTCCTAAAACCCTGGAATGCAGGAGACAGCAAGATCGATGATCTTAATACCGATGAATGGTGCGATAAGGCCGCCCAAGCCGTACACGGTGAGGTTGTAAGCCAAGATTTGGCTCGCAGACCGTGGCTTATAGGAAGCCCCACGTAAAGCAACAGGAACCAAGAACACAATGATGATGGCGTTAAAAATGACTGCTGATGTGACAGCGGAAGCCGGTGAACTCAACCCCATAACGTTGAGCGCCTCGAGTCCTGGATATACGCCAACAAACATTGCTGGCACGATCGCAAAATATTTAGCGATGTCATTCGCGATAGAGAACGTGGTGAGCGCTCCACGCGTGATGAGGAGTTGCTTACCGATCCGAATGATTTCCAACAATTTGGTGGGGTCGGAATCAAGATCAACCATGTTTCCGGCTTCTTTAGCCGCAGAAGTACCAGAGTTCATTGCGACCCCAACATCTGCCTGCGCTAGTGCTGGAGCGTCGTTTGTGCCGTCTCCTGTCATAGCGACAAGACGACCGCCTTCTTGCTCACGTTTAATGTATTCAAACTTGTCTTCGGGTGTTGCTTCGGCGATAAAGTCGTCCACTCCTGCTTCAGCAGCGATAGCCGCAGCTGTTGTGGCATTATCGCCGGTGACCATGATTGTTTTGATGCCCATGGCACGCAGTTCAACGAAACGTTCTTTGAGGCCATCTTTTACGATGTCTTTCAGATGGATAACACCCAATAGTTGAGGTTTTTCTCCTACCCGGTTGTGTGCAACAACCAAGGGCGTTCCACCAAGGGAAGCAACTCGTTCCACTTCTGCATGTAATGCGAGAAGCATGTCATGCTCGATGTCGCTTTCCATGTCATCAAGCCATTTCAGGATGGAACTGGTTGCTCCTTTTCGGATGCTCACACCACTGGGAAGGTCCAACCCGGACATGCGTGTCGCTGCAGAAAACGGCACGATGGAATCTTGCGTGATTGTGTCAGCTGTGTGATAGTCCGCAAGAAGGTCAAGGATGGATTTTCCTTCAGGGGTTGGATCAGCCAACGACGCTAGTACGCATGCGTGTGCAAGTTCGTCGTAGTCGATTCCTGGAACAGGGACGACTTCGTATGCTCGCCTGTTGCCGTGCGTGATTGTTCCTGTTTTGTCGAGCAGGAGAGTGCTTACGTCACCGGCCGCTTCAACTGCGCGCCCAGATTTTGCAAGAACGTTTGCGTTGACGAGGCGATCCATACCCGCGATACCGATCGCTGAAAGCAGCGCGCCAATAGTTGTGGGGATGAGGCACACCAAAAGAGCAACCATAACCGCTAAAGAAACCCTTGATGCGTCATATGACGCGAGTGGGTTAAGGGTAAGAACCACGATCATGAAGATGATGGAAAGGCTTGCCAACAGAATCGATAGCGCGATTTCGTTGGGTGTTTTTTGGCGGTTTGCACCTTCGACGAGGCGGATCATTTTGTCAACAAATGTTTGGCCCGGGGCTGCCGTAATTTCCACGATGATGCGGTCGGACAGCACACGTGTTCCGCCAGTTACAGCGGAGTGGTCTGTGCCTGCTTCTCGAATAACTGGCGCTGATTCTCCAGTTATGGCTGATTCGTCAACGGATGCGAGACCCCAACGAACTTCACCGTCACCGGGAATGATTTCTCCGGCTTCTACATCTACGAGGTTCCCAATAGCAAGTTCTGCAGAAGGAACATTCTCCCACGTGAGAGTTGATGTGATTGGCTGGCCGGCAATGAGGTCAGGCTGTGAGGTGATGACTCGAGCGAGGGTTGTGGAGCGGGTTTTCTTGAGTGTTTCTGATTGTGCTTTACCGCGTCCTTGGGCGATTGCTTCAGCAAAGTTTGCGAAGTACACGGTTAACCACAGCCATAAAGCAATGATTGATGAGAAAGCAAGAGGTACAGGGCTGCCACCCGACGAGGCGGCAACGCCGGTAATGAGCTCAACGGCTGCAACTGCGGTGATCAGGAAAGCACCCAGTTCGACGATAAACATCACTGGGTTGTTGCGCATCACCCACGGGTTGAGCTTTACGAACGCTTCGCGTGCTGCCTGCCCTAATAGAGCGCGCCCTAATGGTTGTGGGGCAGCAGCTTCGGGTGTTGTCTGTTGTGGCGTCTGTTCAAGTGTTGTCTGCGCCATGGTTACAAGATTCCTTCGGCAAGAGGTCCAAGGGTAAGGACTGGGAAGAACGTTAGCGCGGAGATAAGAACTGCGACGCTAACAAATAAAGTCACGAATACGGGACTGGTGGTTGGTAATGTTCCTGCTGTTGTCGGCGTGTGACCTTCACGGGCGAGCGCTCCAGCGAGAGCTAAGACAAGGACAATGGGTAAGAACCTGCCTAGGAGCATGACAACGCCGAGGGCGCTATTGAGCCATGGTGTGTCTCCGGTAAGTCCAGCGAATGCGGAACCGTTGTTGTTGGCTGCTGACACGAATGCGTAGAGCACTTCGGATAGGCCGTGTGGGCCAGAGTTCAGCAGGGATGTGTTGAGGACCGTGTCCCGTGCTGCTGGTATCGCAAAAGATAGTGCTGTGCCGACGAGGACAAGCGTTGGCATGACCAGAACGTAGAGGCTGGCGTATTTCATGTGGGTTGGCCCCAACTTTTTGCCAATGTATTCGGGTGTTCGTCCGACGAGTAGCCCAGAGATGAACACAGCGATTATGGCGATGATAAGGATCGCGTAGAGGCCGGAACCTACCCCACCGGGGGAGATTTCGCCGAGCATCATGTTGACCATAGCCATCATGGAACCGAGCGATGACATGGAGTCATGCATCATATTGACGGCTCCAGTTGAGGTGGATGTGCTGGTGGTGCCAAACAGGGTGGACCCTAATATCCCGAAGCGCATTTCTTTGCCTTCGAGGGCGGCTCCAGCAAGTTGTGGTGCTTGATCGTTGCCGCGGGTTTCAATCCAGGACATGAGTGCGAAAGACGCGACGAATAGCGTTGTCATGACGGCAACGATGGTGAGGCCTTGACGGTGGGAGCCGACCATCCAACCGAAAGTGCGTGGTAGGGAGAATGGGATGGCTAGCATTAAGAAAATCTCGACGAGGTTTGTCCACACTGTCGGGTTTTCGAAGGGGTGTGCGGAGTTTGCGTTGAAGAATCCGCCACCGTTTGTGCCGAGGAGTTTGATTGCTTCTTGGCTTGCGACGGGGCCGCCGGGGATTGATTGGGTTCCACCGGATAGTGTGGTTACGGTGACTGGGTCGCTGAGGTTTTGGATGACTCCGCCTGCGACGAGCACGAATGCTGCAATAAAAGCGGCAGGCAACAGAATGCGTGTGGTGGCGCGGGTGACATCAACCCAAAAGTTGCCGATGGTGTGTGTTTTTGAAAATGCGAAGCCGCGTACGAGTGCGATGGCGACACTGATTCCTACTGCGGCGGACAAGAAGTTTTGCACGGTTAAACCAAGCATTTGAGCGCCGTGCCCTAATGTCTGCTCCGGTGAGTAGTTTTGCCAGTTCGTGTTGGTGACGAATGAGACGGCGGTGTTAAACGCGAGGAATGGTGGAACGTTTTCTTGCTGTGTGTTGAAGGGCAGGAATGCTTGCAGACGCAATATTCCGTATAGGGCAACAACTCCTAAAACCGAAAACGCAAGCACTGATCGTGCATACGCTTGCCAGGTTTGTTGTGAGCGTGCATCAATTTTGCACCAACGGTAGAGAGCTTTTTCGGCTGCTAGGTCACGCTGTGAGGTGAAGGTGCGCCCCATGTAATCTCCGAGCGGGCGATATGTTGCAACTAAAGCCGCGATGAGGAGAATGATTTGAACAATAAACAGTGCGGTCACAGGAACTTCTCCGGTTTCACCAAAGCGTAGATCAGATATACGAGTGCGGCGATGCCAGCACCTACGGCAAGAACGGAAAGAATAGTCACAACTTCTCACATCCTTTTATTGCCCAGTGCAGGGCAAGGAACGTGAGAACAATCAGACTGATGACGATAACGTCAGACACTGCGGTCTCCTAGAACGATGAACGTGTTCAATGAAATGAACATGTCTATTCCATGCGCTGCACAGCGCATTTTCCAGCGTCCTAACGGTTTCCATACGGTTCTTGGCACTGTCCTAACAGGTTCTTGTCAGGTGGTGTCATAACTGGTGGAAAAACAAAAAGGGTGGCCATGACGTTGTGTCATGGCCACCCTTGTGCGGTGTTGTGGTTCGTGCTTAGAACGCTTCAGGTGTGTGCGGTAGTTGCTCTGACGAGACGAGGTCGAGTTCGTCTGTCACGTCTGGAACTGAGAGTGACGGCATCATCACTTTGAGTTGTGGTTTCCAGTTATCGACGTGTTCAGGGAAGCAGGTTTCTAGCAGGGTGATCATTGCGGCAACGGCAGTAGAAGCGCCAGGGGAGGCACCTAGCAGGCCGGCAATGGAGCCGTCTTTCGCTGCTACGAGTTCTGTTCCAAACTCGAGAACACCGCCGCGGGAGCCAGGCTTAGTTTTCATTACCTGAACGCGTTGACCTGCGGTAATAAATTCCCAGTCTGCCGGGTTAGCGGTTGGCATGAATTCTTTTAGTGAGCGGAACTTGGATAGATCCGTTTTGGTGACCTCTTGCATAAGGTAGCGGGTGAGGTCCCAGTTGTCTTTTGCGACAGACAACATGGTCAAGATGTTTCCTGGACGAATCGACTTAATGAGGTCAATGTATGAGCCGGTTTTCAAAAACTTTGTTGAGAACCCTGCATAGGGGCCAAAAAGTAGGGAAGTTTGTCCGTCAACGACACGAGTGTCGAGGTGAGGGACCGACATTGGGGGAGACCCAACAGAAGCTTTCCCATACACTTTCGCATTATGTTGAGCCACAATGTCGGGGTTGGTGGTACGCATGAACACACCAGAGATGGGGAACCCGCCGTACCCTTTAATTTCTGGGATACCAGCTTTTTGCAGAAGTGGAAGAGCGCCACCACCAGCACCAACAAAAACAAACTTGGCTTGTACGGTCCGTTTAACAACGGGAGCGTTCCAATGCTTGTTAGCGACGTTGATGCGCCACGAACCGTCACGGTTTTGCTTAAGTCGGGTTACTTCGTGCTGTAAATGCAACTCAACGTCGTGCGCTGCAAGATAGTTGGTGAGGTTCTTGGTTAACCGACCAAAGTTAACGTCAGTGCCGTCTACTGCCCGGGTTGCCGCGATAGGTTCGTCGCCGTGACGATCCAATGTGAGTAGCGGCGCCCACTGTCCGATAACCTCAGGATCTTGAGAGAACTCAAGGTCAGCGAAGTTAGGGTCTTGAGTCAAGGCTTCCCAACGGCGACGCAAATAGTCGACATTTTCTCGACCATGCACAAAAGTCATGTGTGGAGTAGCCGAAAGGAACTCATCTTGATGTGGCATCAAATCGGATTCAATAAGGTGGTTCCAAAATTCGCGTGAAAGCTGGAACTGCTCATTGATTTTTACTGCTTTAGAGATGTTGATTGAACCATCAGGCATTTGTGGTGTGTAGTTGAGTTCGCACAACGCTGCGTGTCCAGTACCGGCATTGTTCCACGGGTTAGAACTTTCGAGCGCCACATCATCGAGCCGCTCAAACAATGCGATCTTCCACGTCGGTTCAAGTTGGCGTAAGAGCGCACCCAAGGTTGCGCTCATGATGCCACCACCGATGAGTACAGCGTCGTATGTAGAAAGATCAGGTGTATTCGTATGTGCCACGAACTCGATATTACGACTGCGATGCCAGCAACATGCGTGAAGTGACTAATCTCACCGCGCCCTAACAAGCAAGGGACTAGGGTCCCAAAAGAGCAGAATCTGAGAGGACATATCAAGGTTTACCTGTATAAGTGTCTCGCTCATAAGCCACAAGATGGCAGACTAGAACACGAGGAACCGCTAATAAGGAATGTGTTACATCCACTATGCCTAAAACCATGGGTGACAACGATCAAGAGCCCAAGACAACGCGACTTCGCGACATCTTCCGCACCGTTGTCGACGCATCCCGTCATGCCTTCGCACGAACCCAAAACCTACGGTTTGCGGTGTCTCGTTGGGCACGCTACCCACAAGACGGAACCACGCCACCCCGCCTCCTCCGCTACGTTCTCGTCGGCCTTGCCATAGTGATGGTCTCAACCGTATTCGGTGTTGTAACGGCGCGCGCTCAGGCGAACTTCGGTCCACACGATGCCACATATGAAGTGACCGTCAATTCCACAATCACAGTCGACGCCGGCCCACTAGGCACACTCGAAGTGGACTCCCCACTACCACTAGGATTAGGCGTTACCGCCGTCATCGGCGAAATACCCGCAAGCTTAACTTCGCTTTCACCAAACCAAAATCTTGGTGCACTCGTCCAAGACGTCGACAGCTACATGCAGTTCTTCGCAGCACCCGAAGAAACCCTCGACCTCGTCGCACACCTACTCATACAAGACGCAGTGCAACGAGCGCTCCTCGCCGCCGGAACATTAACTTTCCTGATCGGCGCAACAGCTTTTGTCCTCGGCCGCAGCAGACGAAAAGAACTGTCCTACCGTCTAGCTCGACGAACATGGCTTATCGCCAGCGCTTATGTGGCTTCAGTCGCGCTCATCACCGTAAGCGTCGTCCAATATGACAGCCACCATGTGCAAGGTGAACAAGGTCAAGTAGCAGCAGTGTTCGACGGCACAGCACTCCAAGGAGCACGCCTCACCGGACGACTAGCCGGAGTAATCGACGTATACGGTGCGCAACTCATTGGAGTCTACGAAGAAAACGAAAACTTCTACGCAACAGCTGACGCCGCACTACGCGACGCATTCGAAGCACGAACAGAAGCAGACAAAGAAATAGCCGCTCAACAGGCGCAATTTCTGCAAGAAAGCGACCCCACACACGACGACGAATACGTGACGATGCTTCTCGTCTCCGACCTGCACTGCAACGTTGGAATGTCACCGCTCATCACCACCGCAGCCCGCGCAACAGGAACATCAATCGTCGTCAACGGCGGTGACACCACCATCAACGGCACAGACATAGAACGCTTCTGCATGCAAAGCTTCGCCAACGCAGTGCCAGACGGCGCCGTCATGGTCCAAGCCGACGGAAACCACGACTCACAACTCACCGGTGAACAAGCAAAAGCCGCAGGCGTGATCGTTCTCGACGGAAAAATAAAAGAAGTCAAGGGAGTACGGTTCCTCGGTGACTCCGACCCACGAGAAACCCGCATAGGACAAGGGTCCACCCTCGTCAACGGAGAAACCTACGCACAAGCAGGAAGCAGGCTCACCGAAGTCGCCTGCGCGGCACAAAAAAGACCAGACATCCTACTCATTCACACTCCAGCAGTAGGAAACCCCGTCATGGAATCAGGCTGCGTCCCCTACCAAATATCAGGCCACTACCACAAACGAATCGGCCCAGTATATGCCGGACAAGGCGTACGCTACGGAAACTCCACAACCGCAGGAGCCATGGAAGGAAAAGCAAGCATCGGGCCACTCAACGGCACCGCCGAAATGACCGTGCTGCGCTACAACCCAGAAACACAATCAATCGTCGACATGCAAATCATTGCAGTCACACCAGACGCAACCGCTACAGTAGGGCCGCGCGTACGCTTCCCACACCCCGACGACGGCGCCCGCAGCGTACACATACTTGACGACGGACTGAAAGCACTCACCGTCATCCCGCCAACCCAGCAAGAGCAAGAACAAGAACCAGCACCAGAAACCGACACGACCAGCCCAGAAGAGGAGACACGTGAATAGTTCCCAACTGACACCTGTCGCGCAAGACTACATAAAGGTTGTGTGGAGTTTACAAGAATGGTCAGACCAGCCAGTCACCACAAAAGACCTTGCCGAGAGACTAGGCGTAGGCACCTCAACAGTGTCCGAAACCGTACGCCGCCTAGCCGCCCAAGGCCTCTTTGACCACAAACGCTACGGAACCATCAAACTCACAGACGAAGGACGCAGAAAAGCCCTCGAAATGGTGCGCCGTCACCGCCTCATCGAAACCTTTTTGGTTTCTGAACTTGGATACACCTGGGACGAAGTCCACGACGAAGCTGAAGTCCTTGAACATGCAGTCTCAGACCTCATGATTGAACGAATTGATGCGCGTCTTGGATACCCCACCAGAGACCCACACGGGGACCCAATCCCCTCAAAAGACTTAATAATTGCCGCACCAGAAGCCTTCACCCTCGCAGTACTCAACGAAGGCGCACACGGCACCGTCAGCCGGATCTCCGACGAAGACCCACGTGTTCTACGCTACTTCTCCGACCTAGGATTCGGCCTCGACGCAACAGTAAAAATCGTGCAACGAAACGAACCCGTTGGCGTGCTCGACATCGAATGGTCACCCGCACACACGCCACACGAAACACACACACTCACCTTAGGACTATTGGCGGCTGACGCTGTCTGGATTGTAGTTAAAAAACAGTGACATACCCTACGGCTGAAACGCCCTCCCTGCCCCCACACATCCAACGTTTCGCACTCCTCGCGCTCGCGTTAGGTGGATTCACCATCGGCACAACCGAATTTGCCACGATGGGAATCTTAACCAACATCGCAGACGGCCTCGACGTATCAATTCCTGCCGCCGGTCACACCATTACCGCATATGCGCTCGGCGTCGTTATTGGTGCGCCAATCATCGCAGTGCTAACCGCACGGGTCTCACGTAACGCTCTCGTCGCATGGCTCATGGGTGCGTATGCGGTCGCCAACCTTTTATCTGCACTGGCCCCCAACATTGAAATCCTTGTGCTCAGCCGCTTCTTCGCCGGGCTGCCACACGGTGTGTTCTTTGGCGTTGGCGCTGTGGTGGGAACCGCAATAGTCGGTTTCACCCGCCGAGGCTTCGCGATATCAATGATGTTGGGTGGACTAACAATCGCAAACATTATTGGTGTACCACTGTCATCATGGGCGGGCCAAAACTTAGGTTGGCAAGCAACATTCGTCATCGTCGGTGTCCTTGGAATGTGTGCGCTCGCTGCATTGCTGAAACTGATCCCTCCCGTACCTACCGCGCCGGATGCTAATCCTCGTCGGGAACTAGCAGCATTAAAAAACGGCAGGTTGTGGGCAATGTTCGCTGGAACAGCGGTCGGTTTTGGTGGAATGTTTGCCGTGTACTCATACGTCAAACCGCTTGTCATGTTTGAATCCGGTTATTCAGAATCGGCAGTCCCCTTCATTTTGGCGTTGTTCGGTATTGGCATGACTGCAGGGACGTTTTATGCAGGGAAACTCATGGATATCAACGTGGTGCGCACCGTAAAAACAGGGTTCGTGTTGACCTCACTGTCTTTGGTTTTCCTTGGTCTCGTAGAAGAAAACATGATTTTGGTGCTGTGCGCTCTATTTGCGGTTGGGTTCACCTCGCAACTACTTGCACTGCCCTTGCAAGGGCTACTCATGGACTTAAGCCCGGGTGCACCATCACTGGGTGCAGCTTTATGCCATTCCGCGTTAAACGCAGCCAACGCGAGCGGCGCTTTCTTTGGTGGTTTATTTATTGTGTGGGGGTTCGGATACACCTCACTTGCGTGGTTAGGGCTAGGGCTCACTGTAGGTGGGTTCATCATTGTGCTCGCGTTTTTACCGCGCACCCCAAAACACGACATCAACGCGCTACTCGAGCAGCCTGAATAAAGTCCAAGTATCAGTTGCAGGTGCTTTTCAGGTAGCGTCCACAAACAGCCTGTACTGTGGTGCACAGCGATGAGGGGTCATCACTACATGCGTGCGTCCTGGCTCCTTGCTGGCTAAAAACATCCGATTTTAGGAGCACCTGTGGGCGACAAAAGCTCAGACATACTCAATGACGAGTACGATTTTTCCGACGAACTAGAACAGATGCGTTCGATGCCGCAACGCACTTTTTCGTTGCTTTTGATAATTCTCGGAATCGTAGCTTTCTGCGCGTCGATGGCGCTATCCATCGAAAAATACCTCAAACTTGCAGACCCAGACCGCGTCACAAGTTGCTCATTTAACCTTTTCCTTGACTGCGCCGACGCAATGGCATCACGACAAGGCGCAATCTTTGGGTTCCCCAACCCACTCATAGGAGTTGCTGCTTTCGCCGTCGTTGTCACCATCGGAGTGGTCCTATACACCGGAGCTAAACTCCCACAATGGTTTATGCGTTCCCTATTTATAGGTACAACGCTAGGCCTCGTCCTGATCGTGTTCCTCATGTACACGTCAATCCACACTCTTGGCAGGCTATGCCCTTACTGCATGGTGGTATGGGCGATGATGCTGCCGCTGTTCTGGTATCAGCTGGTGTACGGTGCGCAAGAACGCTACCTGCCCGTCAGCGACAAAGCACGCACATCCTTGATGAAGAACAAACACTTTGTAGCGCCGCTGTTGTACGTAGCAGTCATCATCTGGATCTTTGTGGGTATGGGCTCCGAAATCATTTACTACATTCAAAACTAGACAAGCAAAAACATAAGTTACGTATGAGCCGCGTATCACGTGAACACGTGGCTCATACATGAACACTGCGAATGTAAACTTGGCTGTGTGAATACTCCAGCCCCTTCCTCGCAAACCGCCACCGGCGTGCCTAGCGGCAGCGGTGAGCCAGCATTCCGTTACAACGCCAAACTCGCATCAGACATTGAGCTACGTTGGCAGGATCTATGGGAGGAGCGTGGCACCTACTTTGCGGCAGACCCGCAAGGAGGACTACCAAACGGTAAAGGCGAATACGCAGACCCAAACAGCTCGTCCTACTTTGTTATGGACATGTTCCCCTTCCCATCAGGGGCAGGACTGCACGTAGGCCACCCACTCGGCTACATTGCAACAGACGTTGTGGCACGTTTCCGACGCATGCAAGGCGACAACGTCCTGCACGCAATGGGCTTCGACGCCTTCGGCCTACCAACAGAACAATTCGCTATCCAAACCGGACAGCACCCACGTGTAGCAACCGAAAACAACATTGCAAACATGCAACGACAATTGCGTCGCATGGGCTTAGCCCACGACCCACGTCGTTCCTTCGCAACAACAGACGTTGACTATGTGCGCTGGACACAATGGATCTTCCTGCAAATCTTCAACTCCTGGTACGACGAAGAAGCAACAAACCCATTCGGCACTAAAGGTCGGGCACGCCCAATCGCTGAACTTGAAACACAGTTTGCTACAGGCACCCGCGACGTTCCCGCAGTTGACGGCGTAGCAGCCGGAACACCATGGACCGACCTCACCGTTGCACAACAACGCGAAGTGCTGAACTCGTTCCGCCTCGCATACGTTTCGCAAGCGCCAGTGAACTGGTGCCCAGGGCTCGGAACTGTACTCGCAAACGAAGAAGTCACAGCAGAAGGCCGCTCAGAACGCGGAAACTTCCCAGTATTCCAACGCGCAATGAGCCAATGGAACATGCGCATTACCGCCTACGGTGACCGACTCGTCGACGACCTTGAGGTCATTGACTGGCCAGACAAGGTCAAGTCCATGCAACGCAACTGGGTTGGCCGCTCCGAAGGCGCACACGTAACATTCAACGCCGCAGGAGAAGACCTCACCGTCTTCACCACCCGCCCAGACACACTTTTTGGTGCGACCTTCATGGTTGTTGCACCAGAACACGGCATCCTAGAAACCCACATTCCAGCCGCATGGCCAGAAAGCACCCGCGACGCGTGGACTGGCGGTTATGCAACACCAACGGAAGCCGTCACCGCATATCAAACAGCGGCAGCCGCAAAAACCGCAGTAGAACGCCAAATCGGAGCGAAAGAAAAAACGGGTGTCTTCACCGGTATCTTCGCAACAAACCCGGTTAACGGCACCCAGATTCCAGTATTCACCGCAGACTACGTCCTGATGGGATACGGAACAGGCGCCATCATGGCAGTTCCAGGCGGCGACGAACGCGACTTCGCATTCGCGCAAACATTCGACCTTGACGTGGTGTACACCGTTGAGCCACCAGCAGACTTTGCAGGCGACGCTGCATGGACTGGTGATGGAGCGATCATTAACTCTGCCAACGAGGACATCACCCTCAACGGCAAAAACGTTGAAGACGCAAAATCCATCATGATCGCGTTCCTCGAAGAAAAAGGACACGGAACAGGTACCACCACCTACCGTCTCCGTGACTGGCTCTTTAGCCGTCAACGCTACTGGGGAGAGCCCTTCCCAATCGTGTACGACGAAACAGACCAGCCAATTGCGCTCCCAGACTCGGTTCTTCCCGTGGTTCTGCCGGACACCCCGGACTTCGCCCCACGCACGTTTGACCCAGAAGACGAGCACTCGTCCCCAGAACCGCCACTCGGCCGCAACGACGACTGGATGTACGTTGAACTGGACTTGGGCGATGGCGTAAAGAAGTATCGTCGTGAAACCAACACAATGCCTAACTGGGCTGGATCGTGCTGGTACTACCTGCGTTACATCGACCCAAACAATAACTCTGCCGAGGCAACAACACCAGCCGCGGCAGCACTCGACGCATACTGGCTTGGCCCAGACCACAACCCGCAAGCTGGCGCTTCGGGTGGTGTGGACTTGTATGTCGGTGGCGTTGAGCACGCGGTATTGCACTTGCTGTATGCACGTTTCTGGCACAAGGTTCTCTTTGACCTCGGGCACGTAAGCTCAGTTGAGCCTTTCCACAAACTGTTCAACCAAGGCTACATTCAGGCGTACGCATACACTGACGCGCGCGGACAATACGTTCCCGCAGATGAGGTAGAAGGCGACGAAAAGACAGGCTTCACATGGAATGGTGAACCCGTTGACCGTGAATACGGAAAAATGGGTAAGTCCCTGAAAAACATTGTCACCCCAGATGACATGTATGAGGCATACGGCGCAGACACCTTCCGCGTCTACGAAATGTCGATGGGGCCGCTTGACCTGTCTCGTCCGTGGGAAACCCGTGCAGTTGTTGGAGCACAACGATTCTTGCAACGCCTGTGGCGTAACATCTTGGACGAAGAAACCGGCGAAGTAACTGTTTCAGACGAACCAGCAGACCTCGAAACCAAGAGAAAACTTCACCGCGCGTTTAGGGACGTTGCCGAGGAAATGGAAGGCATGCGGATCAACACCGCAATTGCCAAACTCATTGAACTCAACAACTACCTCACGGGGCTCAAACAAGTGCCACGCGAAGCAGCAGAAGGCATCGTCACCATGGTCGCACCAGTGGCACCGCACATTGCTGAAGAATTGTGGCAGAAACTAGGACACACCGAATCTGTTGTGTTTGAAGCGTTCCCAACAGCCGACCCACAATATCTCGTTGAAGAGTCCGTGACTTGTATATTCCAAGTTCAAGGAAAAGTCCGTGGAAAAGCTGACGTTTCGCCATCCTCTACAGACGCAGAACTTGAAGCATTAGCATTAGCTGACCCTGGCGTTCAACGCACACTGGAAGGTCGCGGTATTCGGAAAGTGATTGTACGAGCACCCAAACTCGTCAACATTGTTCCTGAGTAGCAGCCTGCGACATATAGTTAGCATCACCGCAGGTGGAGCCACAACCGGCTCCACCTGCGGTTGTTTTGGCTCATATGCCAGTAAAGTCAGTGATGGCTGAACTGGCGATGCGGCACACAGCACAGGGAAAAGCGCGGACCGAAAGGACAGGTATGGGGGCAGTACAAGCAGAGATTGCGCGTGCACGTCGAGCTTTTTCCCGGCCTACATTGGCACTTCTCAATAAGCACTATGCGCCTATTGTTATCGCGATCTTTGGGTCAATCTTTTCTGCTCAACGTAAAGCAATTCCTTCAGAACAGTTTCATCTTGAAATTGCGGGGCATCTTGAGGACCTCAAAGCGCTCAACGAAACTGACCTGCCTGAATTAACTCCAAGGAAACTGAGTTCTGGTTGGGTGCGTGACACGTGGCTAGTTCGTTCAGTGAACGACTTTGGAGACGAAGAGTATTCACTGACTTCACATGCTCAAGAAGCAATGGATTTTGTTTCTCGCGCTGGGGGAGAGCGCCCACTCGTATCTGAGTCGCGAATTAGAACGTTGCTTGATGCTGTTGAACGGTTCGCAACAGATGCGCAACCTGATCGTGCAACCCGTATTACTTCACTCAACTCCCAGATTCGGGCTTTGCAAGCAGAAAAGAAACGGTTAGAGGCAGGCGGGGAGGTTGAGTCTGCACCAGACGACCGGCTAGAAGAACAGTTTGATCATGTCCGGTATCTTGTTCGCGAACTTCCTGCAGATTTCACGCGCGTTGCTGAATCAATAAAAGACTTACAACGCACAATCTTGGCTCAACTGAGAAATGATGCCCGGCCAACAGGTGAAGTGCTCTCTGAGTACATTGCGCAATCTGAAAGCCTTTTTGAACAGACCCCTGAAGGTAAAGCTTTTACCGGTGCGATGGATCTTTTACAGTCCGAAAAGCTGCTTCGACAACTTGACACGTCTATTGACGCTATTTTGAACCACCCCTTTGCGCGGAATATTCCTACTCGTGATCGGGAACAATTTCGGGGTATTAAAGCAACAATTCTTGATTCGTTAGGTGTTGTGCTTGCAGAACAACAGCGTGCGTCTCGGACGCTGACAACACAAATCCGCCACCATAATCCACTTCGTGACCGGGAACTCGATGACGCGTTACGTGGCGCGGTTGTGGCGTTACACGAATGGTTCCCTAGTTCTACCCGAGGTGAACAAGTAGAGCCGCTCACACGCTTTGAACGGGCCAACTTTGGACGAATACGTACGAGCGTTCATGACTTATCTGATGACACTCCACCTGACGCAATTGACCAAAACAGCAGCGTCGATATTGCAGGGCTAGAACTTAATGACATCATTGCGATGGGTGGGCCACGGCACCGGGAACTGTTGGCACACGTGCAAGGTCTACTCACTGAAATCGATCATGACGTTACCGTTGCCACTGCGTTCGACTCCGCTCATGATTCTCTGAAACGGCCAGTCGAAATTCTCGGATATCAAGAGATCGCAACGACGCACACGCCTGCAGATAACGAAGCGAACGAAGACCTTTCCGTTGGCTCGTCTGCACCATTAGAACGAATTATTGCTGTGCGTGCTGATGGCAGCACTCGGGAGTTCATTATTCCTCGTCAAAAATTTATCTCTCACTTCGGAGCTGAAAACAATGACTGAACCACATGTAGATTCCCTGACAAGTGACGATGCATTTGTTGAGGCTCACAGTATTGAGCAGCAGCAAGATTTTCTGTTTCCTGGCGATCAAGGGCAACTCCCGTATGACGCGAGAAGAGTCTACGCGCTACTCCTACAACGTCGGTTTATTGAAGCTGCGGAAGATAAGTGGGCGTGGGAGCGGATCTTGAAGTATCAAGACATCCTCGAATCACGCTTCCACGACATGTTTTTAAACTTGGTGGTAGACCGCGACTATCGGGTCGCGTACAAAACCCAAATACGTCAAGAAGAACTCAACATTCCAATCTTGCTGCGCGACGAAGCCTACAAGCGCGTGGAAACAATCATTTTGCTGTATGTGCGTAATGTTTTCCGTCAGCTTGTGGGGATGGGGGAGAACGCTGCTTTTGTGGATTACGAAGAGCTAGCAAACCATGCCATGTCTTTCTTCGCATTAGACGAAACCAATCTGGCATTACGGCAGCGTGAAGTTACTCAAGCAATTGAGCAACTAGCACGTGAGGGAATCTTAAAAGAAGCCTCGCAAGAGCGTTACCGCATATCGCCAATCATTGAAGTTCTTATGCCTATTGAGCGTGTTAAAGAACTAACCGAGTGGATAGACGGCAGGGTACACAAAACTCATATCGAACCACGCGTAAGCCCACACAATGTCGATGAGACCACACACGAGGACTAAACGATGACTTTTGTTGACACTCTTTTTGGTCTTATCCCACAAGCCTCAACCGGGCAACAATGGGTTGCCAGGTCAATGCAACTCGTAAACTGGGGTGGATACAACGGATACCATCAGGTGCCGTTTCATCCAGATGGCACACTGATCTCTGGTGGTTCTGGAACGGGGAAATCAACCCTGCTGGACGCATATATTGCGTTAATGATGCCGCACACCACTCCTTTCAACGGGGCATCAAATGGGGCGACGACTGGCCGTGCACGGTCTAAAGACCAGCGAAACATCATCTCGTATGTGCGCGGAAAAGTTGATGACCAGCGTGATTCTGCAACCGACACTCTCAAAGATTCGGTGCTGCGCGGCGATAAAGGCGATACGTGGTCGGCCATCGCAATGACGTGGATGGATCAGTCAAAGCAACTCTTTACCGCTGTACGGATTTTTTACGTGCCCAAAGGCGCCACAAAAAATGAAGACTGCACGTTCCGACGAGTCGTCATCCATAACGCATGCGATATTCGGGTCCTTGAACAGTATGCGGCAGGAAAATTTGCGCCCAGTATCCTTACCGGAACGTTGGGGTTGACCCTGCTCGACACTGACTTAGCGTTTATGACTAAAATCCAATCCGTTTTAGGCATTGGCGCGCATGGCGAGGGCGATAAAGCGTTGCAACTGCTGGCACGCATCCAAGCAGGCCAACAAATTTCCACAGTTGATGCACTGTACAAGCAGATGGTTTTAGAAGAGCCAGAAACTTTCCGAATCGCTGACGACGCAATCGCACATTTTGATGAGCTGTCTGCTGTGCGTCAAGAAATGATGCGGGCAGAAGGACAGGTGGAACTTTTAACGCCTATCCCGAGACTGCGTGGAGAACGAGATGAGGCTCTTGAACGTGCCTCATTGATTAGTGAACTTGGCACGTTGCACTCTGCTGGAAGTTCGGAAGTAACAGACAGTTCTATCTTTGGGCTGTGGCGTGATCGTAACGCTTTAGATTTGATTACACGTGAAGTTACTGCAAACCGTACCGCGCATGCAGCAGCTAAAGCCGCGAAGGTATCTGCAACAGCCGGAATCGCTCATGATGAAGCACAACTGGAGGTCGTACGCGACAACCAACGTAAAAGCGGCGGTGATCAAGTTGAGTCACTCAACCGAGAAATCGCGGCAGCCGAAAATACTGTGCACGAAACACAGGTGCAGTACACCCGTTTTGAGCGCGTGTTAGCCGTTACCGGGCTCAACGTAGCAAAGAAATCAGAATTTGATGCGCTGACGCGTACTGCACAACAAGAGATTAAAGACTCTGAAGGCGCAGCGCAACGTCGTCGTGAAGCCGAATATGAGGCGATGAATGTACGGCACAAAGTACAAGAAGACATTGACAAAACGAAGCATGAGTTAAGTCTGCTGAGAGCAACAAAAGGAAACATTCCTTTCGAACTGCTTGAAGCACGGCTTGCTTTTGCGCAAGAAATGGGAGAGCGGCCCGAAGACCTTCCTTTTGTTGGCGAACTCATTGAGATTCGACCAGAGTACGAAAACTGGCGTGAAGCGCTGGGACTGGCACTTGGGGGCTTTGCGACGACGATCCTTGTGGATGCAGCGAAACTAGCGCACTTCCGCACGGCCATTAACGCAGTAAAAACGAGCAGACGAATCCAGTTTGAAGGCGTTGACGTTGGTTTACGTATCGACGAACCGCGCGACAGGTCTGTGCTGCCGGGCCGCCTCGATTACAAACACACCCATTTCACTGGGTGGCTGATTGAACGGCTTGAAAAACAATTCAACTTTGTGTGCGTTAACACCCCGACCGAACTCAAAGAGTACGCGAAAGCGTTGACTAGCACGGGACAAATGAGTCACGGCAGCCGCGGCGCGCATGGTGGACAAGGCCAACGTAGCGTTATCGGGTTCTCTAATGACGTGCGCATCAGGGAATGTGTTGCAGCGCTCGAAGAGTTGCAACGGAAACTCACTGAGGCTGACGTTATGGTCGATTCGGTGACTGCCGCAGCAGAACATCAGCAGAAGAAGGTTGACGCATTTGCGCGACTATTGGAATTTGATTGGCAGCGAATAGACGTTGCAGGTGCGCAGCGTGCGGTGGAAAGCAAAAACGCGCAACTAGAACAACTTATTGCCGGCAATGACGTACTGACAGCCTTGCAGCACGAAGAGCGTGACATTTTAAAGCGTTTAGAAACGCAGCGCCGAAGCCAAGCGCGTGCCGAAGCGAGCTTAGAGGCACTGAACGCTGAACTTGAGCGTTTAGTTGAAAAAGAAGACGCAGCGAAAGACGCAATTGAAGCTGCGGAAGAACACACTATTGACGTCACCCCAGAGCAAAACCAGTATTTGACTGAACTCGTCGAGAATGTCGATGAGGCACAGTGGAAAGCATCATTGAGCGAATTTGAGAAGGCTGTCTCGCTTATGCGAGCACACATTAAACACGAGCATGACACTGTGGCTACAGTCGCAGCTCATGCTGGGTCCAACCTGACTCGTATTTTTGACCGGTTTAAAGAATCATGGCCTAACCCGAACCTTGGCAGCGACCCAGATTCGTCGTACGACGATTACGCACGTATTTTGAATGATCTTGAACGCGAAAAACTGTATGCCATTAAGGAACAGTGGAACCGTAACGTTGCGCGTCTTTCAGGGCAAGAATTTACTCGCCTGAATGCGCACATGACTCAAGCCCTCGATCACATACGTACGCGTATGGCTCCGGTGAACGACATTTTGTGGAACCTGCCGTTCCAGGACGACAATCATCGTCTTCGGATTAGTGCAAAATCAACTGAGTCTCCAGACATTAAATCTTTTAGACGCCAACTACGAGAACTCGCCGCAGATACATCAGGTGAACACAGTTTGAAACAGCGCGAAACACGATACAAAAAGATCGCTGATCTGTTAGCACGTATACGTCCAGAATCTGCTGAGCGGCGTCGACTCATCGATGTGCGTGAACACGTACGCATTGAAGCACTCAAAGTTGATATTGACGGCAATGAGGTCTCCGTGTTTGACCACATTGCAGGGAAATCAGGTGGAGAATCTCAAGAACTTGTTGCGTTCATTGTTGGTTCCGCACTGAGATATCAGCTTGGCGACTCTGATGCGGTACGCCCTCGGTATGCGCCTGTTTTCCTTGATGAAGCGTTTATCAAAGCCGACTCGCGATTTGCTGGTCGTGCGGTTACTGCATGGCAGGGACTAGGATTCCAGCTCATTATCGGTGCACCGCTCGATAAAGTGTCAGCGCTGGAACCACACATGTCCTTGCTTATCCAAACAGTTAAAAACACGCAAGGCTGCACACACTTAACATGGTCGATTCCGACGGAAGCAACCGTGGAATCAGCGTAAGAAAATGTGGGCGTGGGGCGCCTTGCACAGTGCGCCCCACGCTTCATTATTTGTGCTGTCGGGTTCCAAGAAACGTTCTGGTTATTTCTTTACTGACATGACTTCCCGCAATTTTAAGTAACGCCTCAAACTCTCCATCAAAGCGTTGTTTCATATTCTTTTTCTTGCTTTTCTTTTTCTTCGTTGAAGCCAAAGACTTATAAACCTGCTTAGCCTCACGAATAAGATCGTCTTTTGAAGTGTCTTGATACAGTCTCTGCTGCTGTGTTGCCTGCTCTTGTGCGATACGAGCAGCAAGCATTTCATGCGCCGAATAATTATCGACACTCGTGCCGTAACGCTGATATCCGGGCGAGGAGCGAACATGATGTTCGATAAAACTTGGCGGTGCACTTCCGATAGAGGTTTGTGGCATACGCACTTTAGTCCACACGCCCGGCGTTACGATGCCGGAACTATCAGATATAGAAACAACAGCATGCCCTCTCGGCAACGTCTGTAGCAGCGCTCCCACATCGTAGGGGAACGTCGGTAGCGCACGTGATACAAACCGGATATGTGCGTCGCTATCGAAGGAGCCCCGAACACCGTGATGTATGTGATGGCGTAACTGTGCGGCAACTTCTACAGGTAGGTTGTGTGGACTTGAAGAGACAAAGAAAACAAGAATCCCATGCATACGAGCCTTTTCGAGCGTAGCCACAACCTGTTTGATAAAACGAGGGGATGCGTGAGAGAACGCAAATTCGGCTTCGTCAAAGAAAAAAACTGCGGTTGGGCGCGTATGTTGTCGCGTGCGGGGTAACGTTTGGCACGCATCAGCGATAAGCCACAAGAAAAAAGCAGAGTACAGGTTGGGCAAGAAATGCACAGACGACAATTCAAGGATGGAGATGAGTGCGTTTCGTTGCCCTGATTGGCGTACAACATCTTTTGTGTCAAAGGAAGGCTCACCAAAGAATTGTTCTCCACCTTGCGCCCGTAAGGATTCGATAGCGCGTAGCAGGACGTCAGCGGAAGGGACATCTGCGAGGCCAAAGTATTGGGCTGGAGTCCTCCTATCAGGAGACGTTAACTGATGAATAACAGCCACTACGTCTTTTAAATCTAAAAGAGGAAGCCCGTTTTTATCTGCCCACTTGAATACAGCATCGAGGCCGTGTTCGTGTTCGGCAGTTAAACCTAACGCTCGAGTTAATAAGATAGGCCCGAAATCGCAGACTGTGCTCCTAATTGGAACCCCAACGCTGGTGCCACCGATTGAATAAAACTCGACAGGGAAGTTTGGTGTGTGTGCGGAATGAGTCGTATTGGGCGAATGGGTGTCGGCGGGTAACGCTAGACCTGACGCGTCTCCGGTTGTATCGGCAATAAAAACAGGAACTCCAGCGAATGATAAAGCTTCGCTGATCACTTGCACGGTACGGGTTTTCCCTGTTCCAGACGAACCAGAAATCAACCCGTGTTGGTTCATAGATTGTGCATCGAACCCGATCAGTGTCGGGTTGTTCGCGGTATGAGGTGAGGGTTTCGTCTGCGTCATGTGCGTGCCGAAAGGCAGCAACTGTTGAGCAGGGTGGTGGGCCGGTGCTGGAGGCACGTGTGGTGCTGGCGGTGGTGGAGGCACCGGCGGTGTCGTTGGTGTTGGGGTCTCTGATGATGTGGGGCGGTAACTAATAGGAACGGTGGCCGCAACACCCCCAGGTGACGAAACCACATGTGCAGAAACGTTGTGTGCGCGCGTTTGTGTCGCTGCTTCTGCCGCTTCTAACGCAGCCTGTGCTGCTAATGCTTTAGCTTCAGCAGCCTCAGCTTTTGCTTGAGCGGCCTGCGCACGAAGCTGTGCTAAACGTTCAGCGGTTGGTACCGCACCATCAAATCCCATGGGGTTATAGTAGGGCTCATCTGACCATAAATACTGTGAATTCACTGGTAGAGACGTACCCTAGTGAGGTGCACAAACCCCACGCAGATGACACGAACACCGAGAACATCCTTATTCTCACAGACTCAACAGCGAGCCTACCCGAACAGGTGCGACAGAACTCACACCTTGATGTCATTAATTTGCACGTCCTCTATGACACGTATGACCTTGAAGAAAACGCGCACATAACTCCGCAGCAATGCGCAGCATTAATCGCAGACAAGAAAAATCTCACTACTTCGCAGCCTTCAAAACAAGCTTTTGAAGACGCATACGAACACGCTTTAAAAAACGGATACGACGCGGTTGTATCCATACACATTTCTGCAGCGCTATCTGGAACATATGACACGGCATGTATGGCAGCTGAAAAATTTGGTGATCGCGTTCGTGTCCTCAACTCCAACACCACCGGAATGGCATTAGGCTTCCTCGCTTTAGAAGGTGCACGCCTGAGCGCGCAGGGGACACCAATACAAGAACTCATTGACACAATGACGGCACGAGCACACACCACAGGCGCATATTTTGCAGTCGACTCCCTCGACCATTTACGACGAGGAGGCAGGCTAAGCGCGGCGGCAGCAGCCGTGGGAACTGTACTTGGAGTAAAACCCATCTTGCATGTGAATGAAACTGGACATATTGAAGTTGCAGCAAAAGTTCGTTCTCGCGCACATGTGGCGCACTATTTAAGTGAACAAGCCCGTAACGCACAAAACAAAGGGGCACACGAATTTGCTGTGCACTACTTTGGTGACGAAACCCGCGCACACGAACTTGCTCAGCGGCTACACACAGAACTTGATACAGAAATAGTCGTCACACCAGTATCTGCCGTTCTCGGTTCGCATGTGGGGCCCGGCCTTATCGCTCTCACATACGCGTAAAAGGCTGTTCCACAACACCTCACAGGCTGCATTTTCCACACAAGACCGATCTTTAACGCTACATAAAAACCTGCACTATTAGCGTGCTTCTACAGTTGCCCATGTGACTGAACAGCAGCGTGAACGACTCAAACACCTCGTCGTACGTCCCACACCCGCGGTAGAAACACACGACGACATAGACGACGACACACTCTCACGCTCAACCGTTCGAGAACACACGCGACCCAACCATCAGCGACCACAGCACACCGCCCTGCAACAACAAGCCATCAGCACATACACTGCTCTCCACGGGCACCCACTAGAACAGTACGATCAAGACAAATCCGTCCGCCCCACAAAACGGTGGTCATTTACGGCACGCACCACACTCGCACTGTTCATTGCAGCTACCCTCACTGTGGCTGTCATATACATCATGCAAAGAACCGGCAACTCCACAACCGAACAAGCCATACAGGTCGCCGCTCTTCCAACAACACCGCAAAGACACACCCCAGAAGCCCAAACACCCCACTCACATAACGACAAGCCCGTTGAATCTACTCCACAGGACACCGCACCACCACACACACTCGTCGTACACGTGGCAGGGCAAGTAAAAACCCCAGGGGTTTATGAGCTCCCAGCACAATCACGCGTGATAGACGCCCTAAAAATCGCGGGAAACCACACAAAACAAGCAAACCCAAACGCTTTAAATCTTGCCCGTCTCATCACAGACGGAGAACACATCTACGTTCCCCACAAAGACGACCCACACACCCCAACAACCCCAAGCCAGCCAAACGGGCCAGCACACACAGACACTGCACCCCCGCAAGTCAACATCAACACAGCCACCCTAGAACAGTTAGAAAAACTCCCCGGTATCGGCCCAGCACTAGCCCAACGCATCATCGACTGGCGCACAACCCACGGGCAATACACGCACGTCGAAGAACTCGACAACATATCTGGTATCGGACCCGCACTCCTACACAAAATCCGTGATCACGTCATCGTGCACTAGCCACCCATGACATACGACCTGCGCCTCATCCCATGCGCTATAGCCGTATGGGCAGCAACCCTATGGGCCACACAAACCACTAGCCGACTCGTCATAACCGCAACCGCAGTTACAGCAATAACGACAACGCTACTCTTCCTCACAGCAGCCATAGTTCGACGACGCACACAGCGCGACACACACGTACACGCAACAGCGTGGACCATAACCGCGACACTACTCATGGTGATCCTAACGTTAGGAACCACAGCATGGCATCTAACAATCCGAGAACAATCACCACTAACGCAAGCAACACACGGGCAACGGTTCACCACAATCACAGGAAAAATATCCAGCGAACCAACACCAATCAAACAGGCATACGGTGAAGAAAAACTAACTGCAATCCTGACAACCCACACCATCACAACAAGCCAACAACACGCACAAACACAACAAAAAATTAGAGTATTCGCATCTCAACACCACCTCAAAAACGTGCAATACGGCGACATCGTCCGCATACAAGGACGCGCTCAAGCAGCCCTATCACTCAGCAACGAAGCAGCAACACTGCAACTCAGTCAACAAGCTGAGATCCTCACACAACACAGCGGCATAACCGCGATAAATAACAAGCTACGCACTGGACTCACCAACCTCGTCACCCCACTACCCGAACACGCACAAGGACTCATCCCCGGCATAGCAATAGGGGACACCAGCAAACTCCCAGAGAACCTAGAACAAGCAATGCGGGACACCAGCCTCACTCACGTCACCGCAGTATCAGGCGCGCACTTCACCCTAATCGTGCTCCTCATCAGCACCCTAACGTGGAAACTCCACCCCACACTACGAGCAAGCATCGTAAGCCTGATCGCATACGCGCTCATAACGCTGGTACACCCCAGCCCCAGCGTGCTCCGCGCCGCAGCCATGTGCGCTGTCATGCTCATCGCCATGACACAACGCAGACGACACCACGCCCTACCCGCATTATGCACAGCAGTCATCGCACTCCTGCTATGGGACCCCTGGAACTCACGAAACTTTGGCTTCGCCTTATCCGTCCTCGCAACCGCTGGGCTCGCCTGCTGCGCATCCCCACTCGCTCGACTACTTCACCGACCCTGGGGCCTAACATTCATGCCCAAAACCCTGGCATACGGACTGGCCGTTCCACTCGCTGCACAACTCGCAGTAAACCCCGTACTCATATTCCTCAACCCATTCATTCCAACATATGCAGCACTAGCAAATTTTGCGGTCGCACCCGCCCTGCTACCAGCAACTTTGGCCGGACTCGGCGCAACACTCATCGCACCGCTATGGCACCACGGAGCCCTCGCGCTCGCATATGTAGCCTCGGCAGCAACCTGGTGGATCGCACAATGTGCGCTCTTCTTTTCACAACTGCCCTGGAGCACAATCCCGTGGCCTGCCACTCCACTCGGCGTGGCATTGCTCCTCGTCTTCAATGGAATCGTCGTCGTTGTTCTTGTTATGCATCATCCGTACCGTTTCATGCATACACGCCAGCTCGTGTGGAAAGAACGAATGCGCCATATAGTTCACAAGATTGTTTCTCAGCAACGTATACGAGCAATTCATTATGCCGCGGCTGCAATGTGCATAATTTTGGTGACAGCAAGTGTTGTATTCGTGCAGCGAACGCATACGCTGAACACCCAATCACAGTATGGAAACCAATGGATAGTTGCTGCATGCGATGTTGGGCAAGGAGACGCATTTGTTGTGCGAACCTCCCACGGATACGACCTGATCGACACCGGATCGCATGACTCAGGTTCAGTAAAGTGCCTACATCAGTTAGGTGTACAAAAACTAGAAACCATTTTTATTTCCCACGCCCACGAAGACCACATGGGAAACCTAGAAAACATTCTGAAAGACATTCCCGTTGACCGCGTCGTTACCGGCCCCGACATAGAGTCTTCTGCGGGAGCACACAAAATCAGAACACTCACAACTCACTTTCAGGTGCCACTCATTGCAGGAGACAGCGAAAAAGTAAACTTCAATTCTTCAACAACGGATTGGAAAGCGGTATGGCCCTCGCCAGAATATGTACAACAACTCCATGACAGAGCACACCAAGGCGATGAAGTAACAAACGACGCAAGTTTAATAATCGCCTATTCTTTCATGGTCGAAGGCTATGAAGAACCCGTAGATATCCTATTCTTAGGCGACCTTGAACAGCACGGCCAACAAGCCTTAACGCACCACATACGCACCACCGCTATGACGGGGTTTGACATAGTAAAAGTAGCGCACCACGGGTCTGCTTCCCTGAGCAGTGACCTCATCCGCGGACTGTCTCCTACACTTGCGCTCATAGGAGTAGGGAAAAATAACCCATACGGACATCCCACAACAACAGCATTAGACATGTACACCCAGTCTGGCAGCGCAATACTGCGCACCGATGAATGCGGCACTTATGCGGTGGGAATAAAAGCCGGGGAATGGTTTGTCGTTGGCGCGTGTCCATGAAAACCTATAGCCATGCCTGCATCGTCTTCACGTTCATCTTCACGTGCAACAACAACGTGGGAAAACGCCCCACTCGCCCCAGTCGTTTTAGTCCACGGTGCAGAAGGCCTACTCGTTGACCGAGCGCTTGAACGCATAACACTCCAAGCAAAAGAACAAGACCCACATGTGGAACGCACAGTTGTATACGGGTCTACATACCAAGCAGGAACTCTTTTAGTCCTATCAAGTCCTTCACTCTTTGGCGAATCTCGGCTCATCATTATTGATAACGCTGAAGGGGCAACGGATGCCCTCATTACTGATGTATGCGCTTTCGTCGAACAAGGCGGAGCCGCAGACGTATGGTTTGTGATAGCGCATCGAGGGGGAGTGCGCGGCAAGAAGATGCTTGATGCACTAAAGAAATCAGGCGCCCCTGTAGTTACATGTGAGCCAATCAAAAAAGACGCAGATAAAGTGTCCTTTGCAGCAGCCGAATTTAAACGAGCATCACGTCGTGCCACAGCAGGGGCTGTCCGCGCACTAGTTGAAGCCTTAGGCTCTGACGTTCGTGAACTGGCTGCAGCATGTCAACAACTTATCGGCGACGTTACGGGCGCTATTGATGAATCTGTTGTTGATAAATATTACGGCGGACGCGTGGAAGCTACCGGCTTTAAAGTTGCAGATGCAGCAGTTGCTGGAAAATCTGCAGAAGCGATCTCGCTTTTACGCCATGCCTTAGCAACAGGAGCAGACCCCGTCCCGATTGTTGCTGCTCTAGCGCTTAAAGTACGCACCTTAGCGAAAGCCGGCGCATTACGTTCTGGAAAAACTGCCGCAGACCTAGGCCTAGCCCCATGGCAGGCAGACAAAGCTCGTCGCGAACTACAAAACTGGACACCAGACGGCCTCGCACAAGCTATCCAAGCCGTTGCACAAGCTGACGCTGAAGTAAAAGGCGCCGGCAGAGACCCCGTCTTTGCTGTTGAGCGCGCAGTGTTAACGATCGCTAGAGTTTCAGGTCGCTGACTTTACTCTCACCAGTAAAAACTCACCACTAAAAAGGGTGTTGCCCCTCATTCCTGAGGGGCAACACCCTTTTTAGTAGGTTATGCAGACAGCGTCTGCTTATGCCTTACGGCGACGAACACCTACAACAATTGCTGCTCCGATACCAACAAGTACCGTTGCGATTGCGATGAGGCCTGCAACTTGGGCACCTGTTTGTGCAAGAGACTCATCCAATGTTCCAGAACTTGTTCCTGACTCTTCGTCTGAATCAAGAGTCCCTTCATCAGTTCCACCGGTCGGGTCTGTTGGGTCGACAGGGTCAGTGGTTGGATCTGTTGGGTCGACAGGGTCAGTGGTTGGATCTGTTGGGTCGACAGGGTCAGTGGTTGGATCTGTTGGGTCGACAGGGTCAGTGGTTGGATCTGTTGGGTCGACTGGATCGGTGGTTGGATCTGTTGGGTCGACTGGATCGGTGGTTGGATCTGTTGGGTCAACCGGGTCTGTTGGGTCCGTTGGGTCAACCGGGTCTGTTGGGTCCGTTGGGTCAACAGGATCTACGATGCAATCAAAGTCTGGCCATCCAACAAATGAGTAGTTGTGGAATTCGCGTCCAGCGCCGTGCAAGTTGAGATCACCGGTCGTGTACACACGGCCGTTGAGGCTCGACCAAGAGTTAACAACAACATCAGATCCGTTTGCCGCAAGGATTGTTCCGAGGATCTGAGCATCATAGGCGTTTTTGTCTGGCGTGATGTTTACTTCTTTGGTCTCTGTAAAGTTCCACAGAAGGTGCGATGCAAAATATCCTGAATCAGCGGTGTCCCATTGGATTGTATTCCCGTTGAGGGAGTATGTGAGACTGTGGTGGATGTTGACTGGTGCTGCACCAGTAACATTCAGCATGATTGCTGCATCTGCAGGAATATTAGTAACATCAAGGGCTAGATTGGTCATAGCAAGTGCTGAACCCGGTACCTCAAACACCTGAGGATTGGATGTTCCATCACCTTGCAGGGTGATAGTTGTGCCCCAAGGTTCAGATAGCACATTGGTCGTACCAGTCGCTGTCATAGCAGCGATAGCTTGGGAACCACCAGTTACTTTTGCGGCAAAGCCATCAGCTGGTGTGCCTGTTTGGTCGAAAGGAATTTTGGTGCCAACATCAACGATGGATTCGGTTGTGTCCGTGCCACCAACCATGTAGGTGCCTACTGGGGAAGGCGACATACCGATTTGCAGGGAAGTGGTGTTGCTTGTCGCTGAGAAGTTGCCTCCTACGGAGAGCATGAGTTCCTCATGACCTGGAAGAATCTGGCTTCCAACACCTACGTACCCGAGGTTATACAGACCACTTGGGTCGCGGTCGATTGAAAGATCTCCCTCAACGACAATAAGGCCTTCAGATTCGCCATTGTTGAAGAGCGCATCTCCACCAACGTACATGGCAACGTTGTTGTCCGTGAACAATGGAAGGTTTCCCATGTTCGGCCATTGTCCATCGGTTCCTGGAGCACACACGGGTTGCTGACCGGATGTAGTGGCGGCTGGAATCAATGGTGTGGGTGCTGCAGCAACTGGGGTGGTCGTTGCAACGGTGCTTACGAATGCAGCGCTTAATGAAAAGGCTGCAGTGGTGAGTGAAACAAGGAACTTCTTAGCCGTTTTGGGCAAACGAACTGAAGCCGCATTGCGCGGCTGGTATGTCGCGGTACTCATCTTGCTCCGAAAGTGTGTGTGGGGGGGTGGGTAAGTAAAACGGTTCCAAGCATGAAGCAGTCAATGGCGCGCAAGTACTAATGTCTTGCGACATGTTGGAAGGATTTCTTACGTTTGACGATATCTCGCAGATGTGAAGGGTTCAAGAGCAAAGAGGGTTAAAAACTTCCTTTTGGACGGTGTGTTACATTGCATTTCGCTGCTATAGTGCACTGCCTCACATAAAACGCCCTGAACAGTGGTGATGTTGGAGCAGAAACAACATTAGCGTCACCCCGAGACACGGGAGTGACGCTAATGAATGGGGCGCCTTCGGCCCCCAAGAGTCAATGATGCCTTACGGCTTCATGCTCAGAGAGCTGCAACAGCCTTAGCAAGTGCGGACTTACGGTTCGCAGCTTGGTTGAGGTGAATGACGCCCTTTGAAACTGCCTTGTCAAGCTTTCGTGACGCAACTTGGAGAGCCGCGGTCGCTGCTTCTTTATCGCCAGCTTCAATTGCTTTACGTGTGTCACGTACAGCGCTCTTGAGCTCAGACTTGTAAGCCTTGTTGCGAAGGCGAGCCTTCTCGTTGGTGCGAATACGCTTAACTTGGGACTTGATGTTTGCCACTTTAGGACTTTCTTTTTGTTCGCCAGACGGCGAGCGGATAGGTCGTAGAAGGCAATTCCAGCGCCGGGACTGGGGTGGGGAACCCGTGGAGAGGCTCTGGAACGGTGTCCGCCGACCTTGACGGACACACATTTACAGATTCTATCAACGCATGACCGTGTCTGAAAGTGATGCGATGCCTTTGTTGCGTGATATCAGTGACAGAATCAGTAACCTTGAATCGTTGCGTCCTGCTGTGTAAAGGACACGGTTATCTTTGGGTTGGTATTGCCTTCACGACTTTAGTGAAGGTTTTTTTGTTCATGATTGCGCCTTCGCGTCTTACTTGGGACGGATTGACACGAATGACGCGGTCGAGGCGGACTTCAGAATCTCTGCCTTGCTTATCCCAGGGTCCTGATCCAATGTCTAACCATTCGCCGTATGACGAATGAGAACCCGTGTGGTCTTTAGACGTCAGCATGAGTCCTAAGAGCCACGTATTGTCCGAGCCAATCAGTAAGACTGGACGATCTTTTCCGCGTGTGTAGTCCTCTTCGTAGGGAACCCACGTCCAGACGATTTCCCCTGGGTCGGGATCACCATCAAGGCTGGGTGAATAATCTGGGCGAACTATGCCCATAAAGTCGCCCGGATAGGCAGGAGTGTCTGGAACAGTGCTACGTGTTTTTGCTTTGGGTCTTACCCTAGAAAAAGGGCGAGGCTTAGGCGCAGGTGCTTGTCCTGGATGTGATTGCTGAGTTTTCTTAGAAGAGCTACCCAGCGCTTTGAATGCCGCACGCGCGGCTGATTGCAGTGTCTTGCCCCATTTTGTCTTTGTCACACCGGAACTTTAGCGTGTTTATCAAAAGCGTGACGATGGGTGGTAATAGTCATACATTTTCATGACAGTAATACGCTGCGTTCATGGGACAATGTAGTGCGTGACTCCCATCCCATCGGCGGCCAACTCGGCCCGCATTCAGCCCGCGGCGACCAGCCCTGATCTTTTGCGTAACTTCTGCATCATTGCGCACATTGACCACGGTAAATCGACTCTCGCAGACCGCATGCTTCAGTTGACTGGCGTTGTGGACCCTCGTGCCATGCGCGCACAGTATCTAGACCGCATGGATATTGAACGTGAACGCGGAATCACGATTAAGTCTCAAGCAGTGCGTATGCCTTGGGAATTTGAGGGCACACCTTATGCCCTCAACATGATTGATACACCAGGGCACGTTGACTTCACATATGAAGTTTCGCGTTCTCTTGCAGCCTGTGAAGGTGCGATCCTTCTTGTTGACGCTGCTCAAGGTATCGAAGCACAAACGCTCGCAAACTTGTACTTGGCAATGGAAAATGACCTCGCGATCATTCCTGTGCTGAACAAAATCGATCTCCCTGCTGCTCAACCGGAAAAGTATGCGGAAGAGATTGGTGGGCTCGTCGGAGTCGATCCTGAAGATGTATTAAAAGTTTCAGGTAAGACGGGAGAGGGCGTTGAAGCCTTACTCGACCGTATCGTCGACGTCATCCCTTCGCCGACTGGTGACGCGGACGCCCCAGCGCGAGCAATGATTTTCGACTCCGTGTATGACACCTACCGGGGTGTTGTCACATATGTGCGTGTTGTTGACGGAAAACTCAACCCTCGTGAACGCATCCAAATGATGTCGACGAAGGCAACGCACGAGCTATTGGAGATTGGTGTTTCCGCACCCGAGGGTATCCCTACCAAAGGTTTGAGCGTTGGTGAAGTTGGATATCTGATTACCGGTGTGAAAGACGTACGCCAATCTAAAGTTGGTGACACTGTTACCAGTGCTGTGAAACCAGCGCAAGAATCACTAGGCGGATATCAAGACCCTAAGCCGATGGTGTTTTCGGGTCTTTATCCAATCGATGGTTCTGACTATCCGGTGTTGCGTGACGCGCTCGATAAACTCAAACTTAATGATGCAGCACTGGTATACGAGCCAGAAACATCTGTTGCGTTGGGCTTCGGGTTCCGTGTCGGCTATCTCGGATTGCTCCACCTAGAAATTGTTCGTGAACGTCTCGAACGCGAGTTCAACCTCGATCTGATCTCAACTGCACCGAACGTTATTTACCAGGTGCAACTCGAAGACAAAACTTGGATTGAAGTAACGAACCCATCAGAGTTCCCTAATGGGAAAGTTCTTGATGTTCAAGAACCAATCGCGAAAGCCACCATTCTTGCCCCAAGCGAATACATTGGCGCAATTATGGAACTATGCCAAGAGCGCCGCGGTGAACTTCAAGGCATGGATTACTTGTCCGCAGACCGAGTGGAAATGCGTTATATCCTGCCGCTCGCAGAAATCGTCTTCGACTTCTTCGATTCTTTGAAGTCACGAACTCGTGGTTACGCCTCTCTCGATTATGACGTGAAGGGCTCTCAGTCGGCTGATCTTGTGAAGGTCGACATTCTTTTGCAAGGTGAACGCGTAGATGCGTTTAGTGCGATCGTGCACAAAGACGCAGCATACTCGTATGGCGTGAAAATGTGCGCGAAGTTAAAAGACCTTATTCCACGTCAGCAGTTCGAGGTGCCAATCCAAGCTGCGATTGGTACTCGAGTTATTGCTCGTGAAACTATTCGTGCGATCCGAAAAGATGTTTTGGCGAAGTGCTATGGCGGTGACATTTCCCGTAAGCGCAAACTTCTTGAGAAACAAAAAGAAGGTAAAAAGCGCATGAAAACAATCGGTACGGTTGAGGTGCCAAAGGAAGCGTTTATTACCGCTCTGACTTCTGAACAGGGCGATTCACGTAAAAAATAGGTACGTATAGTTAAACGAGAAAGACATCATGACACCTGCACTTCCACATGGTGAAGAGCTCCTCTTGATGGGAGCCTGCCCACTTGGGTGAGTGAAGGCGCTCAGGACCGTAACTTCAGTGTTTACGTACACGTCCCGTTTTGTTCGGTGCGCTGTGGGTATTGCGATTTCAATACATACACAGCAACCGAACTGGGTGGTGGCGCAAGTCAACACAATTATGCGGCTACAGCGTTACATGAAATTGGGTTTGCGCGCTCGGTGATGGAGCGTGCTGAGCTTCCGTCTCGTCCGGTAAGCACAGTATTTTTTGGTGGGGGAACGCCCACCATGCTGAAAGCAGACGATCTGGTTTCTATTCTTACGGGAATAAAAGATGCGTGGGGATTAAAACCTGGCGCTGAAGTCACCACTGAAGCAAACCCTGATTCTGTTACCCCGCAGTATCTTGAAACGCTTGCACAAGCAGGTTTTACTCGGGTTAGTTTTGGCATGCAGTCTGCTGTACCGCATGTGTTGGCAACTCTTGAACGCACACATGATCCGCGGCGTATCCCTGATGTTGTGCAGTGGGCGAAAGCCGCAGGGTTAGAAGTGTCGCTCGACCTCATCTATGGGACTCCCGGTGAGAGCCTTGAAGATTGGAAAACGAGCGTCGACTCTGTGCTTTCGTTACCTGTCGATCATGTTTCTGCATATGCGCTTGTTGTTGAGCCAGGCACCAAAATGGCTGCACAAGTTAAACGCGGTGAATTGGAACTGCCAAACGAAGACGACCAAGCAGCAAAATATGAATATGCGGATCAGAAGCTGACTGAGTGTGGCTTTGAATGGTATGAGGTCTCTAACTGGGCGAAACGAGTGGACGGCACATTAAAAGCGTGCGTGCACAATCTTTCGTATTGGCGTTCGGACGACTGGTGGGGGATAGGGCCTGGAGCGCATTCATATATGGGCGCTGGCGAAAAAACCGCAGCGAAGGACGGTTTTTCAGGTGTGCGCTGGTGGAACGTAAAGCATCCAATAAGATATGCAGCTCTGCTAGAAAAAGGTCATTCACCAGCCGCAGGGCGGGAGCGGTTAACGCCTGAGGAATCTCATGTGGAGCGAATAATGCTAGGTATTCGACTTGCTGAAGGTCTACCTGTTAATGTCCTCTCGGAAGCTGCAAGAGTGCGTGTTGCTCAACATATTGCGCATGGCTTGATTGAGCCTCGGCCTGCTTTGGAGGGACTGCTGAAATTGACTCGTAAAGGACGCTTACTCGCCGATACCGTAATCCGCGACATCACTGATTAATGGCTTTTTCTGTATTTTCTTTGCGTGAACACACTGCTGCGACTAAACAACTGAATCAGTCGGCAGCCCACAATAGTCGCATGCGTGCACCACGGTTGTGGGGGCTTGATAGCTTACGTGCCCTCGCCGTCATATTTGTTATCGTCTACCATTTTTTCCCTTCGTTTTTTCCAGGCGGGTACATAGGCGTAGACGTTTTCTTTGTACTTTCAGGCTTCCTCATTACTTCGTTGCTTTTGCAAGAGTGGCTGGCACAGGGAAGAATTTCACTGCGTCAGTTTTGGATGCGACGAGCACGACGTATCTTGCCCGCTTTGACCTTGGTCGTTGCAGTGATGACAGCTTGTGCAGGTTTTATTGGTGGAGATATTACCGCTGGGTTGCGTGCGCAACTTTTCGGTGCGCTTACTTTTTCATCTAACTGGGTCAGTATTTTTACCGGGTCAGGGTATGAAGCGCAGTTAACACCAGCGCTGTTCACTAATCTGTGGTCTTTGGCTGTTGAAGAACAGTTTTATGTGTTGTGGCCACTAGTTGTGATTATCTTTTTGAGCTTCACGAGAGCTTTTAGTCACCGCAGAGCACGCGCTGTTGGCGCTGCAGTATCCGTTATCATCGCTATTTTTTCGTTGTGGCTTATGGCCGTGAAATATGTGCCAGATACAGACCCTTCACGTGTGTATTTAGGTACTGACACGCACATGTTTGGTCTTATGGTGGGCGCAATTCTTGCGTTCATTATGATGCCGAGTGCAGATTTTCGTTGGCCGCACAGGTTTCCCTTCTTATCGCGTTTTGTGTCTGAACAG
Organism: Timonella sp. A28; assembly: GCF_051200815.1. Classification (GTDB taxonomy): domain Bacteria; phylum Actinomycetota; class Actinomycetes; order Actinomycetales; family Cellulomonadaceae; genus Timonella. Next base: position 982,731 of record NZ_CP195159.1, on the reverse strand, counting down.
CGCGGAAAGATGGTGCACCTGATCCTATCTGTGATTGCGTTGAGCGCTTTGGTGTGGGCTGGCTTGGCTATGCACTTTCATAGTGCGGTTCCGTATCGGGGTGGTCTTGTCGCCGTTAGCGTTGCGACTGCTGCTTTGGTCGCTGCAATGATATGTAACCAAGATGTTGCTCGTCGTATGGAAAAGCGAGTAGTGCGTTGGGTGGGTCAACGATCGTATGGCTTGTATTTGTGGCATTGGCCTGTACTTGTGGTCGTAACGTACGTCATGCAAAGCCGTAACGCAGGATCAAATGTTTCATTCGGAGTTTTTTTAGTTGCAGTAGCAAGCACTGTTGCATTGTCTGCTATGTCTTACCGGTATGTTGAGCAGCCGATAATGCGGTACGGGTTTCGCACTTTTTTCGTAGGGAAATATAGGGGTGTCGTACGCTACTGGCAACAGTGCCAAGACGCCATAAAAACACGTGATAAAAAGGCTTTGCGGCGTCCCGCCGGATCGTTAGTGCTTCTTTTTTCGTTACTTCTTACGGTCTTTATCGGTGATGTGCGTGCTTTTGCGATAGCGACGGAAACGACAACAATTGCTGCCAGTATTGAGCAAGGTGCTGCACTTTTAGAACAGGAAAACCACACTACTGTTCCTTTTGAAGACGACGACTCAACAGAATCTTCTGCTCCGCAAGAATCGCCGACGCTCCAACCAGAACCTACCCCTACTCAAACGGCTAAACCGCAGCTTCCGTCGAGCAAAAAGATAACGATCATCGGTGATTCAGTAACGTTATCGGCAGTACCACAACTGCGCGATAAGCTACCTAAAGCAGCAATTGATGCGGAAGTTTCTCGTCCGCTAAGCGATGCGCCAAAGATTATGAAGAAGCTTGATAAGAAGGGAAAGCTGCGTCCCTTTGTCGTTATTTCGTTGGCAACAAATTCCACCGCAAAACAGTATGAAATTGATGCAATTCTGAAAGCAGCAGGCGACAGAAAAGTAGTTTTTGTTACCGGATACGGTGATCGTAGTTGGATTAAACCAACGAATAAGCTTCTAAAAAACACGGCACAGAAACATGACAATGTTGTTCTTGCCGATTGGGCCAAAACCGCCAAGCAACATCCTGAGGAATTTTCGCGTGACGGTATTCACCCGACACCTGACGGGGCAAAACGGTATACCCGGCTGATTACGGACACGCTCGCACAGATAAATACGCAATAGACGATTTTGGCTGTGCTCTTTATCGTGTCTTTTGCTAAGTTTTGTGTGAAGCACCTGTCACAGTTCGGTGGCAGGCCGACAACTGGACGGAGTTTCTACGATGAGTGGCAACAACAACCCGTATGAGCCTCAACAACCAGGTGAAGACAGCCCTGAGCAGCATAATCCATACAATAACGGTGCGTCGCATAATAATTATCCTCACAATGGTGGACCCGGCGCGCAGCCACCTCAGATGCCTCCTTATCAGAATGGGCCTTATACCCCTTCTCAACCTCCAGCAACCGCAACAGGTGCTTTTGGGTATGGCTGGAAAAAGTTTGGACAACACGCTGGCCCGTTGCTCGGTGCCACCGTCGTGGTGGGACTTATTCTGGGAGCGTTTTCGAACATCGTTTTTATGCTCGTCGGCGGAGGCTACTCCGTAGATGGGGCGTCGCCTCTTGTAACAGCGTTAACGTCATTTGCAGGTTATATAGTCGGTTCAGCCTATATTCGTGGCATATTAGCGATTCTCAACGGCGACGAAGTCAAATTCTCTGGATTTTTCACGTTTTCGAATATCGGAAATGTGGCTATTCTTGCGTTGATTCTTTCGGCAGTTAGCTTTTGTTTTGGGATTCATCCCAATATTAGGGCAGCTAGTTGCTCTTGTTGTTTTGGTGCTTACCGCATTTGCCTTGTGGTTTGTTGTTGCAGACAACCTTGCCGCTGTTGATGCGATTAAGGCGTCATTCGATCTGGTAACCAAAAACCTAGGTTTTGTGATCGTCTTGACTTTGCTTTCGATCCTACTGTTTATTGCAGGCGCGTTAGCGTTCATCGTAGGTGTGTTTATTGCTATTCCTATTATAGTAATAGCTCAAGGGTTTGCCTTTAATTCTTTGCAAGGCAGGCTCGTCGCACCATAAGCGAAGCAAAACGTTGCGCAGGGCGAGGAACACGCGTGTTCCTCGCCCTGCATGTTTTTGGCAGCAGAAACTCTTACGCGGTAATGAAATCGATGAGTTCTTCAACTCGTCCAATTAAAGTCGGTTCCAAATCTGCATAGCCTCGCACTGAACCTAGGATTCGTTTCCACCCCTGAGCGATGTCAGTTTGGGACTCATGCGGCCAGCCTAAATGAGCGAGGATTCCTTCTTTCCATTCGACGCTGCGGTCGATCGTAGGCCACTGGTCAAGGCCAATACGGTGAGGTTTTACAGCCTGCCATACGTCCACGTAGGGATGCCCGAGAACTAAAACGTTGTCGCTGCCGAACTTTTGGGTTATCTGTTGAGCGATTCGGTACTCTTTTGAACCTGCGACAAGGTGATCGACAAGTATGGCTGCTTTTCTGTCCGGTTGAGGATCGAACTCGTGGAGTGCCTGTTCTAGATTGTCGATACCGTCAAGTAATTCGACGACGATGCCCTCATATCGGAGGTCGTCTCCCCACACTTTTTCGATGAGTTCAGCGTCGTGTCGTCCTTCGACCCAAATCCTAGATCCTAAAGCGACACGTGCAGGGTGAGTTGGGGCGGAGACTGAACCAGATGCAGTGCGCTGCGGTGCTCGTGCAGCTGCTGCGACTGGTGCGGTGAGGTTAACTGCTTTTCCGTCGACCCAAAAGCCTGGCCCTAAGCGAAAAGATCGGAGTTTTCCGTGTCGATCTTCAAGCACAACTATGTGCAGGCCACCCGATTTTTCTACCCGAGTGACTGCGCCGACAAACCCTGTGGTTACTTCTTCAACGACCAGTCCACGTTCTGCTGGTTGATCGGGTGTGGGTGCAGGCCTGTGGGAGCGCGAAGTGGTGCTGCTTAATATGTCGTGTCCGTATCGATCAAAACTCACGTGGGCAGATTAACGCATTTGGTGTGAAGTCCTGGCCTGCAACGCTGTGGGTTGCGTGAATCACGTTGGCATGGTGAGTAATGAGAGTAATATTGGCACTCTGATGGTTTGAGTGCCAGAGTAGTTGTCTGGTTGTCTATACGAATCTGAACATGTAGCGGGAGGAATCAATGCACGCGGATCAGCGTCGTCTTGAAGTTCTTCGAGCCATTGTTGAGGATTACGTGTCGACCCGTGAACCTGTAGGTTCTAAAATGATCGCTACGCGTCGTGGGCTGGGGGTTTCTTCAGCGACGATCCGCAACGACATGGCTGCCCTTGAAGAAGCAGGGCTTATTGCTCAACCCCATACTTCGGCAGGACGAGTACCCACAGACCTTGGATATCGGGTGTTCGTTGACCGGCTTTCAGAAGTTAAGCCGCTGTCGAGTGCGGAACGTACAGCGATACGTTTGTTCTTAGACCGTGCCGTAGACCTCGATGACGTTGTGCATCGTGCTGGCCGGCTGCTTGCGCAAATTACTGGCCAGGTTGCAGTGGTGCAGTATCCGTCGATGAGCCGATCGACAGTGCGCCATCTTGAACTGGTTCAACTTCATGCCACCCGTTTATTGGTCGTCGTCATTACGGATACGGGGCGCGTTGAACAACGCAACGTTGAAGTCGTGGGTAATGAAATTGGCATCGAAGCAATTAATGTGATGCGACAAGAATTAAATGAAGCTGTCGTTGGTTTACGTGAACCTGAGGTTTCTACGGAACTAGCCGCTTTAATTAGTCGTTACCCTGAAAGTACGCGTGCGTTGATGTCCCGTATCGCAGATACGGTCATTGCGGTGTTAGCACACGAGAACGATGATCGGATTGTTCTTGCTGGAACAGCTAACTTGACGCGTACTGGTAGTGGTGTGACGAACATTAGGCCTGTTTTAGAGGCGCTTGAGGAACAAGTTGTGTTGCTGAAGTTGTTATCTGAAATGGCAGATGATTCTGCTGGTGTTTCTGTCCGCATTGGGCATGAAACACAGTTTGCTGGTTTGCTGGAGACTTCGGTGGTGTCTACACCTTACGGGGGAACAGGGGAGCCTTTGGGGGCGGTCGGGGCGATCGGCCCAACAGGAATGGATTACTCGGGAACGATTGCGTCTGTGCGTGCTGTGGCACGATATTTGACGCGAATTCTTAGTAGTTAATTCTTTGAAGAGATAGATATTCTGATCAGTTGAGCGAATGAAAATTCGCGGGTGAGACGTACAGAGAGATTTTTGTGAACGACTATTACGCCACGCTAGGTGTTGAACGAAACGCAACACAGGACGAGATCAAGAAGGCTTATCGTAAGCTTGCCCGAAAACTCCACCCTGATGTTGCCGGCCCTGACGCTGAAGACGAATTTAAAGAAGTGCAGCGCGCCTACGATGTGCTTTCTAGCCCAGATAAACGTCAACAGTATGACTTAGGTTCAGACCCTACTGCTCCTGGCGGTGGTATGGGTGGCGGCTTCGGCTTCCAAGATATTTTCGAAACATTCTTTGGTGGCGGTCAACAACAGCGAGGACCCATTCCGAGGGCTCGTCGAGGTCAAGATTCGCTGCTGCGTGTTGACATTGAACTGTCCGATGCGGCTTTTGGCGTTACAAAAAGTATCGATGTTGATACGGCAGTTGTGTGCGGTACGTGTTCTGGTTCATGCTGTGCGTCAGGCTCTAGCCCTGTCACGTGTGGGGTGTGCCATGGAACAGGAACCATGCAGCGTGTAGCACGTTCCTTCTTAGGCCAAGTCATGACGACGTCGCCGTGTTCTGCATGCCAAGGTTTTGGTACCACTATTCCTAACCCGTGCGCTGAATGCTCTGGGGAAGGCCGGGTACGCTCACGTCGCACAATCAAAGTGGAGATTCCAGCGGGTGTCGAAACGGGCGTTCGCATTAAGATGACCGGTCAAGGTGAGGTTGGGCCTGCTGGTGGTCCAGCCGGTGACCTGTACTTTGAGATCCGCGAGAAGAAGCACCCGATTTTTGCTCGTCTTGGTGATGACATTTCGTGCACCATTGAGGTTCCGATGACAGCTGCTGCTTTGGGCACCGTTTTGGAACTGGAAACCTTAGACGGCATGCGAGAAATTGATTTGGCACCCGGTACTCAGCCTGGCCAGATTATTACTCTTCGCGATCTTGGCGTCGCACATCTGCATGGTTCAGGTCGAGGTGACTTGAACATCACTATCGAGGTGACCATTCCAACTCATCTTGACGACGAACAAACGGAGTTACTACGCAGCCTTGCGACGTTGCGTGGTGAAGAACGTCCAGCTGGTCGTGTCTCTGGCAACCATTCGGGAGTGTTCTCCCGCCTTAAAGAGAAACTAAGTGGTCGATAGTAGTGAGTGCACCGGTTTTTCTTGCTGAGTCACAAGACCTTTCACACTATGTTGCGGGGCAGTTCTTTGAACTTGATGGGGAAGAAGGACGCCACGCTGGTGTTGTGCAGCGCCGTCAAGTAGGAGAGGCTCTCGACGTTGTTGACGGGGCTGGACATCGTTTGCGATGCGTTATCTCAAGCGTCAACCAGTCACATCTGGTGCTTGAAATACGTGAATCAGTTCAAGAAGCACACGACCCCTATGAGTTTGTGCTGGTGCAGGCGCTAGCAAAAGGTGACCGCGACGAACTTGCTATTGAAGCGGCAACGGAAGTCGGTGTGGACGGTGTGGTGCCGTGGCAGGCAGACCGTTCCATCGTGATTTGGCGGGGCGCGCGTGCAGCAAAATCGCTTGCGCGTTGGGCTGCAACCGTGCGTTCCGCTACAAAGCAGGCTCGTCGGGCACGTATTCCTTTCGTTGAGCAGCCGCAAGATTCAAAGCGGCTCGCTCAATGGACCCGTGAAGTGGTGCAGCAGGGCGGCGTTGTGATTGTACTGCATGAAGAAGCAACTACTGCGGTCGGTAAAATTGAGCTTTCCTGCGCCACCTTCGAGCGATGCTGTTGTGCGTGTTGCTTTGATTGTGGGCCCAGAAGGCGGAATGACTGAACGCGAAGTTGATTCTTTTGTTGACGCAGGCGCACAACTAGCACGGCTTGGCCCTCATGTACTACGTACTTCAACAGCAGGTCCTGTCGCGCTGTCAGTCTTATCGCATGTCACAGGCCGTTGGGTGTAATCACAAGACACAACCGTTGAACAAGCACGCATAGCGTTACTGCGACTAGTGTGAAGAATATGACGAACACTTCTCAGCCTAAGAGCCAAGACGTAACAGCATGCATTTTTTGCCGTGTTGTTTCTGGTGAACTCGAATCACAGATCATCGAAGAAACAGCCAACGTTGTCGCTTTCCGTGACATCAACCCGCAAGCACCATTGCACGCTTTGGTGGTTCCAAAGAAGCACTATGGTGATGTTGCACAGGTCGCTACAGCAGATCCGGCTTTGCTTGCTGAAATGGTGAAGTTAGCGGACGCTGTCGCTGCAGAATACGCCGATGGTCAATTCCGGTTCATTTTTAATTCTGGACCGAACGCTGGCCAAAGCGTTTTCCACGTGCACGGGCACGTTATTGGTGGCGCAAAACTAGGCTGGACTCCAGCCTAAACAAGCTAGGGGCAAGGCACACGTAGGTGTGCCTTGCCTGATGCCGTTCTTAGCGTGAAACTACATATGCCGACATCCGTCGATGAGCAGCCATACATAAAAGCAGGAAAACGAATTTATACAGCCGGTACAGTAATGAGCGCACACGTCGCATGACAGAAGTAAACTTGCTTCAGTACAGCGGTATTCAGACGGCAAGGAGTTCGGTTCACTTATATGGCATCTTATGACTCGCTCAATGCGCCTACACACGTAAACGTTGAGCATCGGATCGTGGTGCCACCTCAGGTGTCAATGTCGATGCTTTTAGGTCCGGCCGACTCCGTACTCAAATCTATTGAGCAAGGGTTTCCTACAGTTGACTTCCACGCACGAGGAAACACAATCACGTTGCGTGGCCCATCAGGTGATGTTGCTTTGGCTTCTCGCCTGTTAGATGAACTCGTAGAAGTTGTTGAGGCTGGAACACCGCTTACTCCCGACGTGGTTACACATTCCGTCCGGATGCTCTCGACCGCAACAGTTACGCGTCCTGCCGAAATATTAACGTTCAATATTTTGACCAATAAGGGGCGATCGATTCGTCCCAAAACCCTTGGTCAAAAAAATTATGTTGATGCTATCGAAACGCATTCCATTACGTTTGGCGTAGGCCCAGCAGGAACCGGAAAAACATATTTAGCTGTTGCTAAGGCGGTGCAAGCGCTCCAAGCTAAGCAAGTGAGCCGTATCGTTTTGACTCGTCCTGCCGTAGAAGCAGGGGAACGGTTAGGGTTTTTGCCTGGTTCCTTAAACGACAAGATCGACCCGTACTTGCGTCCTTTGGTTGATTCCTTGCGGGACATGATTGATCCAGAAGCGATTCCACGGCTGATGGAATCAGGAACTATTGAGGTCGCGCCATTGGCTTACATGCGTGGACGTACGCTTAACGACGCTTTTATCATCTTGGATGAAGCACAAAACACATCTAAGGAACAGATGAAAATGTTCCTTACCCGCCTTGGGCAAAACTCGAAGATGGTAATCACGGGTGATAACACCCAAGTCGATTTACCGAGCGGAACCGTTTCAGGGTTGCGAATCATCGAAGATGTGTTGACTGGGGTAGACGACATCGAGTTTTGCCATTTGAGCGCGTCCGATGTTGTGAGAAACTCGTTAGTCTCCGACATTATTGATGCATACGCGCGATGGGATGTCTCTTCCCAAGAAGGGCAGAGCCCGCGGAGGTCTTCTCGTCCAACACATCGGCCGAGCACATTTGAGAAAGGCATAAACCAGTGAGCATTGAGGTCAATAACGAATCGGATTATGCAGTACCAGAAACTGAGTTTGTCGAGTTAGCGCGGTTCGTTTTTGATGCTATGCACATTCACCCGCTTACCGAACTGTCCGTGTTGTTCGTCGACACTGACACGATGAGCGACCTGCACGTGCAGTGGATGGACTTAGAAGGCCCAACGGATGTGATGTCTTTCCCCATGGATGAGCTTCGTCCAGGTACGGAAAACTCTGTGACCCCCGCAGGTTTGCTTGGTGACATCGTGTTATGTCCAACTGTTGCTATTGAGCAAGCACAAGCTGCAGGCCACTCAACTGTTGAGGAACTTCTGCTGCTAACCGTGCACGGCATCTTGCACTTACTTGGTTATGACCATGCGGAACCGGAAGAAGAAAAAGAGATGTTTGCGTTGCAACGTCATCTTTTGTTGACGTTCCTTGCTTCACGATCCTCATGAATCTTTTAAATGATGCCCCGATAGCTGTTCTGATCGTTATTGCTGTGTTGGGGATTTCCTTTGCAGCAGTGTTATCTGCCGGTGAGGCAGCTGTGCTGCGGGTTACCCGCGGGGCGGTTATAGAGCTGGCTGAACGGCATCCACACGCTGCTTCACGTGTTCAGTTTTTAGCAGAGCAGGCAGCCCAAACGGCGGCTTCTGCAGCGTTTGTGCGTGTTGTGGCGGAAATGATTGCAACCGCATGTATCACTGTCTCTATCGCATCAATTTTTGATGAGTGGTGGCTGGTTGTCATCATCGCAACTGTTGTTAGTGCGCTTGTTTCTTTGGTGTTGGTGCGGGTATCCCCACGGACTTTTGGACGACACCATCCGGCCCGTGTTCTTGGCGCTACCTCGTCACTGTTGTGGCTTGTGGTGAAGTCAACGGGCTGGGTCAGCAAAATGACCAGTGGCGCGCGTGCTACTCAAGAAGCCGACGACGAAACTGAACTGCGTGAACTCGTCGACCGCGTTGACGAATCTGACGCTATTGAAGACGATGAGCGCCTCATGCTGCGTTCCGTGTTCGAACTGCACGACACAACATTGCGTGAAGTCATGGTGCCCCGTACTGACATGGTGACGATTGAAGCCGTTGTTCCGTTACGGAAAGCCCAAAACTTATTTATTCGTTCTGGGTTTTCCCGCGTTCCTGTGGTGGGGGAATCGAGCGACGAAGTATTAGGTGTGCTGTTCTTTAAGGATGCGGCACGAGTGTTGCTGAACTCTTCAGACCCCGACTCAAAGACCGCAGGCGATGTTATGCGGTCCGTACAGTTTTATCCAGAATCAAAAGCTGTCGATCAGCTGCTTCGTGAAATGCAAGCAAACGCTGAACATATTGCTATGGCGATTGACGAGTATGGTGGCGTTGCAGGTTTGGTCACCATTGAAGACATCCTCGAAGAGATCGTGGGAGACCTCACTGACGAGCACGATACGGCCTCGCCAACCGTTGAAGATTTAGGCGACAACACTTTTAGCGTTCCTGCGCGATTGTCGTTAGACGATCTTGGGGAACTTTTTAACAAGAACATTGACGATCCAGACGTCGATACTGTCGCTGGGTTGTTAGCTAAAACGTTAGGGAAAATCCCGATTGCTGGTTCGCAAGTAACTGTTCACGGTGTGCGGATCACGGCTGACGAATTTGCTGGCCGACGCAAGCAACTCTCTGCAGTCCGCGTCACATTGTTGAACGCCTCAGAAATAACCAATAAGGAACTGGGCGATGATGTGACAACTTCGGTTGAAGAACATAGTTTGAATGAACCATCGCACGATGAGGATACCGACCTCGAGGAGAAGAAAAATGACTAAGGCTAAACCACAGACTGATGCACATAGGTCTGGATTTGCCTGCCTTGTGGGACGACCAAATGCGGGTAAATCCACACTTACTAATGCTTTGGTGGGGCAGAAAGTCGCTATCGCGTCGAGTAAACCGCAAACTACGAGACACACGATTCGCGGAATTGTGAACACCCCTGATGCGCAGCTTATTCTTGTGGACACCCCAGGATTGCACCGTCCTAGAACACTTTTGGGGGAGCGGCTCAATGATCTGGTGAAGTCCACCCTTAGCGAAGTCGATGTGGTTGCTTTCTGCTTGCCAGCAGATCAAAAAATTGGTCCCGGTGACCGTTACATTGCTGCCGAGTTAGAAAAAATTAACGAAAAACGTGTGAAGACTCCTATCGTTGCGGTCGTCACGAAATCCGACCTTGTTTCTCGTGACCGGATGACAGAGCACCTCCTTGATGTACAGGCGCTCAGCGAATTCGCTGACATTATTCCGGTGTCAGCTCAAGATGGTTTTCAAGTTGAAGCTTTACGGAAAGTACTTGTTTCGCACCTTCCCGAAGGCGGAGATTTTTACCTCGACGGCGAAATGACAGACGAACCAGAAAGCGTGATGATCGCGGAACTGATTCGTGAAGCAGCGCTTGAAGGCGTGCGCGACGAACTTCCGCACTCCCTTGCCGTTGTGGTTGACGAAATTGTCGAACGTGACACAAAGAAGAACGGTATGCCACTGGTAGACGTGCGGGTTTCTCTTTACGTTGAGCGAGAGTCCCAAAAAGCGATTGTTATTGGTAAAGGCGGGTCACGTTTACGCCATGTGGGTACTCAAGCCCGTTCTGGTATCGAGGCATTACTCGGTGCACGTGTGTATCTTGATGTACGAGTAAAAGTTGCTAAAGATTGGCAACGTGACCCCAAACTGCTACAACGACTCGGATTCTAAAAAGAATTCATGCCGTGGTGGTCGTTTGATTTGTGTTTCGTGAGGTAAGCCAAACCCGATGCACATGTTGGAGGAGGAAGAATGACTGCACAACCTGCACTATCTGGATCGACTTCAGAAATGAGCGATCCTTCCCACCCGGTAAAGAAAGCATTCCGTAGTATTCCCGAATCAGACTATGTGCGAGACGGCATCGCTGTTGTTGTATTCGCCATGTCGTGCGCATTACCCAAAGAGTTTTCGTTACTGAACGCTGGCGGGACCTCAGTATGGTTTTTTATTAGTGTACTTATTGCTGCAAGCGCATTAACGCTTCCGTATCTTGCTCGGTTTGGATTATTGCCTCAGAACTGGACTGTGTCTAAGACACGTGCAGTGCGACTCATACTAGCTGTTCCTTTTATTGCTTATTTTTTGTGGGTAGTGTTTAGCGATTTTAGGTTCAGTGGCCAGCTGTCGTTTGTGGGGTCGGGAATAGCCCTTGCTGCAGTCGGTGTTGCGTTGAGCGCACAAGCACGCGCAAGCGAAATAGGTCCGGCACATCAGGATCTGAAAGCGGCAGCTACCGCACGGTTGATTGCGACCGGACTTGCTGTCTTGATTATTGCTGCTTACGTGGTGTCTTTGACCTACGGGTGGACTGCCGTATCTCTAGGCTTCGTGCCCGGCATATCTTTTACTGCTGTGGTGGTCGCTCTAGCGTCTTTAATTGTTGTGCCAGTTGTTGCAGTACTAGTGAAGCATTCTGCTGGCTGGCGAAGCGCAGTCGTTGGTCTCGGAATTTTTGTCGCATTATCGCTTTATTTTGCAGGTGGCGGCGTACGCAACGTTACTACGTTTGACGTGGTGGGCTTGTTCCCTCCAGTTTTCCGTGAGCCAGGAACTTTTGAATTGACCATTGGTATTGGTGGGGTTTTGCTGCCTGCATTTGCGGCTGTAGTAGCGTCGCCAGCCTTTAGTCACGCATTAAATCGAACGTCCAAAGTTGAAGAGCGTTTAGACCTTATCGCCCACGTACTGCGGCTTTTGATTCTTGTTGCAGGTGTTATCGCGGTGACTCCTTTCCTCACATATGTGGTGTTATCTGATCGATACCCTGCTGTTTTCCGGGACTCTTACATCCCAACAGCCGTTGGGATTGCTGTGATCGCTCTTGTGGTTGCTGCAGCAGCTATGTGGGGGCTGCGGACATTCAATAAGAACCCGGGTGCTAGCCGTCCAACAATCATCGTCGTGTTAGCTGTTGCGGTTATTGCAGGGATCGTAATGAACGCGATCAACATTTCGTTTGCACCTGTTTTTGCTTATCTTTTGTGCTCACTTGGGCTACCTGCTTTGGGCGTGTACGCGCTTATTGGAAATCGGGAATCTCGTGAGTATTTTGCGCAATCGGCTGGGCGCCGTACTGAAGTGAACCCTGCCGTATATCAGTGGCAGCAGCCGCGTAACGAGGTTATTGCCTCTAAATCTGCTAGCGAAAAAGCTTCCGTGGTTCGTCGTGCAGCGGCTTACGGCGATACGCCTGCAACGGAACAAGTCGAATCAACGCAACCAACTGATGCGGATCAACATGCAGGTATTCCCGACGAAACTACAGTTTTAAAGCGCGCGTCTGCGAATTCTGTGAAAGGGAGCGTAGAAGAGACTGAAGTTTTCGACACACGATCACTCGTTGGTGGCGGAACAAACAGTCATGGATACACCCAAGACGATGCGTTGAATCCGAATACTCCAGCGGTTGTGTTAGCAAAGATCGCAGAAGTAGCGCCGGAATTACGGCCGGCTTTGGCACAAAACCCTGCAACATATCCGGCGTTGATTGACTGGCTGACCCAGATTGATGATCCAGAGATAAATAAGGCTTTGGCAAAGCGAACTAAGTAAGACAAGAGCGTGGTGCGAAGAGTTTTTCCTTTTCGCACCACGTTTTTATCAGACTTTTGAATGATTTTTGTGGACGGATATCTACAATCACCCTGTTTGCGGCTAGACTCCCGATGTTGAAAGAACGTATCCACAATAAGATTGGTTTTCGATGTCGCAACCAGGCGATTACACCCCCGAACTCGCTAGTGACCCACACACCCCTGCGGATGTCCTACGCGAAATTGCTCAACAACGCCCAGATCTACGTGAGTTTGTTGCGCAAAACCCTGCAGCACCCGCAGACCTCCTAACAGAGTTGGCGGATGCTGCTGCGCCTGCTGACGCGGAAACCGCTGAAGCCACCACGCAACTTCCTTCAATCCCGCAACCTCCAAGCGAAACCGCTCCATTACCGCAGGTTGCACAGGATGAAGTGCCTCAGCCTCCAACAGCAACTCTTCCTGCAGCTGTTGCAGTTGAAAACGCTGGGGAAGCCCAAGAAAACGCGCCTAAGAAAAGCAGCCGCGTAAAGTGGATCGCCATTGCCGCAGGCGCCCTAGTGGCTGTTGGTTCCGCCGCATTCGCGTTGAACCACTTCGTGTTTTCGAAAACTGGTGGGTCCGAGACCCCACAGGCAGCTGTTGAACAGCTTGTAAATGGACTTGATAACAAAGACCTCGTCGCTGTGTATGGATCATTACTACCAAGTGATGTTGACTTGTTTACCTCATCATCTGAACAGTTCTTCTCTCACTTTGAGGGAAAAATTAATCAAGACAATTACACAAAAGCCTTCACAGATGCTTTTGATGCTCTTGATATCACCACAAAGAACGTGAAGTACTCGGTGAAGGAAGTTAACGACAACTATGCGTTGGTTTCTCTTACCTCAGGTGAATTCACTGTGGATGCCGACGGAGAGAAACTAGCGAACGTCGCTAATGGGGTTATGGCTGATCTGGAAAAGAGCAGCATCGGAAAACTCATTACTGACGCTGGTGAAACCTTCCCAACGGAACAAGAAATCAAAGATGAAATTGTTTCTTCCGTTGATAAAGATTTCCCTGCCACATTTACTGCTGAAGACCTGCAAATTCCTGTTATGGATGAAGGTGCTTCTGCTTTCGATTCACTTGATTCTTTAGATACTCTCGAAGGGTTAAGCGGCCTTAACGACAGAACAGACTGGACAGAAGAGGTTCTGCCTGACGCCGAAACTGAAAAAGTTCCATTCGCTTTCGTAGCTCATAAGGTTGATGGTGGGTGGTTCGTCAGCCCAGTTATGACCATGTACGACGTCCAAGCAAAAACCGTAGGCAAAGAACTTGCATATGCGGAAATCCCAGAAGGTAAGGGCTCAGCAAAACCAGAAGAAGCCGCTGCCGCATGGGCTAAAACGTACATTGACGGCGTAGGAACCCTTAATTTCAGTGATTCATTCCAGTACGTTATTGCTGCTGAACGCGGTATGGGCGCTGTAAGCTCCGCTCTTCCATTGGAAGGGCCTGAACTTGCCATGTTCGAAGAAGCCCTTAAGCAAGTCCAATTCTCGGACCCTGTATTCTCCGTTGACCGTGTTGAAGGCGACCTCGCTTACTTGAAGTTAGATTCCTTCGAAATCTCAGCAGATATGGACGGCACACCAGTAGCAGTCACCCTCAACTCGGAGTGCGCCGACATCACATCGCTCGGCATGGACATGTCCTTGTGCATTCGCGATATTCCAGCAGCTCAAGAACTTGGGCTCGACCAACTACGCCTTCTTGCAAAGAAAGAAGATGGTGGTTGGTACATCGCTTCAAGCCAGACCGGCGCTGATTCGATGGGCGTCCTCGGATCTAACGCCTTGCGCCTTGCAGAAGAAGGCCACCTCACTGACGAAATGTGGTGGATGGATAACCTTGGTGTACTAGGGTCATTCCTTGGCGGACCTTTCTAAATAACCAACGTTAAGGTGGGGCATCACTCGTTGATGCCCCACCTTTCGTATGCCAGCATGCGATATAAACCTGATTTTTTAATGACCGCTGTGTGATATGTGACATCGTCTCTAACTAAATCGATGTACAGTAGGAACCGTGTACGGCTTTAAGATGGCTAACCTACTTCTTCTTTGCCGCGACGAGGCTAATTAAGCCGGTCACTCGTCGCGGCGGTTGGTGTGCCGGCTTCCACCTAGCTTCCATCTAGTTTTTCGTACACCGTTAGGATTTTTGAACAATGAACGTTCACACTTCACAACAGCCTTCAGGCATGCCGATTCACAAGTATGTGCCGTTCCAACAACACATTAAAGTGGATCTTCCCGATAGAACCTGGCCAGATAAAACTATTACTCAGGCCCCACGCTGGTGCGCGGTTGACCTCCGTGACGGTAACCAAGCACTTATTGAACCGATGGACGCAGAACGAAAACTGCGTATGTTCAAACTCCTTGTTTCGATGGGCTTTAAAGAAATTGAAGTTGGGTTTCCATCAGCTTCACAAACAGACTTTGATTTTGTTCGCCTCCTCATCGAAGAAGGCCACATTCCCGATGACGTTGTTATTCAAGTACTCACCCAATCACGTGAACATTTGATCGCGCGGACGTTTGAATCACTGCAGGGAGCAAAGCAAGCAATCGTTCACTTGTATAACTCAACTTCAGTGCTGCAACGTGAAGTTGTGTTCCGTAAAGACCAAGACGGCATCATCGATATTGCCCTTGACGGTGCAAAACTGTGCAAAAAATTTGAGCACACACTTCCAGACACTGACATTTATTACGAATATTCACCAGAGTCATACACGGGCACTGAACTCGAATTCGCAGTGCGCATATGTAACGAAGTGCTCGACATCCTCGAACCTACCCCAGACCGCAAAGTCATCATCAACTTGCCAGCCACAGTCGAAATGGCCACCCCGAACGTGTACGCGGATTCCATTGAGTGGATGAACCGAAACCTCCATCACCGCGAAAACGTGATTTTGTCACTGCACCCGCATAACGATCGCGGAACTGCGGTTGCAGCAGCAGAATTGGGATACCAAGCCGGAGCCGACCGTATTGAAGGGTGCCTCTTCGGTAACGGTGAACGCACAGGCAACGTTGACCTTGTCACTTTGGGAATGAACTTGTTTTCACAAGGCATCGACCCGCAAATCGATTTCTCTGACATCGACCACATTCGACGCACTGTAGAACACTGCAACCAAATTCCTGTACATGAACGGCACCCATACGCCGGCGACCTCGTGTTCACGGCTTTCTCTGGCTCTCACCAGGATGCAATCAAAAAGGGCTTGGAATCTATGGATTCTAAGGCTGCACAAGCAGGAGCTAGCGTTGATGATCTCGTGTGGGCTGTTCCATATCTTCCGATTGACCCGAAAGATGTTGGTCGAAGCTACGAAGCCGTGATTCGAGTGAACTCGCAATCAGGCAAGGGCGGAATCGCCTACATGCTGAAGACTGAACATTCCCTTGACCTGCCTCGTCGCCTACAAATTGAATTCTCTCGTGTTGTGCAAAACGTTACGGACACAGAAGGCCGAGAAGTAACAAGCAACGACATATGGCGAATTTTTGTGGACGAATACTTGCCGGTCAGCAGCGCAGGTATAGACCTTGATCCGTGGGGACGCTTTGCGCTTAAGGGCACTCGTGCGACTTCAAGCGAAGACGGGTTTAACGCTCTGCAAGTAAACCTAGTTGACGATGGGGTAGAAAAAACCCTTGAGGGCACAGGAAACGGTCCCGTTGCAGCGTTTATTGAGGTGCTGCGCGGACTTGGAATTGACGTTTCTGTTCTTGACTATGCAGAACACGCACTGTCAGAAGGTGGAGACGCTTCAGCAGCTGCCTATGTTGAGTGCATGGTCGCTGACGAGATCCTTTATGGCGTCGGTATTGATCCGTCGATTACTACTGCTTCCTTAAAAGCGATTATCTCTGCGATTAACAGGCAAGGCCGTCACGTCATAGAGCAAGAACAGCGTTAAGCGCAGCCTGAACAGCCTTTGCTGTAGAGAGTCCTCCTGCCTCACAGGTAGGAGGACTCTTTACCATTTGTGGTAACTGTGCTTGGACGATAGTAGGCCGTTGAAATGAGAGAATAGGACAATGCCGCTATACCGAGATGACGCAGTTGTGTTGAGAGCACAAAAGCTGGGTGAAGCGGATCGAATTATCACGCTACTGACCCGTGAGCGCGGAAAAATACGTGCTGTTGCTAAAGGCGTGCGTAGAACTTCGTCGAAGTTCGGAGCACGTCTCGAACCATTCATGCACGTCGATGTACAACTCAATGAAGGTCGAAGCCTCGACATGGTTACCCAAGTCGAGACAATTGGACCATTCGCTCGACCAATCTGCGAGGATTACGCTAAATACACGGCAAGCGTCGCAATGCTCGAGACAGCTGACAAACTTGTTGCTGCTGAACACGAACCGGCAATTCAACAGTATTGGCTGCTTACTGGTGGCTTACGGACGATGGCCGAAGGCGTTAAGCCGGCTTCGCTTATCTTAGATTCCTATTTGCTACGTGCATTTGCTGTTGCCGGATACGCTCCAAGCTTTGACAATTGCGCACGGTGTGGAACGGCAGGACCCCATCGCGCATATTCGCTTGCGCAAGGAGGGGCCGTATGCGCTGAATGTCGACAGCCAGGCGCTGCATCTCCTTCGCCAGAAACTTTCGTTTTGCTTTCTGCGCTATTAAGTGGTGACTGGGACGTCGCATTAGCAACAGATGAGCGAACACGAAAAGAAGCAGCAGGTCTCGTCGCTGCATATAGCCAATATCATCTTGAACGCACATTACGAGCGTTACGACTCGTTGACCGAACAGGACAATAAAACAGAATGACTCCCTCGCACAAGACCTCATCGGAGCAACACGTTTCGGTGCCTTTTCCGCATCCTTCAGGTGCTCAACCGCCAGCTATTCCGGCGCAGTTTGTGCCGCAACACGTTGCGTTAGTGATGGATGGCAATGGACGATGGGCAAACCAGCGTGGTTTACCGCGCACCGAAGGGCATAAGGCTGGTGAGGCTGCTTTGCTTGATGTTGTTGCCGGGGCTATCGAAATCGGTGTGAAGCATGTGTCTGCTTATGCGTTCTCTACAGAAAATTGGAAGCGCTCACCTGAAGAAGTTAGATTTCTTATGGGCTTCAATAAAGAAGTATTACGGCGACGCCGAGACATCCTCAACGAGTGGGGCGTGCGAGTGCGCTGGTCGGGGCGGCGACCAAAGTTGTGGGCGTCAGTTATCAAAGAGTTGGAAGCCGCTGAGGAACTGACGAAAGATAACACTGTCTGCACGTTGAACATGTGCGTGAACTATGGTGGACGCGCTGAGATAGCTGATGCGGCAGCACAGATTGCTAAAGATGCAGCTCTTGGAAAAATTGATCCGAAAAAAGTAACAGAAAAAACAATCGCACGGTACCTCGACGAACCTGATTTACCAGACGTTGACCTGTTTGTTCGTAGTTCAGGGGAGCAGCGTTTTTCTAACTTTATGTTGTGGCAGTCGGCATATGCCGAAATGGTTTTCTTGAATACGCTGTGGCCTGACTTTGACCGTCGCACTTTGTGGCAAGCAATCGAGCAGTATGCGCAACGCGATAGGCGTTACGGTGGAGCGTTAGATAAACCTGCTGTGGAACAAGAAAGCTAACCGAGTAGGTTATTCTCCTGTGTGTGGGTGTGGTCGTTGTTTTCAAGCCGTAATTTTTTGCGTGTTCGTAGAATCGTCCACACCACAGCACCAATGAACAGTACAACGATTGCAAGGCCTAGCGGTGATCCGGCCGCAGCGGAGAGAGCCGCTAGCCATGCGGCCCAGCCGATTGTTGCATAAATGATGCCGTGTGCTACGCATCCTGCAGTCATCGCTGCAAGCCACACGGGAAATTTCATGCGGGTGAGTCCTGCCGCGAGGTTGATGACAGTCTTTGTTCCAGACATGAAGAAGGATCCAAACACCGCTAAAGCGCCCCAACGGTGTACCGCGTTGATTCCTGATCCTTGCGCATTTGTATTAATCCAATGTGCAATACGGCCCATCGTCGGGTTCTTGAAATCGGAGCTGCGCATTGTCCGGTACGCAACGTACCTAGCTAGCCAGTAGGTTGCTTGAGTGCGCAGGAACGCAATACTGAAAAAGAATACAAACAGCACAAAGACTGGTGCGTCATCGAGTGCGTCTGGCATTCTTCTAGATTATCTGTTCTTGGAAGAAATATTGTTAGGTGTGCCTAAGCACACGTGTTTGTGGTGCTTAGGAGCACTCTGAGCAGGTTCCGAAAAGCTCGATGGTGTGTTCAATCTGGGAGAACCCGAATGAATGACCAACTTTTCGGGCCCAGTCTTCAACGGTTGGGCCATCGATTTCAACGGTTTTTCCGCATGAACGGCATACTAAATGGTGGTGGTGTTCGGTGCGTTCGCAGCGACGATAGAGCGCTTCACCATCTCCTGTGCGCAGCACATCAAGTTCGCCAGCATCCGCGAGGTTTTGCAGGGTGCGGTAAACCGTGGCAAGACCTGCTGTCTCGCCACGTTCACGCAAAAGATCATGCAATTGTTGAGCAGACTTAAAATCATCAGTCGCTTCTAAGAGTTCAGCGATTGCTGCTCGTTGTTTTGTCATTCGTTGCATGATGCCACATCTTTCGCAGGAGCCGATTCATAGGTGACGTCGTCGGGTACATCAGGATGCGGGTCGGCATGTCTATTGCGGGAACTGACAAATAAGACTCGCGCGAGGCTGACAAGAACGTATGCGACAACGGCAAGAATTACTATGGTCGCACCTGGAGACAGCGGAATCCAGTAGGTAACCATGAGACCGCTCACAGTGACTGTGACGCCTACTGCCATGGCTACACGCATTGTTGTTTTAAATGACGCTGTTGTGAGCTGTGCGACTGCGACAGGCAAGATCATTATTGCGGAAACAAGCAAGAGGCCAACAACACGCATCGAAACTGTGACGGTGAGGGCAGCGACAACTGCGATGGTTATGTTTGCTGCTCGTACCGGCAAGCCTGAAGCACGCGCAAATTCTTCATCGTTCGATATTGCAAAAAACAGTGACCGCATGCCCACGCCTACAGCGAGGATGATGATTCCGAGAATAGCAATCAGGACAAGATCAAGTTGGGTGACTGTCGAGATAGAACCAAAGAGGTAGGCCATCAGGTTTGCGTTTGTTCCACCGGCTAATCCAATGAGGACAACACCGCCCGCGATTCCTGAGTAGAACAGCATCGCAAGGGCGACGTCTCCAGAAGTTTTTCCTCGTTCTCGGACAAGTTCAATAGCGACTGCGCCAGCTATTGCGGCGATGACAGCACCAGGAATTGCGAGGGCGTCTTGTTCCACAAAACCCATTGCTCCGCCAACGACCCACCCTAAAGCCACACCCGTTAGTGCAACGTGGCCGATTCCGTCACCAAGGAGGGAAAGTTTCCGTTGCACAAGATATGTGCCCATAACGGGTGCGACGAGCCCGACGATGATGGCGGCGATAAGCGCCCGCTGCATGAGTGGATCAGTGAAAAAGGATTCTAGTTCGCTCATAATTGTCATGCTTCGAATCCTGTCTCTGCTAGCAGCGCTGACCCTTCAGGTGTGAAGCCTTCATGGGGGTGAATATGTACGTGGTTTTCGTCGCCGTGTTCGCCGGTCGGTTGTGGTGCGCTACCGTCGTGCACGATTTTTCCGTGTCGTAGCACTACGGTTCGAGTGATGAGCGGACGGAATTCGCCGAGTTCGTGTAGGACGACGACGATTGTTTTTCCTTGCTCAACGAGGGCTTTGAGCGTTGTTGCGAACGCGATTTGGCTGGGACGGTCTACACCGGCAACTGGTTCGT